>JAKQOH010000124.1 GCA_029565415.1 Candidatus Rifleibacteriota bacterium | reverse complement strand
ATTGGGGCCATGACCGGCGTCGAAGGCAGCTACAGCCCCACGAAGCACGGGTATCTTCCGCCGGCGCCGTTCCGAACATGGGGCGACGTGGTCGTCAGCAGGGGGCTCAGAATCGAAGCCCGGGGGCGACTTCGCGTGCTTGACACGGAAATTCCCTGAAAACTTCCACTTCGGACGTGCGGCCGGGCAACCGATAACCCGGGAGATCGACGCCGGCTATTGTGCAATCCCCAGGCGTTGGATATAATCACTTGTCCCTGCGGTCGAACCTCGGGTTCGGCGTGTACGGAAATACATGAAAAAAGGAATGGAGACCAATGTCTGATTTGAATTCCCTGTTGAAAGAGATCAAGAGCTACAAGAGCAAGATGTTCGGGAAGGATTTTCTGCTGACCTGGGAGAAGTCCGTCGACGAACTCAAGCAGATCCTCGCGATCGCCGATCTGCTGAAACTCATGCGCAGGGAAAACATCTCGGCCCGGTGCTTCGACTCCGGCCTTGCCGTCTCCCTGTTCCGCGACAACTCGACCCGCACCCGCTTCTCGTTCGCATCGGCTTGCAACCTGCTCGGCCTCGCCGTCCAGGACCTCGACGAGGGCAAGTCGCAGATCGCCCACGGCGAGACCGTGCGCGAGACCGCCAACATGATCTCCTTCCTGTCTGAAGTCGTTGGTATTCGTGACGATATGTATCTCGGCGCCGGCAACACCTACATGCGCGAAGTCGGCGAAGCCCTCGACGACGGATTCGAGCGCGACGTGCTGCCCCAGCGGCCGGCGGTCGTGAATCTCCAGTGCGACATCGACCACCCGACGCAGGCGATGGCCGACCTGGCCTGGCTCAAGGAGCATTTCGGCGGTCTCGACAAGCTGAAGGGCAAGAAGATCGCGATGACCTGGGCATATTCACCCAGCTATGGAAAACCCCTTTCCGTGCCGCAGGGCATCATCGGCCTGATGACCCGTTTCGGCATGGAAGTCTCTTTGGCGCACCCCGAGGGCTACGGGCTCATTCCCGACGTCATCAAGGTCGCCAAGAAGAACGCGAAGGAGAGCGGCGGCTCGTTCACCGAGTGCACCAGCATGAAGGAAGCCTTCAAGGGCGCCGACATCGTGTATCCGAAGAGCTGGGCGCCGTACGCCGTCATGGGCAAGCGCACCGAACTGCTCCGCAAGAAGGACCACGACGGCCTCAAGGCCCTCGAGAAGCAGTGCCTCGCCAACAACGCCAAGTTCAAGGACTGGGAGTGCACCGAGGCGATGATGAAGCTCACCAAGAAGGGCAAGGCGCTGTACATGCACTGCCTGCCCGCCGACATCACCGACGTCTCATGCCAGGCCGGCGAAGTCGCCGCCAGCGTGTTCGACCGGTACCGCATCGAGACCTACAAGGAAGCCGGCTACAAGCCCTACATCATCGCCTCGATGATCCTCACCAGCCGATTCAAGGATATCCACGGTCTGCTCGCCAAGCTGATCAAGCAGGGCAAGGAGCGGATCGCCTGATCCCCTGACGAAATCCGTCGGAACGGGCTGTCACCACGGGGTGGCAGCCCGTTTTTTCTGCGCCTTTACAAGGCCGCGCCGCAGTATTTGCAGAACTTCGCGTCGGCATCGTGTCCCTCGGCGGCACAGGCCATGCAGCACTGGGAGCTGACCTTCTCGTCGGCCTTCTTGGCCTGGCGGGTCATCTCCGAGGTGACGATGCCTGTGGGCACGGCGATGATGCCATAGCCGAGAATCATGACCATGCCCGCGAACAGTTGGCCGAGAGGGGTTTTCGGCGTGATGTCGCCGAACCCGACGGTCGTCATCGTCACGATGGCCCAATAGATGCTCACGGGAATGTTCGTGAAGCCGTGTTCGGGCCCCTCGATCACGTACATGACCGAGCCGATGATCGTAACGAGCGCCGACACGGTGAGCAGGAAGACGATGATCTTTGGCTTGCTCGCCGCCAGCGCCCGTTGCAGTACCGCAGCCTCGCTCAGGTAATGACCCAGCTTGAGGATACGGAAAATGCGCAGCAGGCGCAGGATACGCAGGGAGATCAGCACGTGGGCACCGGGAAGCAGCACCGCGAGATAGGTCGGCAGAACCGCCAGCAGGTCGATCAGGCCGAGCGCGCTGGTCGCATAGTTCCAAGGCCGCAGGACACACGCCAGGCGCATGACATATTCTATCGTGAACAATATTGTGAAGAGCCATTCGCCGGCGCGCAGCAGCCAGCCGTATCCGGCCTCGATCGAGGCGACGCTCTCGAGCACCACGAGGCCGAAGCTCGCGAGGATACTGAAAATCAGCAACAGATCGAAGGCACGACCCGCCGGCGTGTCCGACTCGAAGATGATCTCGTGCCAGGTCCGGCGCCAGCCGGTCAGAACGGCCTCATGGCTCATGGTGACGTGTTCCTCCGGGATTCATGACGTGCGTTGTACCCCGGGCAGGTCTGAAGAAGCCAGTTCCCGCCCGAGACGCCAGCAGCTTCCGATCAATCCGAGCAGGGCCGCGCCCAGCAGGGCCAGGACCAGGCCCGGATGCGCAATGGCGCGCGGAAGCACGAAATAATCCTTCACCGGGAATCCCCAGTATCTCAGAAGCGGGGAGTGTTCCCAGCTCCATCGCATGAGAGCGAAGCTTTTTTCCACGTCGAACCGGGTGGAACCCGCCCCGCCTGCCCGGCACAGGATGTCTATCCATTTATAATAATCATTATAACTTACGATGACACCATTGAACGCGACGACCAGCGAAAGGGCAAGAACCAGAAGGATCGCCAGCCTCGAGAATCGGCCGGCCGGGGGCCGTTCGAACAGCGTCACGACCGGAATGAGGCTGATCGGCAGGGCGGGCACCAGAAAGCGCGGGCCCCAGCACCAGCCGCCCTCCCATACATGCCATGTTGCATAAAGCAGAAGGTGCGCGGCAAACACCCCACCAATGAACACGGATTCCCGGGGAAACCGGCGGGCGAAGGCCGGGAATCCGGCCAACGCAAGAAACAGAAGCGGGCAGTAGATCAACGCCCCACGCCCCGGGCTGAACAGCAGTCCCGCCACCCCTTCCCAGAACGGGGTGGTCCACCAGTTGACCTCGTCACCATACCCGGTCGACCAGACGGATCCGAACCTCAGAACGTTGTAGGCGCAAACGATGCCCGCCCCGACAGCCGCTCCGGCGATCACGAGGAGCATCCCCCTCCCCATCCCGCGAATGGAATATCTATACATATACATGATCGAAAGCAGCAGACAAGGGAGAAGAATGACGGCATTGGCGACCTTCGCCACCAGAAGCGTGCCGAGCGCCCCTCCGCACAGGAGCCATCCGAGTCCAGGCTCGGGCCGTTTCGCTTCGGCAACTGCAAGAAAGAAAAACCAGGCCAGCCCGAATCCCGACAGGGGTTCGGAAAAAAACTCTTTGGAATAGTGCCACAGCGGGGATGCGACGCCGGCCATGACGGCAAGCCCGAGCGAGGCCCGCGTCGGGTATCCGAGCCCGGTGCAGGTGAGAAACAGCGCCGCGACGATACCGGCAACGAGAAGCGGCATCGTCCACGTCACGGAAAACGCTTCGAACGCCACGTCGAAGTTCTCCTTTTCGGCCTCGTACCAGAGCCTGCCCGTCGGAGTCGCCGTTCCAAACTCGCCGGCTAGTTCGTAATGCGTTCTCATGTCCGCATTCGAAAAGAGCTCTTTTTCTCGCTCGCCGACCAGCGGAGCAAGCGCCTTTCCCGCAATGAAGGCCGGAATGGCGCAGAGCGAGAGCCCCACGCCATATTTCGAATAAAACAACCGCCGCCCCGTTTCCGCATCGGTCTGCCGGGCCCCTCCGAAATCAGGCCAGGAGCCAAGTTCCGGAATATCGCTTCTCCCATGCATCACCAGATTCCGGGTGACGTGAAACATGACGGTCCCATCCGGCGTGTAGATGTGGCCACCCAGACCCAGGAAATAGAAGCAAAAAAAGCCGCAGAACAGCCAGAAGGCCGTCCGCTTGTGATTCGCCCCCCCGGTGTCCATGCTCATTTCACACCGTCCGCCCGCCCCGTGGACGCGCCCCCTCTTTGCTCCCGCATCGACGGGCCGGGCACCGCACCGGCCATTCCGCGGTGAAGCGTGATCTCTGCCGACACGGGAAAATGATCGGAAACGATCGGCTCCGTCACGACTTCCGATCGCCCCGCAAGATGCCAGTCAGCAGATGAACGGGTCATCACGTAATCGATGCGTCGCTCAGGCCCGCCCCTCACAGCCGTACGGCCGCCCTCGGGCTCGACCGAGAACATTCCCCCGAGACGCGGGAACAACACGGAAGGCTCCATGTTCATATCGCCACCGAGAATGACCGCCCCGTCGAGACCGGCACAGAACTCCTTCACGGTGTCGAACTGGGCTTCGGTGAAGCTGCGCTCGAGCTCCCCCTTGTGGGCGTAGAGATGGGTGTTCACGATCCAGAAGGGCCGATCCCCGATCGAGCATTCGACGGCGAGAAACCCCTTGTCCGCCAGCTTTTCCTCCATGTTGAAATCCAGCCGGGAGGGATACAGGCGATATCGCGCATCGCCAACGGGCAGCCGGGAAAAGATGGCGAGGCCTGTCGGATTGCGGAGGGCCGGCTCGGGGGCGAAAGCGTCGTATTCCGGCAGACGCGCCCGCAGGCCGGCCAGATACCCTTCGAGCCACACCTCCTGAACGAGGATGAGATCGGGATTCCTGCCCCGGACCATCCGGGCGAACTCGTCCATGCGCGCCTCATGATCGGCCGCGAACGGGGGCGGCAAGAGAAAGAGGTTCGCCGTCAGCACCCGCACCACGACGGGATCGGCAGCGAACCGCGCCGGATCCGAAGACCGGGGCGATGCGGCCGGGAACCGCACCGGCTGTTTCAATCCCGCGGCAAGCTCCTCGGGAGAAGGCACCAGGTCCGGAGCGGCCAGTCCGACGAGGAGTTTCCCGATGCCGTTCCGGCTCATCGACAGGTCCAGGCTGCGCAGACTCTTCCAGGAGGGGGGCAGGTATTTCGCGACCGGCTTCGCCGGGAATGCCGCCATCGGGAAGCACAGGATCAGCCCGACGAGCAGAGCCGCCAGCCGCACCGGCGCCCCCGGCGCGAAGCCCAGCATCCAGCCGCCCGCCTTACGAGTATACCTTATTTTATATATCATTATGCTTTCGTCCGAACACGAACCGCCCATTTCTCTCTGTATTTGTGATACCATGGGCTCTTCCTCGAGACAATCGAAATCTGCGGAATCGAAGGACATGTCATGAACGGAAAAACCGGAGACCGGTGCGTCATCGGCGGCATTTACAAGTGCAAGGACCACCCGGAAGCCACGCGAACTTTCAAGAAGGCGGAGGTGTTCCCACCCTGCGGCCGGGCCGGCAGCCACGGCACGACCTGGATCCTCGTCCGAAAGACGCCCTGAAGCCGGGGTTTCGTCGCCGGCTTTCCATCCCCATTTCAGAAACAGACACGGCAGAACGTCATGATCAATTTATCGAACGTCAAACTCTCGTACGGCAAACGAATCCTGTTCCAGAATGCGAGTTTCCTGGTGCGGCCAGGGGACAAGATCGGCCTCGTCGGCCCCAACGGCGCGGGCAAGACCACGGTGTTCCGCCTGATCACGGGCGAAGAGAAGCCGGACGAAGGGGAAGTGTCGGTGCTTCCCGGCATCGTCGTCGGGTATTTCTCCCAGACGGTGGGCGAGATGGCGGGCAGATCCGCTCTCGAAGAAGTGCTGGCCGGCGCCGGAAGGGTCTACAAACTCGGGAAAGAGCTTCACGAGCTCGAGCACCGCATGGCCGACCCCGACGGGGGCTTCGACGATGCCGCGATGGCCCGCTACGGCAAGATCCAGGAAGAGTTCATGCATCTGGACGGGTATGAAAAGGAAACGCACGCCCAAACGATCCTGAACGGCCTGGGCATCGGCCCAGACCGGTGGGAGCAGCCCGTCGAAACCTTTTCGGGCGGCTGGAAGATGCGGATCGCCCTCGCCCGTATCCTGCTGCTGAATCCCGACGTGCTGCTGATCGACGAGCCGACGAACCACCTCGACATCGAGTCGATTCTCTGGCTCGAGGGCTGGCTGAAGGAGTTCAAGGGCTCGCTGGTGATGACCTGCCACGACCGGGAGTTCATGACGCGTGTCTGCAACCGCACCATCGAGGTCGCGGGCGAGACGATCACCACCTATAGCGGAGACTATGATTTCTACCTGCGGGAACGGGTGATCCGGCGCGAGCAGCTCCTCGCGGCCCAGAAGCGTCAGCAGGCGATGCTGGCGAAGGAAGAGGAGTTCATCGCCCGGTTCGCGGCCCGCGCTTCCCATGCCGCCCAGGTCCAGTCGCGGGTGAAGACGATCGAGAAGATCGAGCGGATCGTCGTGCCGCCCGATCCCAAGGTCATCAAGTTCGAGTTTCCGCCATCGAAGCGCAGCGGCGACATCGTGGCAAGCTTCAAGGACTTGGCGAAAACCTGGCCGCTTCCCGACGGCCGGTCGGTTCCCGTCTTTTCGGGTGTCACCGGCACCGTGGTGCGGTGCAACAAGATCGCCGTCACGGGTGTCAACGGCGCGGGAAAATCCACGTTCCTCAAGATCGTGAGCCAGCAGACCGAGGCAACAGGCGGCACGTTCAGCCTTGGCGCAGGCATTCAACTGGGATATTTCAGCCAGTATTCCTGCGACGTGCTCAAGCCCGAGCGCACCGTGTTCGAGGAGCTCCAGGAGCGGCTTCCCCTGGCCAGTGTCGGGTATATCAAGAACCTGCTCGGCGCGTTCCAGTTCTCGGGCGACGATTCCGACAAGAAGGTATCGATCCTCTCGGGCGGCGAGAAGACGCGCGTCATGCTCGCCTGCCTGCTGGCCCAGCCAGTGAACTTCCTCGTGCTCGACGAACCGACGAACCATCTCGACATCGCCAGCCGCGAGGTGCTTCTCGAGGCGCTGCAGAACTTCGATGGAACGGTCATGATCGTCAGTCACGACCGGTATTTCCTGCATCATCTCGTGAACCGGGTATTCGAAATCGACCACGGCGCCCTGAAGTCCTACGAGGGTGATTACGACTACTATCTCCGCAAGACCACCGAAGAGCGTGAAAGCCGAAGTGGCGTGGGCGCCGCTTCCGCGAACTGATCGGCCGGAAAACGAAACCGGCCGGATCGACCGCCACGAGGCGGGATCCGGCCGGTGTTTTTTTGTGGGTTACTCGGCGGACTGGTTGACGAAAACGATCGTCACGACGTCGCGACCGCGCTCCTGGCCGAAGCGGAACAGGACGGGGTTCGTGTCGAGGCCGCTGAAGAAGCTGCCTTTGTCATCGGCGTAGTCGAGATAGGCATCGAACCGGAACAGCTTGAGAAAGTTGCTGTTCTGCTGGAGGTAATGCGTGATTTCCTTCTGCCCGGATTTGCCCCAGGCCTTGCTGACGAAGTCGGTCGAAACGAGGTGCTGGATCTCCTGGGGGGTCGAGTCGTTGAGGGTCGTCTCGTCGAGGTAGCGGCCCTTGGCGTTGTATTCGGTGTCGATGACATGGCGCACGATCTGGGCCATGATCAGGTCGAGATCTTTCTCTTTCTCGGCACGCGGCGGGAACACTTCGAACTTCTGACCGTTCACCTTCTGGAAATAGGCGATTTCGAAGCTGACGCTGTTTTCGAAACCCTGGGGGGCGCTGACCGGGGCCAGCTCGAGGTCATTGTAGCCCTGGGCCGAGACCGGCGCTGCCAAAAAGCTGAACAGACAAACGATGACAAAACAAACGATCGAAATACTGCGGAACATGGGGATGGATCCTCCATCAGATCGGTAAAGCTGCCGGACGGTTTGCTCTGACGAGTTGCTCCGGACGTTGTGAACGCATCAAGGAAGCAACATTCATGCCACTTTACGGTTTGCCTGAATATCAGCCCCAAATGCGGTACATAAAAGTATCGGCATTCCTCCCCGGATCCCGAACTGCCAATTTTCTGCACACCCTGCCCAAAGATCGAACGTACCGCCCCGCCCCAGACAGACTCCTCGAACCTCCACGTTGGCTCCAGGACTCGACGATCGCCAGGCCCCAATCGGTGCCGTTGCTTTCACCGAACGTCAAAGTGTGCTATTCTCTCGGACGTTCTTCAATTCCCGGTCACGAAAAAATTTGAAGGTTGTGGAGGAATATCCAAAATGAGGAAGCTCCTGTGTCTCATGCTCGGCGTCTCCCTGATCGGCGCCATGATCGTCGTCGCCGGCTGCGGCGGCGGCGGTGGTATCGGCACCCTTCTGGGAGCTGCATTTGTGATTGCCATCGTCGCATCCACAGGAGGCGCTGCGGGCGGCGCAGCACCAATCCCCTTTGCGGCTGCTGTCCGCGGGCAAGTGGCACCGATCAGCATTGCTGCTGAAAAACTCCAGTTCAGAGTCACCCCCTATACGAATGGAGCCGCCGGCACTCCGGTTTTTGTCGATGTGGCAACGTCCCCCACGAACACCCAGATCGTCGGAACGGCTTCGCTGCCCATCGCAGGTACGGAGTATCTGGTCGAATTGGTCCGAGGCGATACTGCCATTCCCATGCTGAAGGGCATGCTCGTCGACAACAGCATCTCGGAAGGTGACATCACACCCCTCAGCGTCGACGCCTCGACAACGGCAAGCGTTCTCGTGTACAGCAAATGGGTGGCCAACAATCCCATTGCTCCCAGCTTCGAAAACTTCCTGGAAGGCCAGACGCAGAACAGCCGCGACCGAATTGCATCGATCGCCAAAGACATCTCGAACACGATCGCAAACAATGCCGAAGCGCTCGAAAATGTCGATCTGGCAGCTTTCAACGCCGATGCCACCACCGCCGCAGGCCAGGTGACCAATGTATTGACCAACGAAACCATCCATGGCTGGTGGCTCCTGGATCCCAGCGGGGATAACGAGTATGGCGCTTTCCACGCCGATCTCAACGGTCATTTGACCCACACCAACATGTTCGATTTCAGCAGCGGCAATTATGCAATTCTGGCGAACGGCAGACTTCAGATGCAACTGCTCACCCCTCAGACAACGATCAATGTCACCGCCACGATGACCAGCGAAACCGGTGCCACCTATGAGGCCCGGAATCAAAACGGTGGCATCGAAGAAGCCGGGGCGGCAATCAAGATCAGCAACAAAGCCGCATGCCAGGGCACGTGGAGTGGCACGGCACAGAACGGCGCCACGGCAGACGCCTTCACCGTCGTCATCGACGCCAATGGCCTCATCCAGTCGTTCTCCGACTCCCAGCCGGACTCTCTGCCGCCTTTCGTTGCCGTGAACGGGTTCGTCGTTTCCGAAGGGGGAAAGGTTGCCGGATATGTGCGGTTTGCGGATGAGGATCACACCCAGGCTCGGTTCTTCGGCACCCTTTCGGGCAGTACTTTCAACGGCACGATCGAGTCGACGTCGACCAATCCCCATGCCGAGATTCCGAACGGTACCATCACGATGACGAAGCAGGCGGCTGCTCAGCCGTAATCGTCGCTTCTCGATTCACCGACAGCCGGGGGCAGAACTGCTCCCGGCTGTTTTCATCTGAAGATGCCAGGCGTTCACAAGAGCGGCAGGGTGTCGTATATTCAGGGAATCATGGCTGACAAGGATCCGATCGACCACCTCCGGCGTGAGGCGTTTCCTTCGTATGAGGAGGCGTGTCGGGCATTCTGCGCGCTTTCGCAGAAAGAGCGGGACGCCCTGTTCATCCACAAGACGCGGCCGGTGTTCGAGGTGTTCAACCGCACGCATGTCAACGCCCTCGCGGCGTACATCGTCGATGCGGGCTGGTCGCGGGTTCTCGAGGTCGGGGCGGGGGATGGGCGGCTGTCGAAGCATCTGAACGAGGCGATCCACCGGGTGTTCCGGCGCCGCAGGGAAAAGGGGGAGCATCCCCGCCAGATCCGCATCGTCGCCACCGACAACGGGTCGTGGAACATCGAGACGGTGTTTCCGGTCGAGCGGCTGGACCTCGCCGCAGCCCTGAAGGCATACGATCCCGAGCTCGTGATCTGGTCCTGGATGCCGATCGGGGACTGGACGTATCTGATCCGCCGGCATGCATCCGTGCAGGAATACATCCTGATCGGGGAAACCGAGGACGGCGAGTGCGGCAACGCCGACGCCTGGAACCCGGCGCTGTATGAGGCCGACGGGTTCACGCGGCACGACCTGAATGATATCTCCAGGTATCAATTAGCCCGCAACGACACCGACCCGGCGCACAGCCGGTCGAAAACCGTGTCGTTCCGCCGCAACCGGCCGTAGGGGCGGATCGTGATCCGCCCAGTGCCCGAAGCCACATCGCTCGAGGCGAATCCGGGCGCATCGCAATGCGCCCCTACGCGAATAATGCGAGGAATGGCCGCGCGGAAGGCAATCAATAGTACCGAATATTCAATGCCTCGGGGTAGCTTTCGCGCTGGAAGGACACCTCGGATGCCTCGATGATCGGCTGGGGACGGGAGCTCTGAACCGTGGTGAAGGTGTTCAGCAGCTTCTCCATCTTGACGATCTTGCCCTTGACGCGGATCTGCGAATAGGAGCTTACGCGGGGATCGTTGGGGAGGCTCTTCGGGAAAACGATGCCGAATGTGTAATCCATGTTGGAATCGGGATTCACGCTTCCGTTCATATTCACGAAATACCGCTCGTTCCCCCGTGATTCGTCGGAATACACGGCATCGCCCTCCCACTCGACGGCCTTGCCCATGTATGCCGTCGGATTCCGGACGACATCCTCGATGCTGATGGGCTTGCCGATGTAGGCGCTGGACGTGATCTCGCGCCGAACCGCCTTTTCGGCATCCTCGGCCTTTTTCTTGCCCACCCAGTATCGCGCGGCCCCGGTCATTTCCTCGACCTGGCGGCGTTGATCGGGAGTCAGAGCGCCGTATTGGCGGGCCAGGGAAAGCAGCGCCTCGGCTTTTTCGAACTCGCCCTGTTGGTAGTAATACGTACCTCGCGAGAAGTAGGTGTAGCTGAGGCGGCCGGCAAGTTCCCGCAGCCGGCTCTGCGCTTCCGAAAGGTTCGGGTCGATCGAGAGGCATTTGCGGAACTGGAACGTCGCATCCTCGTACCGGCCCAGGCCTTCGTAGGCTTCGCCGAGCGCGTAGATGGCCTTGATCATGTTCGGCGTGGCGGCAAGCGCCCGTTCGATCGTCTCGGCGGCTTTCTCGTAGTTCTGGGTCCGGAGGTGGATCAGGCCGAGCGCGTAATCGATTTCGGGATCGTCGGGCGCCTGGCGTTTCGCCTGCTCGTAGGCCGTGAGGGCGTTGCTGTACCGACCCTGTTTGAAACTCAGAAAGCCCACCATCTTGTGCAGGCGGGCATTGTAGGGGTCACTGCGGACGGCCTCGACGAAGGCCTGGAGGGCGGCGTCCGTCTTCCCCTGGCGGAGCAGCTCCTGTGCGCGCTTCTCGGCGGTGTTGGTGCCGGCCTCCTGGACGCGCTGCCGGAGGGCTTCTTCCTGGCCCTGGATTTTCAGGGCCGCCGAGACATCCTGCTGGAGGTAGCTCTTGATCGAATCGAGTTCGCGGCGGGCGGCGAGGTAGTTCGGATCGATCGCGACCGCGGCCTGGAACTCGAGCGCCGCTTCCTTCAGAAAGCCCTGGATCTTGTAGACGCGGCCCATGTTGTAGCGGGCCTCGGCGTATTTCGGGTCGATCTCGGCGGCCGTCTGGAACTCCTTGAAGGCCTCGAGATACCGCTTCTTGTAAAAGTGGTTCAGGCCGACATCGACGTGCAGCTTGGCGCTGTTGGCAAACGCTATCGGGGAAGCGGAAAGGATCAGGGCAAGAGCGGCCCCCAGGATACGGCTGGCACGCATGGTACACCTCGATGCAGTCTGGATTGTCCGTGACTTCGGGGAGAAGGATACCAGCAATCGGGGGAAAAAACAAACTCCCGATGCTTGCGCACCGGGAGTCTGCGGGTGGGCCGTGCAGGACTCGAACCTGCGACCCGCTGATTAAGAGTCAGCTGCTCTACCAGCTGAGCTAACGGCCCGAACACTTCCGGAGAAGTGTTATTGCCAAATCTATAAAACGATGAGCCGTGTTGGACTCGAACCAACGACTCCCTGCTTAAAAGGCAGGTGCTCTGCCTCTGAGCTAACGGCCCGAATACGCGCCTGGAAGGATTCGAACCCTCAGCCTACGGATCCGAAGTCCGTTGCTCTATCCAATTGAGCTACAAGCGCCTGCAAACTTTGGATGGGGACAGAGACGGGGCTCGAACCCGCAACGGCTAGATCCACAATCTAGTGCACTACCATTGTGCTACTCTGTCCATGGTAGCCAAAACCTACCAGGGCACCCAACGGCGCGCCTGAGAGGACTCGAACCTCTGGCCCACAGCTTAGAAGGCTGTTGCTCTATCCACCTGAGCTACAGGCGCTCACGGCCAAAGGCCTTCGATCAGAGCGGGAAACGGGACTTGAACCCGCGACATCCACCTTGGCAAGGTGGCGCTCTACCAACTGAGCTATTCCCGCATTTCACTACAACAGTCGGGGCGACTGGACTCGAACCAGCGGCCCTCTGGTCCCAAACCAGATGCGCTACCAACTGCGCCACGCCCCGGTTAATCGTCCGTTGCGATGTCGTTATGTTACCAAATCACGTGTACCGAGTCAAGCGGTTTTTTCAAAACATTTTTTCCGTACCGTTGTGCGGGGCGGGCGCATCGCGATGCGCCCCTACGTCTCACTGAATGTTCGTGGGGGTGGAACGTGATTCATCCCTGCATCATCATCTTTCTGCGAACCGGTGACGGGATTGTTGACACGGGAGGAATGATGCAGTAGTATGGCATTTCACCCATGAATACGTGTATTTTCTGCAGGATTGCGAAGGGCGAGATTCCCGCCGACATCGTCCACCAGGACGAGCATGTCGTCGTGTTTCGCGACCTGAACCCGCAGGCACCGGTTCACGTTCTGGCGGTACCTCGCAGGCACATCGCAAGCCTCGTCGATCCCGAAGCGGCCGACGGCACCGTTCTGACCGCCGTCTTCCAGGGGATCCGGCAGGTCGCTTCGCAACTCGGTCTCGAAGAGGGGTTCCGGGTCGTCACGAACTGCGGAAAGTTTGGCGGACAAACGGTGGATCACATTCACTTCCATCTTCTCGGCAAGCGCCAGCTCCGCTGGCCCCCGGGATGAACCATGCGGAGAGATCGTGTTCCCCTCGTGATACGATGACGGAGGGGGGTGAAAGAGTATGGCAGAAGTACGAGTTCTGAAGGATGAACCGTTGGAGAAAGCTCTGAAGCGCTTCCAGAAGAAGTGCCAGGAGGCCGGCATCATCAAGGAAATCAAGCGGCGCCGCGCCTATGAGAAGCCCAGCGAGAAGCAGAAGCGCAAGGCGGCCGAAGCCCGGCGCAAACAGCGGCGGCGGAAGTGAACCTTGTGAACGGCACCATGTCTGATCGACCCGCGGGACGGTTTCACCGTCTCGCGGGTTTCTTGTTCCTTCTTTCGGCGCTGCTCGTCTTCCTTTCCGCTCCGACCGGCGCCCAGACCGCCTCTTCCGGTTCGGGCGGGGCAGGCGGGGTGGTCATGATCGTTCCCGTCACGGGGGAAATCGACGGCGGTCTCTCGTTCTTTCTCCAGCGCATGTTGCGCCGCGCCGAGCGGGAAGGTGTGAAAGCCGTCATTCTCGAGATCAACTCGAACGGCGGCCTCGTGACCGCGGCCCAGGAGATGAAAGACGCGCTGCTCGCCTCGAAGGTGACGACCGTGGCGCACGTGAAGGGGCGGGCGCTATCCGCCGCGGCCCTGATCGCCATTTCCTGCCACCGCATCTATATGGAACCCGGCGCGGAAATGGGCGCTGCAACCCCGATCAGGGTCTTCGGCGCCGCCGCCATCCAGGCTGCCGAAGCCAAGCTCGTTTCGGCTTTCCGGGCCGAGTTCGAAGCCGCCGCCGAGGCCCGGAAACGACCGAAGGTGCTGGCCGCATCGATGGTCGACAAGGAGATCGACGCGATTCCCGGCCTTCGCAAGCGCGGCGAGATCCTGACCCTCACCAGCGAGTCCGCCCTCCAGCACGGCTTCTGTGACGCCGTCGTCACCTCCACCGACGGGATTCTCCGGCGCCTCAACCTCGAACAGGCCAGCCTCGAACGCACCACCCCCACCTCGGGCGAGACGATCGCCCGCTGGCTCACCAGCCCGAATATCTCGGTGCTGCTGTTCACGATCGGCTTCTGGTGCCTCGTTCTCGAATTCCTCGTGTTCGGCTGGGGCCTGCTGGGCTGGTTCGGGCTCGTCTGTTTCGCCCTGTTCTTCGGCGGCCACCTGTTCGCCTACATGGCCGGATTCGAAGCCGTGCTGCTGTTCGGCATCGGCCTGCTGCTGCTGCTTGCCGAGGTGTTCGTGATCCCCGGCTTCGGCATCACCGGCATCACGGGCATTCTCGCAATGTGCGCCGGCCTGGTGATAATATTTGGAGGCATATACATTGCAGTCTATGCCATAGCGAAGATCTGCGCCCTTTCGATCGTGATGGTGGTCGCCCTGTACAATCTCGGACCGCGCCTGAAGCTGTTCGATCGGTTCATCCTCAAGGAAGCGATGACGACCGAGGCGGGCTTCGTGGCCGTTGACGCCCACGCGTTCGACAAGTTCCTCCACCTCGAGGGAGTCACGGTCTCGCCCTGCCGGCCTGCCGGCATCGTCCGGATCGGGCAGGACAAGGTTGATGTCAGCTCCGACGGGGAGTTCATCGAACGGGGCCGGCCGGTCACCGTCATTGCCGTTGAAGGCACGAAAATCGTCGTTCGCGAAGTGAAAGGGTGATACGAAACCTCATGCGCAGCCTGCTGCCTCTCTTCCTGCTTCTGACCTTCCTCCTCTCGGCCGTCACGCCGGCCATCATCGGCCAGGAATTATCGGGCGGCGACCTCCTGCCGCGCCTGGCCTCGGAACCCGCCCCTTCTTCCGGCGGAACGGCCGAAGCCCTTCCGGGGGCCGAATCGACCCCGGCCGCCACCCAATCCACGAATACGCCGGGAGAACCGGGTCCCCTGTCGTTCGGCGCGATCGTGCTCGCCATGCTGATCGGCGGCCTCATCCTGTTGTTCGTCGAGGTGGCGCTGATCCCGGGCTTCGGCCTGACGGGCGTCACGGGCATCCTGGTGATCATCGCCGGTCTCGGCCTGGCGTTCTGGAAGCTCGATATCCGGCTGGCGGTGCTGTACTCGTTCGGCTCGATGGCCGCCCTCATCGGCCTGATTCTCTGGGCCATTTATATCTTCCCGCATACGAGCGTCGGGAAGAAGTTCGTTCTCGAGACGAAGATCTCGATCGAGGATGGCTATACCGCAACCCGGGACCTCGAGCGCTACGTCGGGATGGAAGGCATCGCGACGAGCGACCTGCGCCCCTCGGGTATCGCCCGGATCGGCGACGAGCGCCTCGACGTGCTTTCTGACGGCGAGTTCGTCCCTCGCCAGAGCCGGATCAAAGTATTGCGCGTGCGGAACGGCGCCCTGATCGTGGGTGCGATCGAAACCCCGCCCGCCGCCTGAGAGGTTCGCGCTACGAGGCTGCCGCTCCCATCCAGGGATTCCGCAACGTCTCGGGAGGAATCGGCTTCACCTCGCCCGGCACCGGAACGGCGCAAAGATATCTGATGCTCTTTCGCTGGGCGATCGCGCGCGCCTGAAACCGCGTGCAAACCTCCTCGTGCCGGAAGGTCTCGTCCACCCCGCACGGCCCATCCCAGAGGGTGTCCACCGTCATTTCGAATCCGCACAGGGGCCAGATCGTCCGGGCGTATTCCCCCAGTGGCGCGACGTCCGTCAGCAGGCGCAGCACACCGCCGGGGCCGAGCAGCGTCCGGTACCGGGCGAGAAACGCCGGGGCAATGAGCATTTTATCGGGTTTCCGCAGGTAGGGGGTGGGGAATGTGATCCAGATCTCACGGAGTTCACCGGAAGCGAACAACCCCTCCAGTCCCTCCCCTTCAACCCTGATGAATCCGAGATTCGTCAGCCCCGTCTCCAGGGCCGTCCGCGCACCGTGCCAGACGCGCGCTCCCTTGGAATCGAGACCGAGCACATTTTTCTCCGGATAGCACCGAGCCAGCCCGAGCGAAAACTCCCCCCACCCGCAGCCTATTTCCAGCGAGATGGCGCCCTCCCGCCGGAAATACTCCGCATTCCATTTGCCCCGCAATGGAAACGCCCTCTGCAACAGGTCCGTGATCGGAGGCTCCAGAAGGTTCGGAAACGTCGCATTCTGCCGGTAGCGTTCGAGTTTGGAAACACGCATCGCGTCGGAGGTCACCTTGTTCTTGACTTTGATCTTCGTTTCCCGGATTATAAGACAAAATGCTCCGGTACATACCGGTTCGAGCGAAAATTCGTGTGTCGATCTGAAGGAGGCATTCCGTGGAAGGCTTCGTCGTCCTGATTATCATCGGTGGTCTGATCGGGTTTTTCGTCCTGACCTATTTCGTTCCGGTCGGCCTCTGGGTCAGTGCCCTGGCCTCCGGCGTACCCGTCGGCCTGTTCGACCTCATCGGCATGCGTCTCCGCGGCGTCTCTCCATATCAGATCATCAACCCGGCGATCACGGCCTTCAAAGGCGGTCTCGATGTGCAGTTGCAAGCGCTCGAATCGCACTATCTCGCGGGCGGCAACGTGCACAAGGTCGTCTCGGCCCTGATCTCGGCCCAGCGCGCCGGCATTCCCCTGAGCTTCAAGCAGGCCACGGCCATCGATCTGGCCGGCCGTGACGTGCTCGACGCGGTGCGCAACTGCGTCAAGCCGAAGGTCATCACGACCCCCGAAGTGTCGGCCATGGCCAAAAACGGCATTCAGGTCAAGGCCATCGCCCGCATCACCGTCAAGACCGACATCAACAAGCTGATCGGCGGCGCGACCGAGGAGACGATCCTCGCCCGCGTCGGCGAGGGCATCGTCACGACGATCGGCTCGGCCGAGTCGCACAAGGAGATCCTCGAGAATCCGGATCGCATTTCGAAGACGGTCCAGGAGAAGGGGCTCGATGCGAAGACGGCATTCGAGATTCTCTCGATCGACATCGCCGACGTCGACATCGGCAGCAACATCGGCGCCAAGCTCCAGATCGATCAGGCCGAAGCCGACATGAAGATCGCCCAGGCAAAGGCCGCCGAACGCCGTGCCATCGCCGAGGCGAAAGAGCAGGAAATGCGCGCGCTCGAGCAGGAAATGCGCGCCAAGCTCGTCGAATCCGAGGCCCAGGTTCCCCAGGCCGTCGCGTCGGCCCTTTCCGACGGCAACATCGGTATTCTCGATTATTATACGCTGAAGAATATCAACTCCGACACCGAGATGCGCAAGTCCTTCTCGCAGATGGTCGACGTGCCGGTGATCCCGAACAAGTAACGAGGCAGCGCCAAACACGTGGAATCGTTTCTCCAGGTCGTCGTTTTTCTCGTCATCGTCGTCGCCTCCGTCTGGTCCGAGCTGAGCAAGAACAAGTCGAGTGGCAGCACGGACGCGGAGTTCGGCGACCTGACGGCCATCGACGATTTCTTCAAGCAGCAGGAAAAGGCCCGCAAGTCGGAGCAGAATCATGCCGCACCGGGCGGCTTCGACCAGGATTCCGTCTCGATGGAGCGCACAGCCGACGAGTTCGGCGGCACCCGGCGCCTCCCGGTGGTTCCGGCGCCCTCGCAGCCGCGCAAGCAGAAGAAGGAAAAAAGGCGGGCGAGAGCCGGGGATCGTGCCGTCCTCGACCACGGGGGACGCGAACTCCCGCCGCTGCCCCCGTCCTCATCTCATTATGCAAATGCAGGCACGGATGAGGGGCCCTGTCTCGACGAGGCTCCCGCCCTGTCCGGCAGGGTCAATTACGAACGCGACGGGTTCCAGATCGGGCGCGGCGCCCCAGCCGCAAGCACCGCCCTCCAGACACGGCAGCCGGCCAAGCGCTGGACGCGTCGGGAGCTGGTCAACGCCATCGTGATCTCGGAGCTCATGAACCGGTACGACGTGAACCGCGTGTACGCGCGCATTCCCGATCGCCGAAGCTGACCCGGGATCACCTGGATCCCGCCCGATGGAATTCCTCGACCATTTCCGGGCCGCCCGCCGGCTGGCCCGATTTCTGCTGTCGTCTTTCGATCTCACGGTACGGTTCGACGGACTCGAGGGAGCCATCTCGACGGCGGGTCCGGCCGTGATCGTCATGGACGAGCCCGGCCCCGTGGCACAAGCCGTGCTCACCGCGTATTATCCCCGCCCGTTCCACGCCGCCGTCCGACCGGGATTGTGGAGGCGGTTTCCCCTCGCTCCCTTCGCGCCCCGCCTGGGCATCCTCGAGCTCCCGATCGCGGGAGGCTTCATCGCCTGGCGCACCTGGCTTCGCAACGCGGCGGAACGGCTGCATGCCGGCGGCCGCATCGCCTTTTTTCTTCCCCCTCACCAGTCCGATGCGAGCCACCCGTGCGCGGAGCTGGCAGCCGCGGGCCTCTTGTGCCGGATGACAGGTTGCGCCTTCATTCCGATCGCATCCGACGGCTGTCAGAAAGCCCTGCCGCCCGGGAAGTGCCTTCCCCGCGTGACGAACATCCGGTTTCTCGTGGGAAAACCGGTTTTCTCGAAAACCGATGTCGCGCTTTCAAACAGAAACCGAGACTGGGCGAACATGTTCCGCACCGACGGTGAAATCCTCCACGAGCGGCTTATTTCCACCTTCTGAAAATATCATTTTTCCCTTTTATATCTGATTTTTCAAACGGAGATCGATCAAAAATGCACATCCTATGAGCGCAGCAATATTGTTATCATTGTTTGTCTTTCATAGTGTATATTGCATTTCAAACTGCCTTCATTCAAGAATCACCATATCTCACATTGATTTTCGGCAACACGCCATTTCATGAGCCTTCAACAAACTTATTTGTGAAATTTTTATTTTTCCTCTCATTCTGGCTGTATTGAAATCTCTTTATTCGGTGCAGACCGGCCGGCGGGTTGACTTTGGATCGTCCAGGGCCTATCATTGCACCGCGTTTTTCAGGAACGCGGGGGGTGTATCCCCGTGACAACACATCCAGGAGGGACACTGTGTCTGAGGCCAATAAGAAATACAAGCACGACATGATGAGCGGTAATGCTGCCGTGGCCTACGTCGCGCACGCGACGAACGAGGTCATTGCGATCTACCCGATCACCCCGAGCTCGGATATGGGCGAAATCGCCGATGAGATGAGCGCCAAGGGCGAGAAAAACATCTGGGGTACCGTTCCGACCGTCGTCGAGATGCAGTCCGAAGGCGGCGCCGCCGGCGCCGTGCACGGCGCATTGACCTCCGGCGCCCTGACCACGACGTTCACCGCGTCGCAGGGCCTGCTGCTGATGATCCCGAACATGTACAAGATCTCCGGCGAGCTCACCTCGTCCGTGATCCACGTCGCCGCCCGCTCGCTGGCCTGTCAGGGCCTGTCGATCTTCGGCGACCACAGCGACATCATGTCCGTCCGCTCGACCGGCTACGCCATCCTCGGCGGCGGCTCGGTCCAGGAAGCGATGGACATGTCGCTCATCGCTCAGGCGGCGACCCTCGAAAGCCGCATTCCCTTCATTCACTTCTTTGACGGCTTCCGCACCTCGCACGAGATCAACACCGTCGATATCATCTCCCACGACCAGATCAGGGAAATGATCGACGACAAGCTCGTCGAAGAGCACCACAAGCGCGGCCTCAATCCCGACAAGCCGAACATCCGCGGCACCGCCCAGAACCCCGACGTGTATTTCCAGGGCCGCGAGACCGTGAACTCCTACTACGACAAGGCCCCCGCCATCGTCCAGAAGGCGATGGACAAGTTCGCCAAGATCACCGGCCGCGCCTACAAGCTGTTCGATTACGTCGGCGCGAAGGATGCCGAGCGGGTCGTCTGCATCATGGGCAGCGGCGGCGACACGATGCACGAAGTCGTCGAGCACATGGCCGCCAAGGGCGAGAAGGTGGGTCTCGTGAAGGTCCGCCTGTATCGGCCGTTCTCGGTCGAGCACCTGGTCAAGGCCCTCCCCGCCACCGTCAAGGCGATCGCGGTCATGGACCGCACCAAGGAGCCGGGCGCCGGCGGCGAGCCTCTGTATCTCGATATCCGCAACGGCATCGGCGAAGCGCTCGAGCGCAACATCGCCCCGTTCAAGAGCTGGCCGAAGGTCGTGGGCGGTCGCTACGGCCTGGGTTCGAAGGACTTCACCCCGGCGCAGTGCGTGGCCATCTTCGACAACCTCAAGCAGGCCACCCCGAAGAATCATTTCACCGTCGGCATCAACGACGACGTGACGCACACCAGCATCCCGGTCGGCCCCGTCATCGAGACCAGCGACCCGTCGACCTACGCGGCCAAATTCTACGGGCTGGGCTCTGACGGCACTGTCGGCGCCAACAAAGACTCGATCAAGATCATCGGCCACGAGACGGACAACTACGCCCAGGCGTATTTCGTGTATGACTCGAAGAAGTCCGGCAGCGTCACCACCTCGCACCTGCGCTTCGGGAAGAAGCCGCTCCGGTGCCCCTACCTGGTCACCCAGGCCGACTTCATCGCCTGCCACCTGCCCAGCTTCCTCGAGAAGCTCGACATCCTGTCCGACCTCAAGACGGGCGGAACCTTCCTGCTCGAGACGGCCCATCCGGCCGACAAGGTGTGGGATCAGCTCCCGATCGAAGTGCAGCAGCAGCTCATCGACAAGAAGGCGAAGTTCTTCGTCATCGACGCGTGCAAGCATGCCGAAGAGATCGGTCTCGGGAACCGCATCAACATCCTGATGCAGACCTGCTTCTTCGAGATCAGCAAGATCCTGCCCCGCAACGTGTACACGAAAGCGATCAAGGATGCGGAAAAAAAGACCTACGGCAAGA
>JAKQOH010000119.1 GCA_029565415.1 Candidatus Rifleibacteriota bacterium | reverse complement strand
TGCACGTATCTCTACATCGACAAATCGATGCAGGACCACGGGCTGTTCCAGGCGATCTGCCGCACGAACCGCCTCGACGGGGACGACAAGGATTTCGGCTACATCGTCGATTACAAGGACCTGTTCAGGAAGGTCGAGAACGCGATCGCGGTCTACACGTCCGAACTCGATCACACCGCCCCTGGCGCCGACCCCGAGATCTTCCTCAAAGACCGCCTGAAAACCGGCCGGGAACGGCTCGACAACGCCCTGGAAGCCCTGGCCCTGCTCTGTGAGCCCGTCGAAGAGCCCAAGGGGGAGCTGGAGCATATCCGGTATTTCTGCGGCAATACCGAGATCCCGACGGACCTCGAAGAGCGGGAGCCGCAACGGTCGGCCCTGTACAAGGCGACGGTCGCCCTGATCCGGGCGTATGCGGCCATCTCGGACGAGATGGAGGCGGCCGGATATGACGAGGCGCGGATCAAGCGGATCAGGCAACAGGTCGACGAGTATCTGAAGCTGCGCGAGATCATCCGCAAAGCCAGCGGCGAGTTCCTCGATCTCAAGCCGTACGAAGCGGACATGCGGCATCTCATCGATACGTACATCGAAGCCGAAGAGCCCCGGAAGATCTCTCCGTTCGACGATCTTTCCCTGCTCGAACTGATCGTGAAGACGGGAATCTCCGAGGCCATTTCGAAACAGCTCGGCGCGATGAAGAACGACAAGAACGCCATCGCGGAGACGATCGAGAACAATGTGCGCCGGAAGATCGTGAAAGACCACCTGAACGATCCGGTGTTTTTCGAGAAGATGTCGGTGCTGCTCGAAGAGATCATCGCCGCGCGCAAGGCCCGGGCGATCGAGTATGAGGAGTATCTGAAACGCATCGCCGAACTGGTGAAGAACGTCGAAAGCGGCCAGGACGAGGATATTCCCGACGCGCTGAAGAAGAGCCAGGCGTTGCGTGCGTTATATAACAACCTGAAACCCGCCAACCCGCCGGCGACACCCAGGCATGTCGCCGCCGAAAAAGCCGATGAATGGCAGGTTGCCGGAGACCCCGCGCTGAGTCTCGCCCAGACCCTCGATGAAACGATCCGGCGGGTGAAGCCGGACGGCTGGCGGGGTGTCCAGCCGCGCGAGATGGTCATCAAACGGGCGCTGTTCGAGATCCTGCACGATCAGGCCGAGGTGGAGCGGATCTTCCTCATCGTGAAGGCGCAGAAGGAATACTGATGGGAAGCGCCACGCTGAAGCTGGGCGAGATCAACGTGGAGGTCATCCTGAAGAACATCAGGAACATCCATCTCAGCGTCCTGCCGCCAGACGGGAACGTCCGCATCTCGGCGCCGGCCCGCATGAGCCTCGACACGCTGCGGGTGTTTGCCGTTTCCCGTCTCGACTGGATCAAACGGCAGCGGAAGAAGTTTCTGGAGCAGGAGCGCGAGACACGGCGCGAGCACCTCGATCGCGAAAGCCATTTCCTCTGGGGAAAGCGCTACCTGCTCCAGGTCGTCGAACTCGATGCCGCCGCGAAAATTGAACGGCGACCCAGGACCATTCTTTTACGGATTCGCCCCGGCACGAGCGAGGAAAAGAAGCAGGAACTTCTTGAGGAGTGGTATCGCGAACAGGTGCGGGCCGCGGCCCAACCGTTGATCGCCACCTGGGCGCCCCGCCTCGGGGTGACCGTCAGCCGGTTGTACGTGCAGCACATGAAAACGAAATGGGGCAGTTGCAACCCCCGGCTTCATAGTATTCGCATAAATACAGAACTGGCGAAGAAGCCGCCCGAATGCCTCGAATACCTCGTGGTTCACGAGATGGCCCACCTTCTCGAACCGACCCACAACAAGCGCTTCACAGCTCTGCTGGACCGATTCATGCCAAAATGGAAATTCCATCGCGACCAACTGAACCATCTCCCCATCCGCCACGAACAATGGGAGTATTGATTCAGCGGTTGTGAGCGTGATCCCGGGAACAGCCGTGTGGGTGTCCCAGAATTTTTTCCCAGGTGCCAGGGTTCGGCGGATGTATGGATGAAGCGATTTTTTCCGTTTCGAATCATCCTTCGAAGGAGCCTGGGATGGGAGACCACAAGCGATATCCGTTGCGAAACGACTTCGTTTTCAAGCTGGTTTTCGGCAAGGAGGGCAACGAAGAGATCCTGGCGAAGCTGATCGATGCCCTGCTCCACTTCACCGGCGATCGGTGCATCGCGGATCTGACCCTGCTCAGCCCGCTGAATCTCAAGGAGTTTCATGACGACAAGTTCACGATCGTCGACGTGAAGGCCACCGACCTGGCCGGCCGCAGATTCACGATTGAGATGCAGGTCAGGGAACTGCCCAGCTTCGCAAAGAGAATGGCCTACTATCTCGCGTTGCTCTACACGGGCCAGCTGCTCGAAGGAGAGAGTTTCGAAAAGCTCAATCCGTCCTACGGAATCGCGATTCTCGATTACGTGATGTTCGACGGCTTCGATCAGTTTCAGTCGGCATTTCAGTTTCAGGAACAAGCGACCGGACTGGTTCTTCCGGATCTGATGGAACTGCATTTCATCGAGCTTCCGAAGTTCAAGACCAAGCCCCGGGGCTTGCAAACACGCCTGGAAAAATGGTTACATATGATCAGGTTCGCAGAGATGTATGAGAATGCAAAGTCTCTGCCGGACGAACTACGAACCGACGAGATCTTCGTCAGAGTTCTCGAGGAGCTGGAACACGTGAATGCCGACGAACGAATGCGCGCCATTCTCGAACAGCGCGACAAAGAAGAACGCACCAGGATCACCGAACTCAACGCCGCCGAAAAGCGAGGCCTCGAAAAAGGCCGAGAAAAGGGTCGAGAAGAGGGCCGAGAAGAGGAACGCTTGGATGTTGCCAGGAAGATGCTGGCTGAGGGGTTCGACATTTCTCTGATAGCCAAAATGACGGATATGTCGATCGCGGAGATCGAGAAAATCAAGGCTGCGCTCCCATGAAGAGAATGCCTAGGAAGAGGACGCAAAGCCAGATTCTCCTGTTGTGAGGGATGCTCAGGAAATAGCTGATCTCGGGCGACAGGATGAGGGCCGTCCAGACCAGCGGCCAGCCGATGAGGATCATGACGGAATTTTTGGCGATCCAGTACACGACCGCCACCCACCCCTCAAGCCCCCTCGCATGCGGGAACACCTGATTTTCCAGGTTTTTCCAGGAGAAATACGTGAATATCGGAATGGTCGCGACTCCGACGGCCAGATGGGTTTCGAACGTAAGAAATCCAAACGACAGGCAGTAGATCGCCATGGCGAGAATGAGTGCGAAGCTGAAGAACACCGCCCTGGCCAGCCTGAAAGGAAGTTCCCTGAACACGATTTCGCCCACCTCCGGAGGGGGGGTGTTTCCCCGAGTCCCTGGATCCCGCAACATCTAACTCAGCAAGCTCTATTCCAGAACGTATTTCGCGTTCTGAAGCGATTCTCCGTAATCCGCGGCGCCAGATGTCGCAGCAGGTGCGACGCAACGATACACACCCGGGGGCTTCAAGAAACGAAGCACGCCCTCCGATTTCGATTGATTGCATAACAGGGATATTTCTTGTAAGATAATCTCGATAATCGAGATTATCTTACATAAATATGCAAACGTTAACCGAAGCTTTGTGGAATCTACACCCGCCGGGCGGTTTGTTCGACGAGTCGGTTATCAGCACCTGTTTTCCCACGGCGACGGCCGCCGGGCGCCGGAATCTTCTGTATCGGGCGACCCAGGCCGGGGAGGTGATCAGCCTGCGGCGCGGGTTATACGTGCTGACCTCGCCGGCGTGCCGCACTCCCATCGATCCGCTGGCGCTTCCGCCTCTGGTCTACGGGCCCAGCTACGTCAGTTTCGAAACAGCCCTCCGGTTTCACGGGCTCATTCCCGAGCTGGTCCACACGATTGCCGCCGCAACCTCTCGCCGATCGAGAACCTTCGACACACCTATGGGCCGTTTCGAATTCAGAAGCGTGCCGACTCGAATGCTGATGGCCGGGGTCCGACTCGAGGCCTTCGAACACGACGGCGGGCCCGTTCTCGCCCCTGTCGCCTCCCCCGCACGAGCCATCGCCGACCTGCTCTACACAAGGAAAGACGTGTCGAAGCGCACAGACATCGAGAAGTTCCTCTCGCAATCATGGCGCATCGAACTCGACGAGTTGGCGGCAGCCACCACCCCCGAAGAGATGGGGGAAGTCCTGGCCACGTATCGTAACACTCGCGTCCGGCAATTCCTCGATGGACTGAGCCGCCTGCTCGCCCATTTCCCCCAACACACGAATTCTCCGCCGAAGGAGCAGAACCGATGCACCTGATCGAGCAAAAGCTTCGCGATTATCATCCCGAATCAGCCCTCGAGCAGGATATTGCCCTGACCGAAATCGTGCAGCAGTTCATCCTGTTCGGGCTGGCCAGATCGGGCTTTTTTTCCGATGCGGCCTTTCACGGCGGAACATGTCTGCGAATTCTGTTCGGCCTACCCCGCTTTTCGGAAGATCTCGATTTCGTGCTGAAAGCACCGGACCGGGGTTTCTCCTGGGCCAGGCACCTCCAGGTGATTCGTGACGAGTGTGCGGCCTATGGCGTCGAACTCGAGGCAAAGGACCGGGCCCGGGAAACAGGGGCAGTTCAGGCGGCGTTCCTGAAAACCGACTCTCTCGGCACCATTCTCCGGGCGTCGCTTCCCTTTTCGGCTCATCCACGCCGGAAAATCGCGGTCAAAGTGGAGATCGACACCAATCCCCCCGCAGGCGGGGACTTCGAATCCAGGTATCTGACGTTTCCCGGTCCCGCGGCGGTCACCACCCTCGACGAGCCGTCGGGTTTCGCGGGAAAACTCCATGCGCTTTTGTGCCGCGCTTATGTCAAAGGCCGGGATTGGTATGACCTGCACTGGTATGCCGACCGGCGCGTGAAGCCCAACCTGCCCCTTCTGGCCGCCGCCCTGAATCAGACCGGCCCATGGAAGGGCCAGAGGTTGAAAATCGACACCGCCTGGGTTCTCGATGAACTGGCTCGAAAGATCCAATCGATCGACTGGGTAACCACCCGAGACGATGTCGCCCGGTTCATTCCTGCCCGCGAACAGAAGAGCCTGGAGACCTGGAGCACGGGCTTTTTTCTGGACGTGGTCTCACGGATGCACACGTCCTGGCGGTAATCAGACCGCAATCATCGTATTTTGCATCATACTGCAATATACTCACTTCTATTTTGTAGTATGATGCAATGTGAGCCATAATTTTTGCGCGGTCCGACGAGGCGATACCTGTTCGACTGCGTCGTTGAGTTCATCGGCAGGAAGATGGTGGTCGTCAGAGCCACCGGATCAACATCAAAAAGGCTCAGCGTCGGGGCGGGGTTCGGAAGCCCCTGATCAGCACTTTCCGCACAGGTAGCTGCCGGATTCGGGGTCGTAGGGGGAGCCGTGGCAGCAGTGGGAGGGGGCGTTGTATACGGATATGTAAATATCTGTGACCGCCGGGTCCCGGAGATACTCGGTGAGGATGGCGGCGGCGGCGAGGTCGGTGCCTTCGATCTCGAGCCGGGTATGGCCGGAGTGGAAACCAAGGGTCTTTCTGACCATCTCCGTCAGTTCGTTTATCGTGATCGTCGGTTCAACGGTCAGAACATGGTCACCGAAATGAATCTTCAGCATGCGGTCCTCCCCAGATACCATTCAGCTTATAAAGCATGAGAACGTTCATGTCCGTCAAGCGCAAGTCTCCGAAAGCCGAATTTTCTTATATTTGCTACTATCATTATGTCGATTTCGGGGTTTTATCTTTCCCTGAATACATGTTTCTCAATGCCTCCATGGCCCGGGTCAGCGCGGGGTCGTTCAGGCGGGCGAGCTTCGATGCGAGGCGGGTCAGGAAGTTCAAGACCGAGAAGGTGAAGCCGCAGCTCGCGGACTCTCCGGTCGGGATCTTCCGGAGATCGCCCGTGGCGGCTCGTGAAAGTTCTGTAACGAGGTCGGTCCAGCCCACGGCCCTGCAATCGGCCTCGAGGAATCCCTTCACGGCGAGCGAGAGGGCGTCGGCGAGGTCTTCGGCGCCGCTCGTCGTGTAGCCGCCCCAGTTCCGGTCTTCCCATGTCTCGCCGGGGCTGTTCCGGGCCGCCTCGACGGCCGGGCCGAGCCGTTCGAGAATCGGGATCAAGGCAAGGGCGGGGATCCCGTCTTTCCTGGCCCAGAAACAGTATTTCGCAACCGATACAACCTTGGGATGCGGCGAACTTCTGTCGCGAAGAATCTTCAGGATATACTCCCGAACCTGCCTTCCGGTGATCGCGGCCGTCCAGCCCGTCCAGGTCAGGTGCTCCGATTCGATCGCCTCGGAAAACAGCTTCTCGAAAAGCTTCTGGTCCAACTCGATCTTGCCGGTGGCGGCGAGCCGCAGCATGGTCATCTTCTCTTCGGTCGTGACGAGCGCACCGACAGAGACTTTTCGCGGAACGTCGGCGACGGAATCGGCGTTTCCGAGAGAGAGAAGAAGCTCGTCGACGGCCTGCAATGCGCCGTACCGGTTTGGTGTATCCGTTGGCACATCCTCTTCAAGATGCTGTTTCAGGGATTTCAGCGGCTCCAGGAAGGAATCTTTGGGGGCGCGGGCGAGGCACGTGACGATCTTCTCGAGCAGCCCCATGTCGCTCAACACGAGCCGATGGTCGAGAAAGCAGACGAGAAGTGCATTGAACGGCTCCGGCGCCTCCAGGTCACTCCACTTCGCGATCATCCGGATCATCCCTGCATCCCGCTCCATCTCGGGCTCGGGCAGGAGGGCGAGCAGGTCGGGATAGCGCTCTTCAGGCAGACGGGCCATCTCACAAACCAGATTGCGATAGATCGCGTGGCGGCACAAGGTGTGGGGAAACACGCTTCGGAGGAACGTCACCAGGGCGGTTTTTCCCGAAGGGGCGGTGCCGGGCTGCTGGGCCGCCTCGTGTATCGCCTCATATACCGAGCGAAGCGCTTCTTCGAGCGCCTCGAGGGTGTCGAGTTCGTGAACCGTGCGCCGTTTTCCCGGGGGAGCGCACCAGGCGAACCCCTTGAACGGCTTCATGCCGGCTCGTTTCAACCGTTCGTTCACTCGTCGTTCGGCCGCTTCGCGCACCGAGGCGAAGTGGGATTCGCTCGTACGGTAGGCGAACATCGTTTCGACGGCGATGGCAGGGAAGGTCGCCGGCTTCACGAGATCATCGAGCTGGTCCAGGGCGTCCCGGATCAGCGACGTCCCGATCATGGCATCCCGGAACAGGCACAGCGCATCCGGTACGACCGTTTCCGGATTCAGGCTCCGCCGGATCTCCATCGCCGCCCAGGCCGGAATATCGGCGAACACGCCCCATTCCGCCGCCTGCCCGACCATGGCTTCGAGCTTCTGCGCCGTCTCGCCTTCGCCGGGCGTCGGCATCGCGACAGGCAGAGGGAATCCCATCCTTCGGGCCTCTCTCAGCGTGGCTCCGATCTGTCTCAGAATTCTGTCAGGTTCGTCTGCCTCGTTCATGAGCTGCGCGATCAGCCTGCCCGCCAGATCGGGAGCCCCGACAAAGAGGAACGCCAGGGGCGGTCCGAAGGAACAGGAGTCCGGATCCATGGCCGGGTCGAGCGCCGCGCGCACGCAGGCCGACTCCCACGCCTCCCGCTCCCTGGCCGTCGCAGCCGCGGCCGAAACCAGGAGGGCAGCAGCCGAGGCTGCGATCAGTGGCAGGAGATCGACCTTCCGGCTCTGCGAGGCAAACGACGGCTTCTTCGACGGCCTGGGCAACAGCTTTTGCGCAGCCGCGAACAGCGCCCTGGCGGGCTCACGGACGGAAGCCGGCTCGAGCCGGGCAAGCGCCTCGAGCAGAATGGCCAGACCTGTCGCGCCGGCATACTGGCCGATCGAGTCGGGCAGTTCGAAGTCGTCGGATGCCGTGAATGCCGCCGGAACGAGTTCCTTCAGCATCTCGAGAATCCGCCGCCTATCTTTCGGCCGGGCCCAGCCATGAGCGGCAATGGAAAACGTACGATCCTTGGGATAATCGATCCCAGGTAATAAAGGCAACAGTATCTTGAACGGGTCTTCCGCAACGCGGCTCACCACACGGCACAGCCAGCCCGCTTCCACCGACAGGCCCGGCTTCAGCTTCCGAAGCCGCGCCGCAGCGGATGTTGCCGCGGCGGCCTTGATCTTCACCAACTCGTCGAGGGCCTCGTCATCCTGCGTCCGATCCAGCAGGTCACCGACGGAGGTCTGGGGTCGCGATGCTCGTGTCATGCGGGCAGTCTATCTTGTTTCGAGAGAGAGTGCGACACTGCCCTGGCGGGTTGGGGCGGAGGGCGGGCGGGTCAGAGACCCGCCCCTACGGCAGCACGGGGCAATTTGGCGGGAGGATTTCGCGGATTTCTTCCGCATCATGTACAATGGATTCACCCTGTTCGTAATGGAGATGAGATGCATGGAAACCACCGCGGC
Source organism: Candidatus Rifleibacteriota bacterium (assembly GCA_029565415.1). Next base: position 23,035 of record JAKQOH010000119.1, on the reverse strand, counting down.
ATGCGGCTGTTCCATCTGCCGGGAGCTGCCGGCGGATGTGGTGGCCTACCTGGATCGCGATGAGGAGCTGCCGGCCGAGGTGAAACGGCTGACGGTTTTGGGAACATGGTTCCGCCGCTGTCCAGAATGCGGCGCGTTATATAGCTACAACTACATGCCGCCGGGAGCCGGGAACATCGGTGACCGGGAGGACCTTCACCGGCTGACCGACCGGGAGAGCCGATTTCTGAGGCCCCTTTTGGACGCGGCCGGGCCCGTGCGGCTGGCGTCTGCCCTCGTCTCGGCCATTACGGAACTCGGCTGGGGTGACGATTCCCTCGTGCCGACGGCCGTCGAACACCTCGCGGAGCGGGGGGTTCCCAAAGACCAGCTCGTGAAATCGCTTTCCCGGCTGTTACGGAACGAGTCCGTCGCGGTGCGGCGTTTCGCGGCGCACCGGCTGAAAGTGCTGGCCTACATGCGCACCGATGTATCCGGAGCCCTGACCGGCCTGATCCGGTGCATGAAATCCGATGAGGACGGGAACGTCGTCTGGAACGCCGCCGGGGCGCTCGCGAACCAGGCGAAGATTCCGACTGCGCGCCGGCCCGTTCCCCCGAAGCTTCTCGAATTCGCCTGCCAGCGCTCGAAATGGTGAGTTGGGTGGCCCTCGACATCCATGTTTTGACACCCGATGCGGGGGCTGGTATCCTTGATCGTGGATTCGACGTCGTTCGATGGAACGCGTGAAGCCAAGGCACATTTCGCAGCATGTATTTCCTGTCCGGCCGGGAGACGTAACGAGTATCGATGCCCCGATGGGGGCAGGGTCCCGGGGTGGCCGGATTGCCGCAGACAATCGAGTATGGAGTAGCACGGATGAACGCACGGTCGACGCGCTTTTTCACGCTTCTGATCCTCGTTTTCAGCCTTTTCCTCCCTGATTTCACGTTTGCCGCCGGGCACCACAAAGACGGTCCGCTGCTGCGCGTGACGTTTCTCGATGTCGGCCAGGGCGATGCGATCCTGATCCGGTCGAAAGAAAAAGTCGTGCTCATCGATGCCGGCAACGACAACGACCACGCCGCCGAGGACATCATCCTTCCCTTCCTGGAAAAGGAAGGCATCAAAAAGATCGACACCGCCGTCATCACGCACGCGCATCGCGACCATTTCGGGGGTTTCCTCACCCTGGCCCAGGCCGTTCCGATCGGCGAATTCATCTACTCCACCAGTGCCACCATCGCCGTTCCCGGCGACCCCGAGACGACCAAAGGTGATGACGTCCTTTACAAGCGCCTTTTCAGCCTCGCCCGCGAGAAGAACATCCCCCTGCGGAAAGCCCGGATGACGGATGCGTTCAACTGGGGCTCCCAGATCCACGTCGACCTCCTGCACGCCGATCATCTCCACCCCGCCCCGGCGCCCGGCCAGCCGGCCCTGACGGCAAACGACACGTCGCTGGTGTTCAAGGTCACCACCGGCAAGGTCAGCTACCTGTTCACCGGCGATGCGACGGCCTTCAACGAGCGCGAAATGCTCGCCGACAAGCCGAGCTGCTTCCCGTGCACCGTCCTGAAGGTCGGCCACCACGGCAGCAAGACCTCCTCGAGCGAGGCGTTCATCGACGCCGTCAAGCCGGCGTATGCGGCCATTCCGGTCGGCATCAGCAACTCGTACCGGCACCCTTCACCGGACGTCGTGAAGCGGTTCGCCAGTCGCGACGTGAAGATCTACCGCACCGATCATGACGGCACCGTCGAGTCGTCCACCGACGGCACGAGCGTGGTGTTTTCCAGCAATCAGACGGCCCGGGATCTCCACCACATCGCGACGCGCCTCGAGGAGACCGCGCCGCTGCTCGATCCGGAAGTCGCGGCCAGCCGCCGGGAAGCCGTGGGAGACCTGCTGCTCAATTCGTTCCGGCAGCGGATCGATGAGGGAACCGTCGCCGAGCTCGAGCCCTTTTTCGCAGGTGGCCCGAGCGAGGCGAACGAGGTTTCGGCCGGGCTCGCTGGCCTGTTGCGGTTCCGTCAGCTCCACCGGGAAGCGACGGCGGAAGAAAGCGAACTGTTGTCGAGCCTCGAAGCCGCAGCCGACTGACGGCACGGCCAATCTGTGGTAGAATGCCCCCGGTTCTGCATCCCCCATTCCCGTTTCCGACTGGAGGAAAGCGCCGGTGGCGCCTGAAAAGCTGACGTTCTACTTCGACTTCACCTGCCCGTATTCCTACATCGGCTGGGAGTTGCTGCAGAAAACCCGCAACACGCGACCATTCGAGCTCGACCTGGTCGCCATCGGGCCGAATCCGCCCGGCAACCCCCGCCTGCTCGGCAGGGCCATCTGGAGCGACGAGCGGTGGGAAGGTCTGAAAAAGCTGGGACAGCAGCTCGGATTCACGATTGCGCGGCCGCATCCGAAGGCCACCTCGACCGTTGCCCGGCGCGGGCTCGCGATGTATCAGGGAAGCGCGCTTCCCGAGTATGTTTCCGGTGTTTTTCGCGCCTGTTTTCGCGACCAGATCGACATTTCAAACCCGCACACCCTGGTCGAGCACCTGCAGACGAACGGCATCGACCCCAAGCCTCTCGCGCATGCGATCGTGATGCCCGAAACCCTCCGCAAGGCCGAGGACGAGATGCTTCTGTGGGGTCACGAGCGGATCCGGACCGTCCCCACGCTGCGTTTCGGTCAGGAGCGGCTCGCCGGCCTGTTCGACCAGCGCGGCATCGACGGCTTTCTCTGCCTGGTGGAGCTCTGAGCCCGATGCCCTATACGTATGAGTATCCCCGCCCGACCGTGACGGTCGATGCGGCCGTTCTCCGCACCGGGGAAAACGGTCTCGAGATTCTTCTGATCCGCCGCGGCCACCCGCCGTTCGAGGGTTGCATGGCCCTGCCCGGCGGGTTTCTCGAAATGAACGAGCCCCCCCTGGCCGGTGCCGCGCGCGAACTGGCCGAGGAAACCGGGTTGACCGGGCTTCCGCTCGCGCCGCTGTTCGCCTGCGGAGAGCCCGGTCGCGACCCTCGCGCCCGCTGCATCACCCTCGTCTACGGCACCCTCGTTTCGGGAGCCGGCCTCGCCCCGCGGGGTTCGGACGACGCGGCCGAAGCCGGCTGGTATCCGCTGTTCCGGCCGCCCGAGATGGCCTTCGATCATGCCCGGGCCCTGCGCGAGATCACAGCCCGACTTCAGTGGCAGGCCCGCACGGCCGTGATCGGCCGCACCTGTCTGCCCGCCACATTTCGCCCGGAGGCGCTCCGGAAGCTGCACGCGGCAGCCCAGAACCTGACGGATGCCGCCGACGATCCGGCGGCGCGGGGCCTTCGGCTCGGTCTTCTGGAAGCCGCCGGCACTGACAGTGAGCTGCGGTTCACCCCGAAGTCCGTCCCCGGCCCCGACTGGGACCCCCTGCCCTGGTGAGCCGACGCGCATGACGGCCTCTTCCCTGCTCTACCCGAACTGGCGGGCGCTCGTTCGCAGCGTCGAAAAACGCAGTCCGAAGTTTCTCGCGCTGGTGACGTCGGGCGGGCTGCTCACGGCCTTCATTGTATACTATGCCCTTTACAGATTCCTCGAGTATGTCGGGCGCGCCCCGATGCTCGGTGCCGTCGTCGGGCCGATGATCGGCGGTCTGCTCGTCTCGAAGCTGCTGGAGATGCTCTACCTCGCGCTGTTCATCATGATCGTGTTCAGCAGCGTGATCGCCTCGTTTTCGGCCTTTTACCTCGACGACGAGATCCGGCTCCTGATGGCCTCGCCGGTGTCGGCGGCCCGCATCTTCTGGTCGCGGTTCGTGCAGATGGTCGTCGAAAGCAGTTGGATGGCGGCGGCGTTCTTCCTGCCCGTCTTCCTGGCATTCGCGACGGCGGCTGACGCGCCGACCTGGGCGTATCTGATCTACCCGCTCTATATCGCGCTGTATCTGCTGACTCCGAACCTGTTCGGCGCCCTGCTCGCCCTTTCCCTGGCGACCCTGTTCCCGATCCGTCAGATGCGGAAGGTGTTCCAGTTTCTCTCGGTGCTCGTTCTGGCGAGCATGGTGTTTTTCTTCCGGTACATGGAGCCCGAGAAGCTGCTGAATCCGAGCTACTTCGGCAGCGTCTCGAACTACATCCTCAACCTGCAGAACCCGATGACGAAGATCGGGCCCAGTGCCTGGGTCACCTCGGCAACGCAGACCCTGTTCCACGGCGACCCGCTGCTCAGTCTTGGGAAACTGCTGCCGCTGCTCGGATTTCTCGGCGCCGGCTTCGTCATCCTCCACCTGCTCGCGCGGGGCCACTACCGGCGCAGCTGGCAGGCCTCGCTCGAAGCCGTCGAGAACCAGGTTCTCGGCCTCGAATGGCTCCGGCGGCTGCTGATTCGGCCGTTCCGGCTCGCCTCGCCCGAGTTCCGCGTCATCGCCGAGAAGGAGATCACGGTGTTCTTCCGCGACCCGGCGGTGTTTTCCCAGATCTTCATGATGGCGGCGATCCTGTTCGTGTACGGCTACAATCTGACGATCCTCCCCCTGAAAGAGCTGCCCTCGCTGTATTCGGGAGAGATCAACGACACGATGGTGTATTTCAACGGGCCGTTCATCGGCTTCATCCTGGCCGCGATCGCGATGCGGTTCGTCTACCCCTCGATCAGCATGGAGGGGCGGGCCTTCTGGGCCGTCAAATCCTCCCCCGTGCCGGCCAGCCGGCTGCTCCAGGTGAAGTTCATCCTCTACCTCGTGCCGATGCTGCTTCTCGGCCTCATGATGTGTGGGATATCAAATAGTATATTTTCCGTCACCAGCTCGTATCTCTTCTGGATCAGTTTCCTCAACGTCACCCTGATGTCCGTCGTGATCACGGGGCTGGCCATCGGGCTCGGGACGATCTACGCGCGGTTCGACGCGGACAACCCGCTGAAGATCTCGGGTTCGTTCGGGGGCTTCGTCTTCATGATCAGCTGCGCCGTCTACGTGCTGAACATCCTGCTGCTCGAAGCCTACCCGATGTTCCGGTTGTATTTTTATCGTTATTATCCCATCACGGGCCATGGAAGCCGGATCCTGATCGTCCTCTCCTTCGTCCTCCTGACGATGTGCAGCATCGTCTGGACCATCGCGCCCCTGATCCAGGCGCGTGATACAATCGAGCGGTATGAACCAGACTGAACCCGCAATCTCGCTTGCCGGCATCGGCAAGCATTACGGCCATTTCGAGGCCCTCAAGCCGACGACGCTCGACATCCAGCCGGGCGAGTTTTTCGGCTTCCTCGGCCCGAACGGCGCCGGCAAGACGACGATGATCCGCATCATCACCGGAATCATCATGGCCTCGTGCGGCACCGTGCGCATTTCCGGTCACGACATTTCGAAGGATCCCGACGCCGCCAAGCGCCGCCTGGGATATATCCCCGACCGGCCCTACCTCTACGAGAAGCTGACCCCGCTCGAGTATTTCGGCTTCGTGGCGGGCTTGTACACGCTGCCGGGCGACGACTGGAAGCGGCGGGGCGAGGAGCTGCTGAAGCGCTTCTTCCTCTGGGAATGGCGGAACGAGCTGATCGAAAGCTTTTCGCACGGCATGAAGCAGAAAACGGCCATGTGCGCCGCGTTCCTGCATGACCCGGACATCATCGTGGTCGACGAGCCGATGGTCGGCCTCGATCCCAAGAGCGTCAAGCTGGTCAAAGACGTGTTCCGGGAAATGGTGGCGCAGGGCAAAACGATCTTCCTGACGACCCATACCCTGTCCGTCGCGCAGGATCTCTGCTCGCGCATCGGCATCATCAACCGGGGCAGCGTCATCGCTCTCGGCACGATGGAGGCGCTGCGCACCCAGTCCGGCTCGGATCAGACGGATCTCGAGTCGGTGTTCCTCAAGCTGACCGAAGAGGCATCGGAGGATGCGGTCGGGGAACGCCCTGCCATCCAGGCATGAGATGACGCGCCGCACGGGAATCCTGCTCCTCCTCGCCATGAATTTCGTGTGGGGCGGCTCGTATGCGGTCATCAAATGGGCCCTCCAGTTCATGCCCCCCGCGACCCTGGCGATGACCCGGTTTCTGATCGGCGGGGTCGTCCTGATGCTGCTCGTTCCGCGGCCCGCGCCGCGCATCAGCCGCCGGGACTGGATCGGCGTCGCCCTGGTCGGGGCGCTCGGCATCAGCCTCGCCTTCCTGCTCAACTTCTGGGGGCTTCAGCGTACGACGGCCACGAAGGCGGCGATCGAGATCACCCTCGAGCCGATCGCTCTGGTGCTTCTCGCGCGCCTCGTGCTCGCCGAGACGCTCCGGGCGCGCACCTCGCTCGCGCTGGCCGTTTCCCTTGCCGGAACGTTCCTGCTTCTCTTCGCGGGGAAAGACCCGGCATCGGTCTGGAAGGAGCTCACGGCGGGAGGCGAGCTGCTCGGGGATCTTCTCGTTCTGGCGTCGGTCAACCTGGGTGGGGTATACACCGTTCTCAGCAAACCCGTCACGGGCCGCATCGGGCCGATGTGGACGACGGCGCTGAGCAGCCTCATAGGAGCGATCCTGCTGGCTCCCGCCTCGGCCTGGGAACTCTTCAACGGCCATGTGATACAATGGAGTATCGGCCTGGGCGTGGCGCTGCTGTTTCTCGGCCTGGTCTGCACCGCCCTCGGTTTTGCGCTCTGGAATCGCGTTCTGGTCGATCTCTCCGCCGGGGACATGGCGGTGACCCTGAATATCCAACCCCTCGCAGGCATCATTATCGGATGGTTATGGCTTGGCGAAACGATGACGTTTGGCGGATACGCCGGGGCCGCGCTGATCCTGGCCGGCGTTTCCCTGCTGCCCGTCAAATCCGCCCCACGCGGCGACGGAAACGCTTCTTCGGCTGCATGAGGGCCGGTTTCTCCCGGTTCGCGGTGCACCCGACCGGGATCTGACGAATGTACTGCCACGAAGCGTTCCGCTGCGACCGGGTGGATTGTCCCGTTCGCCGGAACCGCATCAAGCGCTGCTGGACCTTTTTCGGCGAGAGCGGCACGAGCAATCTTGACGACTGCCCCTACGCCCCGTGCTCCACCTGTCATTACCGGATGGGATGGGATATCGGCCTGATCGGGGAAAGCATGTTCCCGCCCGACGCGCCGCCGGGACCGGCCGATCTTCTGCCGCCGGCATCGCTGCCGGATGCCCCGCCGCCCTCTCCCGCACCCGCTCCGCCACCGACTCCGGAACCGGCGCCGCCTGCTCCCGTGACACGTGCGCCGGAATCCGCCCCCCCTCCGGGACCTCCCCTGGAACCAGCCCCGGAAGCCGCTCCACCCATCCAGCCGTTGGCAGACGCCCTTCCCGAGGCCACCGGCAAGCCGGGCATGCGCTTCTGCTGGGAGGTCATGGAGTGTCCGAATCCCCGATGCCCCGTCCGGGAGCGGCGGATCATCCGGTGTTTCAAATTTTTCGAACCCCGGGGAACGGCGGGGAAGCTTGCAATCACCTGTGGCGACCGGACCTGCGACAAGTGCCATTACCGCGACGGTTGGGACATGGGCATCATCACCGAGGAGCTGTTCGAGGACATCCTCGCCGAGAAACGGCTGAAGCTGGCCCGTGCCGACCGGATCAAGCGCCAGACGCTGGTCGAGCTGTATCTCGACGAGCTGTCGAAAAAACCGCTGTCGCGCCAGGAAGAGGTGGCCCTCGCGCGGAAACTCGCCGGCGACCGGGATGCCAGCGAACTGCTGCTCACGGCGAATCTGAAGCTGGTCGTGCGCATCGCGAACGGGTTCACGGAGCGCGGCCTGAGCCTCATGGATCTCGTGCAGGAGGGCAACATCGGCCTGATCCGGGCCATCTCGAAGTTCGATTATACGCTCGGCTATAGATTCTCGACGTATGCCGCCTACTGGATCCGGTATTACATGCAGAAGGCCGTCAGCGAGCAGGGCCGCGTCGTCCGGGTGCCCCACCACCTGCTGGCCGTGGCGCACAAGATCCGGCGCAAGATCCGCGAGATGGAGGCGGAGCTGTTCCGGGCCCCTACCCTTCGCGAACTGGCCCAGGTGCTCGATCTCGAGGAGGACCGGATCCTCGAGATCATCCAGGTGACCCAGACGCCGATCTCGCTGGAAGCGGGAAAGCCCGACGCATCCGAGGACGAGGAGTCGGCCCCGGAGTATTTCATCGCCGACCGCACGGCCCTCTCTCCCGAAGAGGTGGCGATGGAGCAGGCGAAAACCGAGGCCTGCCGGAAAGCGATCGCGCTGCTTCCCGAACGGCAGCGGGAGGTGGTGGAGTCGTTCTACGGCTTCCGCGACGAGGTGCTGTCGCTCGCCGAGATCGGCCGCCGCATGGGCATCACGCGGGAACGCGCACGGCAGATCCTGAAAGAAGCGCTCGACGCCCTCGGAGAAAAAGAGTTCGTCGCCAACCTGAAAGATTTCCTCGTCTGACCCCCAAAAGACCGCGCCACAGAGGCACAGAGACACAGAGATAGAAAATCGTCCTTTTGTTGCGCTGTAGGGGCGGGTTTCAAACCCGCCCGGAGGAAGGAAACACCACAAAGATACAAAGAACGTTTCACCGCCGAGGCGCTGAGGCGCAGAGCTTGAAACAAGATGAAAAAAAAGATGTGAGAAAATATTTTCCTCGGCATCTCAGCGTCTCAGCGGCGAATCGTTCGAATTTCAACATACCAGAGTGATCCGTTCCTCCGTGAATTCTTTGTGTCCTCTGTGTTCTTTGTGATGAAGCTGTTGCTCGGGGTGTTCCTTCCGGCTTTCACGAACGGGGAGTATAATGGGGTACCCTTCGCGTTGCGGAGGGAGGAAAGAGACGTTTACGGGAAAGGATGCGCATCGATGAAACTTCGTTCACTGGCGGCGGGGGTGCTCACTGCAGCGGCGTGCCTGGCCTCGCTTCCGGCCGTTGCCGCACCGGCGGCGGAAAAGGCCGAGCGGATCCAGCTGGTCAACAACAATCACGTTCCGCAGAAGCTGCTCGTGGTGTACACCTACGGGAACGGGGCCTTCGTGAAGGATCTGTTCACGGTCGTCAAGCAGATCAACGAGCAGGAGCACCTGTCCGGTGCAGATCGGCTCAAGCTGCACATCGTCACCTCCGGCGGGGATCCGGTCAAGGAGCTGGGCATCACCGCCGCCGACGCCGAAGCCTACGTCGAGGTGAATCCGAAGTTCCGCTCGAGCGACATCTGGATGCAGGACTGCATGGAGATCTGCTCGGCCTGGGTGGGCGGGAAGCATCTTCAGGCCGTGTTTGACAGCAACCGGGGCCGTGGTCTCGCCGGCCTGCCGAAGACGCTGGCCGAGATGTGGGACCTGGTGTATTTCAAGAACCCTTCCACGCAGATGTCCCATGGGGATTACGGCGGCAACCTGGAAGTCACCCCCTTCGACGACATCATGGTCGCGGGAAACACGATCACGCCTTCCTGCAAGGCCTTTTTCGAGAAGATGGGGTATGCCGGCCGCCTCGCCACGCCCGACACGCGGTGGCTGACGGTCGGTCATATCGACGAATATATTTCTTTCATTCCCACCCCCCACGCGCCGGGCGGGTATTCGATCGTCCGGGCCGATCCGGGATATGCCCTGGAGCTGCTGACGAACATCGACGACGGCGAGCTCAGCCGGCTCAGCTCCTCGGACCGGGAGTTCCTGCTGCGGGTGAAGCGGGTGCTGAATGCTCAGTATGCCGATCCCGCCGCGGGCCGCGGCACGACGGAAGGCGCATTCATCGAACTCAACCGCGCGATCGGCGAGATCATCGAAAAGAACGTCGGCGAGCTGAAGCAGTTCATCCGGGCGGCGACGAACGACCCCGACCGGGACATCGCCGAAGTCTACTGGCCCTCGCTGTATGAGGGCCGTGGCGGGTCGAACCCGTCGGGCTGCTGCGCGTATCTCCCCGGCGTCGTCAACCTGACCGTCGTGCGGAACCACTTGCTCGTGCCCGCCTGCCACATCCCGAGCTTCGACAAGGTGATCGAGGCGCGGTTCCGGGCACAGGGGAACACGGTGCATTTCATCGACGACCAGCCGTATCACACCTCGATGGGGGAGATCCATTGCGGCACCAACGTGCTGCGCGACCCCGAGCGCACGATCCTCACGAAACGCCAGATCCGGGCGGTCCAGGCGGTGCGCGAACGCTTCCGCGCCATTCACGGAAATTGATGTAAGTATATATCTCACACGACATATCCCCGGGCCGCCCTGCCGGCTCCGGGGATTTTTTCATCCGCCGCCGTTCCCGGGCGAGCTCCGGTTGACAAGAGGGGGTGCCGCTGGTACAGTGACCCTCGCAACCGGAAGGTGTTCCGGACGATACAGGATAGCTGTCAATTGCGTCAGGAGAAGAATGATGAGCCAGAAGCTGGTCGTGGTGTTCGGCATCGGCCCCGTGGGTCAGGGGCTGGCGCAGGCCGTGGCGACATCCGGCTGTGATGTCGTGTTGATCGATGATTCCTCCGAAAAGCTCCAGGAAGCCCTCGGCAAGATCACCCAGGCGCTGGATTCCGAAATCGCCCGCTGGGGCCTGACGGAAGGCGAGAAGAAGGCCATCCTCGGCCGCATCCGCACCTCTACCGACATGAAGGAGGCTTCGAAAGCCAGCCATGTCATCGAGACGATTCCCGAGGGGCTCGAGGTGAAACGCGAGCTGTTCCGGAAACTCGACGGGATCTGCCCGGTCGACGCGCTCCTGATCAGCAACTCCGCAACCTCCACCGTCACCGATCTGTCGCACGGCATGACCCACCCCGAGCGGCTCATCGGGATGCACTTCCTCAATCCCGTCCGCAAGACGCCGGTCGTCGAGGTTTCCCGCGGCATCCAGACGAGCGACGCCTCGTTCGTCAATGCGAAGCGGTTCGCGAAGATGCTCGACAAGACCGTCATCCAGGTGTACGAGTATCCCGGCCTCGTGACGACACGCGTCTTCCTGCCGATGCTGAACCAGGCCGCCAAGGTGCTCAACGAGGGCATCGCGGGCTGCGAAGACATCGACTCGGCGATGAAGCTGGGCTTCGGCCTCAACATGGGCCCCTTCGCGCTGGCGGATCAGATGGGCATCGACGCCCTGCTTTCCTGGATGGAGCAGCTCCACCACGAGACGAACGACAACGCGTTCCTTCCCAGCAAGCTGATCCGCAAGATGGTCCGTGCCGGCCTGAACGGCATCAAGACCGGCCGCGGCTTCTACCGCTACGGCCCGGACGGCAGACGTATCGACGGCAGCGGCCTTTCGATCGGCGAGCTGAGCGCGCCGGCCGCCATTTCCCAGAGGTAACGAACGAATGAAAATTCTTGTACTCAACTGCGGCTCCTCCTCCCTCAAGTATCAGCTGTTCGACATGGCCGACAAGAGCGTCATGGCGAAGGGCCTCGTGCAGCGCATCGGCATCGCCGGCTCGAACATCGTGCACCGCAAGGGCGATGACGGCCCCAAAGTCACGATCAACACCGAGATTCTCGACCACAAGGACGGCATCAGGAAGGTGTTCGACCTGCTGGTCAGCGCCGACAACGGCGTCGTCAAGTCGCTGAAAGAGATCGAGGCCGTCGGCCATCGCATCGTGCATGGCGGCGACAAGTTCGCCAGCAGCGTCCTGCTCACCGAAGAGGTGCTGCAGGCCATCCGCGACTGCATCGTATTCGCGCCGCTGCACAACCCGCCCAACCTGAAGGGCGTGGAAGCCGTCTCCGAGATCCTGCCCGCGGTCAGGCAGGTCGGCGTGTTCGATACCGCCTTCCACCAGACGATGAAGCCCGAGGCGTTCCTGTACGGCATTCCGTACAACTTCTACGAGAAGGAACGCATCCGTCGCTACGGCTTCCATGGCACCAGCCACCGGTTCGTCTCGAAGCGCGCCGCCCAGCTTCTGAAGCGGCCGCTCGAGGAGTTGAAGCTGATCACCATCCACCTCGGCAACGGCTGCTCGATCTGCGCGATCGACAAGGGCAAATCCGTCGAGACCTCGATGGGTCACACCCCGCTCGAGGGCCTGATCATGGGCACCCGGTCGGGCGACGTCGATCCTGCCGTCATCCTGCACATCATGAAGCGGCACGAGCTGACCCCGCACGAGGTCGACAACCTGCTCAACAAGCATTCGGGCGTGCTCGGCATCAGCGCCGAGTCGAGCGACCTGCGCGACCTCGAGGAAGGCTGGCCGACCCGGAGCGAGCGGGCGAACCTGGCCCTCGACGTGTATTCCCACCGGATCAAGAAATATATCGGCGCCTATATCGCCGTTCTGAACGGCTGCGACGCCCTCATCTGGACGGCGGGCGTCGGCGAGAACAGCCCGATCGTGCGCAGCATCGTCTGCAAGGAGCTGGGCTGGCTCGGCATCGAAATCGACCCCGTCGTCAACGACAAGACCTGGCGCGGCGCCGAGGGCGACATCGCCACGCCGAACGCGAAGGTGCGCAACTTCGTCATCCCGACGAACGAGGAGCTCGTGATCGCCGAAGACACCCTGGAGATCATCGGCAACCGCTGACCTCAGCAAAGAAAAGGAACGAACCACAGAGACGCAGAGGCACGGAGAAAGAAAGTTCTCTTCCGGGAAAAACTCCCCTGGAAAATTCTCTGTGCCTCGGTGTCCCTGTGGTTCGTCATTTCAGGGCATCTGTCAGGGAGTGGACGCCGCACGGTTTTTCACCGGGCGGGTTTCAAACCCGCCTCTCCATGCATGATCCCTTGTGTCCGTTCTCTGTGTCTCGGTGCCTCTGTGGTTCGTCGTTTCGGGTCAGGCGGCGAGAGAGGCGAAGGCGGCGCGGAGACGGGCGAGGTTTTTCAGATCGTCGGCAGGATCTTCGTTACCGGCCTGGGGCGTTTCCATGATGACGGGCCGGCCGGCAAATCCGGGCCGGAGCAGCAGTTCGGCGAGATTTTCGGCGCCGATGACGCCGCTTCCGATGTTTTCGTGGCGGTCGTGGTGCGCTCCGAACGGCTTCATCGAGTCGTTCAGATGGATGACGCGCACGCCGTCGCGACCGAACAGCCGCACGGCATCCCGTTCGAGCTGATCCCGCACCGAGGGCTCGCGCAGATCGTATCCCGCCTGAAACACGTGGCAGGTGTCGAGGCAGACCCCCGTGGGAAACGGCATTTCGTCGCGCACCTCGGCGATATCCGCCAGGTCCGCGCCCAGATCGTTCCGCTCGCCGGCGGTGTTTTCGAGCAGCAGCAGCGGCGAGGCCGTCGCGACATCCCCGAGAGCCGCCCGCAGGCCATCCTTCATGTGGCACATGCCTTCGGCATGGTCGGGATTGCTGCCCATGTGGATGACGGCATAATCGGCCCCGCACCGCGCCGCCATTTCATATTCGAACCGCAATACATCGACAGATTTTCTTCGCACATCGGGATTCGCCGAGGCCAGGTTGGCCAGGTATCGCACATGCACGATCAGCGGCGGCGAGCCGGAAGCGGCGCGCGCGGCATGGAACCGGTCGACCAGTTCCCCGGGCCAGGGCTTCATCTCCCAGACACGGGGGCTGGCGGTGAAGATCTGGAGCGCGGTGCAGCCGCGCACGCGGAATCGCTCGAACAGCGTTTCGGGACCGGCGGCGATCGAGAGATGAAAGCCGACCGTCAGGCCATTCGGCCAGGTCGCTCCGTCAGCTTTCTTCTTCGCCCGCGGGCGGGCAGAGACGGCAGCCATGGAAGTGGGACTCAGCGCTTCGGCTCGGGAAGGAGATCGGCGACACACCGGAACCCGACGGTCGTGCTGCGATAGAACGGCGAGCGGTGCACGTCGCGGGCGCTGACGCGGCTGCCCTTCGATTCGTCGTCCCAGGAGCCGCCCCGGATGATGGGCTGACCGGTGTGTCCGTTGAACAGGCGGCCGTCACGCGCATCGGGCTCGTAGCAAGTGGCCGTCCATTCGGCCACGTTGCCGGCCATGTCGAGCACTCCCCAGGGCGAGACGCCGCCGGGAAAGCTGCCGACGCGGACGGGGTACCCGCCCGTGTTCAGGTTGTCGGTGGAGTATTGGTTCCCCCAGGGGTATTCACGGCCGTCGCCGCCGCCCGCCGCGATCTCCCACTCGTCTTCGGTGGGCAGTCGCTTCCCGGCCCATTTCGCATAGGCACAGGCATCGAACCAGTCGACGAGCACGACCGGGGCCTCCTCCATGCCGGCCGGCGGCCGGCCGCCCAGCCAACTGAACCGCAGGGCCCAGGCATACGTGTGATACGGCACGTGGTCCTTCTGGTGCGGCTCGTCGGGGTGGCACCAGTTGTGTCCTTCGCGTTTCACGGCCTCGAGGAACCGCTGGTATTCGCTGCACGTCACTTCATACCTGTCGATCCGGAAGCCGGGGGTCTTGACCTTGCGCATCGGCCGCTCATCCGGGTTTCCGCGCTCGTTTCCCAGCATGTAGACCCCGCCCTTCACCTCGACCATCTCGCCGCGGAATCCGCTGTTGCTGCCGTTTTTCGGGGCATCTGACGGTGCCGCGGGGGTCAGTTCGAGAGCAAGGCGCTGCTCCTGCCCGGAGGAAACGGTCACCCGCATTTTCTGAGCCGCGTGGCCCGGGGCCGTCGCTTCGATCCGGTGCTCTCCGGCCGGCACCTGGAGGCGCAGTTCGGGGCCGTTGCCGCGCGGAAGCCCGTCGACGCTCATCGCCGCATCGGCCGGGGTGACGCTGAGGATCAGGGTGCCGGTTTCGGCCTGCTCGGCCTGGCGAAGCTTGCCTCCGTCGAAGGGGCAGAAGTTGACGCCGTCATCGAAGGATTTCGCGCAGGTGGGGCATTCCCGCGCGGCCATCACCGGGCCGGCCTGGAGGCACAGGAGAACACCGAGCGCGGGCAGCCAACGCCTCCACACGTTCGCGAACAGGGAAACCCTCGGGCGGGCTGATGCGACGTGCCGTGGCATGGGTGATTCCTCCATTGAGCCTGGAATTTCGGGTATCATATACCACCCCTCCGCCCCTGGCAAGCCGCCGGCTGCCGGGACCCGACGGGGCTTCATCCGCCCGCGGGCGCTGCCCGGAGAAGTCTGAGCGCGGCCGAGACGAGAATCCGGAACTCGGCTTCACTCCTGGCGCCGGGATGTTCGACCGCCAGGGCGGCGAGCTGGATGAGCTCCCGATAGGCCCCGGCGCCGTTTCCCCCGGATGCCGCACCGAACGCCATGATGAACCGTCCGGAATAATCGAGCGGACCAAGGCTGGATGCCTGTTTCAGAGCCTGAATACTCGTTTTTATATCTCCAGATATAAAAGCCGCCCGGGCGAGTCGCAACAGCACCGGGCCGTTCGAGGGAGCGATTTCGGCGAGCCGCCGGAGGGCCCGGAACGCATCGGCCGGTCGCTGAAGCGCCTCGAGCGCGTCGGCCAGCAACAGATACGCCTGGGGCAGCTTGGGATACAGCCTGATCGCGGTGTTCAGCGCCTCGACGGCAGCCTTCCAGTCGGCTTTTCCATGCGCGAGCACGCCGAGGGCATACTGCGCCTTGGGCAGGTTCGGCTGGATCGCCAGGGCCTTCCGGTAACAGGCCTCGGCCCGGGCCGCGTCGCGGTCCTTCTGATACAGATCCCCAAGCGCCATCAGTCCCTGAAGATGCCCGGGAATGAGCGCGATCAACCGCTCGAGCAGCCCGATCGCCGTCCCGCCACGGCCCGCCTGAATCTCGGCTGCGGCATCGTTCCACAGCTTGAGGGCATCCGCCTGGGCGGCGGTGGTCCTGGTCTGCTCGGCCCGCTCGCGATGCTGCCCGACGGCGGCCTGGAGCTCCCGGTCGAAGATCTCCCGCAGCTCACCCCCGGTTTCCGAAACGGCGCCGCAGATTTCCCCGAAACATTGCAGGGCATTTTTTTTGCCGTCCGCATCCGAGGCCGCAAGCCATCCGCGAAGCTCGTCGAGCACGGCCCGCACCCCCAGCTTCCAGAGCAGGCTGGCTGCCTTCCGGCGAACTTTCTGATCGGCATGTCGCAGACACGAGCGCACGGCATCGATCAGCACCGGCCCCAGAACCCCCTTCTCCATCCCGCCGATCACCTCGAGCACGGCCGTCACGACCTGGGCCTCGGGATCCCCGATGAACGGGGTGATGCGCACGAGCAGATCCGACACGCCCAGCCGCGCCAGCGTCTCGATGATCTGGGCCCGCACCCCGGCCGCTTTCTCGACCTCGAGCCGCTTCAACAGGGCGGGGCGGCAGGTCTCCCCCATGAGCTGGCCCAGGGCGATCACGCATTCGTGACGGACTGCCGGCTCCGGATCGTCGAGAAGGGTCTGGATATCGATTTTCAGGGCCGGCTTGACGGTCGACGGGGCTCCGGACGCGATCTTCCGGAGCGCGATCACCGCGTTCCGCCGCACATCGGCATCGGCATCGCGCAATGCCGCGATCAGCGGCCGCTCGAACGCATCGAGCCGGATCTCCCCGATGGCATAGAAGCCCGAGACCCGCTGCCGCTTGTCCGTCGAGCCGAGCATCTCCTTCAGGGTGGCCGAAACCTCGAAGTCCCCGTAGGCCCAGATCGCCTTCACGGCGTTCGCCCGCACGCGCTGGTGCGGATCATACAGATACGGCTGCAGGATGGCGATGGTCGACGGATTCTTCAGCGTCTGGATCGCCTCGATCACGTTCGCGCGCACCCGCGGATCGGGATCCTTGAGGAGGCCGGACATCAGCGGCAGCAGCGCATCGCTCATCAACGGCGTCATCGCTGCCACGATCGTCGCCCGCAGCCGCGGATTCGCCTCCTTCAGCAGCATGCGCCGCAGAAGTCCCTGGCAGAGCGGTGTTGCAATCCGGGCCAGCGCACGAATCGCCCCGGCGATCGACTCCTCGCTCATCAGGACGCGTTCTTCGGCCGGGATGGCCGGGCCGGCAAGATACATCTCGACCGCGTCGGTCAGAACCTGGACCGCCTCGTCGGACTTGAGCCGGGAAAGGCCATCCGCTGCCGCCAGTCGCACTTCGAGCTGCGAATCGTGCAGCGCCTGCACCAGCAGCCGGGCCGCCTTCCGGGCATCCAGCCGCGCCACGGCCAGCGCCAGAAACTCGTCGAGGTTGTCGCTGCGGAACTGGTCGTAGATCACGTCGGCCGCGGCCTCGCCGCGCAGCCGGCTCAACGCCGTCAGGGCAGCACGGCGCAGCACAAAATCCTCCCCGGCCAGTTCGGCGAGAAGGGCCCGAAAGATGTCGGCAAGAGCCGGAATATGCGTCATGGCCTCCACAAGAACCGCGGCTTTTGGATGCCTTCCAGTATAGCACTCTCCGGCCCGAGCGGCTTGCCGATTCGCGGCGAGATGCAGTAGGCTGGTATCGAGAGGCATCCTTCATGAGCATCACCACCCGGCACGCGTATGCCGCGGTCACATTCCTCCTCCTGGGCCTGCTGTGCCTGGCCGGCACCGTTGGCGCACCTCCGACGGAATCCGCCCCGGAACTCCCCCCTGCCTGGGAAGAAGCCGCCCGCCGTCTCGCCCCGACCGGCCTTCGGATCGCCGCCGCGGCCCACGGTCCCTGCCGCCTCGAGGGCAGCGACGCATCGGGCTCGGTCCGCTGGCATGCCGTGTTCAGCGCCTGGCTCGAGCCGCGGCCGGCCGGGTACGCCGGCCCGGTCGATCTGGTGGCAGGCTTCGACGATGCGGGGCGCATCACCGGCGTGCGCATTCTCGGCCATCGCGAGACACCGACATTCGTCGCGGGTCTCGAAGAGGAGTGGTTTCTCGGCCAGTTCCCGGGGAAAACCGCCGGCGATGCCCTCCAACCGGGCGAGGATCTGGACGGCCTCACCCGCGCCACGACGACGGTCGAAGCCGTCTGTCAGGCTCTCCGACAGGGTTTCGCCGCGGCTTCTCACGGTTCGACGGCCGTCGGGCCGCAGAAACCAGCCTCGGCTGCGCCGGGCCGGCAGTTCCGGAGCCACGCCCCGCTCGCGGCGCTTGCCGTCGCGGCCGCCGCCGCGCTTCTCCAGCGGTTCATCGGCGCCATGCCTGCCGCCGCGATCGTCGTCCTCTCGATCGGGTATGCCGTGCCGCAATTCCTTTCGCTGACTCACCTGCGGCTGCTCTCCGGCGGTCACCCCGCCCCCCAGACCCTGGCCCTGCTGCTTCTCGCGGGCCTCGCCCTCCTCGCCACGCGGCGCGGCTACTGCCGGTATCTCTGCCCCTGCGGCCGGGCCCAGGATCTGGCCCACGGCCTCTCTTTATATATCTTCAACAATACCTTATCCATCGGCGGCACCCGATTCCGTGGTGCCGGTCGCGCCCTGCTCTGGACAACCCTCCTCCTTCTGCCGCTGGCGGGATCCCTTCCCCTGGAGCGGATCGAGGCGTTCTCGGCGCTGTTTCTCGGCACCCTCAGCGGCTGGGGCCTTCTCCTCGCCGGCGCGGTGCTCCTCGGAGCGGTTCTGATGCCACGGTTCTACTGCCGGCTCCTGTGCCCGCTCAATCCCCTGTTCGTCGATCTCGAAGCCCTCCGACGGCGACTCCCCGGCCCGAACGGCAACCGATGAACCGCCGCCGCTTCCTCACCGATGCCTGCGCTGTCGCCGCCGCCGCGGGGCTGTGCGGCCTGCTTCTCGACCGGCGGCCCGCAACGCGATCCGGAGCGCTTCCGGCGCCCGCCGCCGGCAGACACCGGTATGACCGCCGCGAGGCCGAGGCGGGGCTTCGTTCCCTCGAAGCCCAGGGCCTGACACCGAGGGAGGCGATGTACTGGGAAAAAACCGCCGCCGGCCGCATCCGATGCACCCTCTGCCCGCGTTTCTGCACCCTTCTGCCCTTCGAGCGGGGCTTCTGCCGGGCCCGCATCAGCCTCGAAAACAGGCTCGGCACGCTCGTATACGGCCGCCCCTGCTCCGTCGCGATCGACCCGATCGAGAAGAAACCCGTCTTTCATTTTCTCCCCGGCAGCACCGCTTTCTCGATCGCCACGGCCGGCTGCCTGTTCGGCTGCCGGTACTGCCAGAACTGGCAGATCTCCCAGATCGGTCCCGAGGAGGCGGAACGGTATGACCTGCCCCCCGAACGCGTCGTCGCCGAAGCGCAGGCCCGCGGCTGCCAAAGCATCGCCTACACCTACACCGAGCCGACCATCTTCTATGAGTACCTGCTCGATACCGCGAAACGGGCGCACGCTGCCGGCATCGCGAACATCATGATCTCGTGCGGCTTCATCAACCCCGAGCCGCTGCGCGAGCTGCTTCCCTGGCTCGATGTCATGAAGGTCGATCTGAAAGGCTTCACCGAGCGGTTCTACCGCACCGTCTGCGGCGGCAGCCTCGAGCCCGTCCTCGCGACGATCCGGCAGCTGGCTTCCAGCCGCGCCCTCGTCGATATCGTCACCCTCGTCGTCCCGACCCTGAACGACGACGGGGAGACCTGCGGCCGGATGTTCCGGTGGCTGTTCGACAACGCCGGCCCCGACATCAGCCTGTTCCTGTCCCGGTTCATGCCGACCTACCGGCTCCGGAATCTGCCGCCGACCCCGCTGGAATCGCTCGAAAAGCTCCGCCGGCTCGCCCTCGCCGCCGGGCTGAGGTATGTCTATCTCGGTAACATCCCGGGCCACGAGGGCGAGAGCACCTATTGCCCGGGGTGCGGGAAACGGGTCGTCGAGCGGTTCGGCTTCACGATCGGGGAACGGGCCATCCGCGACGGGAAGTGCGCCGCCTGCGGACATCCGATCCCCGGCCGCTGGGAGTGATCCCGGGCCTCTTTTGCGTCACAACATTCACCTTTACCTTCCGGTCGCGTTGCATTATATTGAAGGCATGATCGGTCAATCCATCGCCCGGGAGGAACAAGGATGAGCCAGAAACCAGCGCAGGAAGGCCAGGGGGAGACGATTCTCCGGAAATACCCCAACCGCCGCATCTATGATGCGACGCGCAACACGCACGTCACCCTCAGTGAAATCGCGGACCGGGTCAAGGCCGGCGAGCGCATCCGCATCCTCGACCACAAGACCGGGGAGGATCTCACCCAGGTCACGATGGGCCAGGTGCTTGTCGAGACATTGAAATCCCGGCCGGATTACCTGCCGCTCGATCTCGTGACGCTGATGATCCGGGCCCAGGACAACGTCGTCCGGGATTTCCTCTACAACGGCCTTCCCCAGGCCTTCCAGGGGTATCTCGAACACCAGCGGCGGCTGATGTCGGGGATGATGATGCAGAACTGGCTGCCGGGCGGTTTTCCCAACATGAATCCGTTCGCCGGCTTTTTCGGCGGTATGCCCAACCAGCCTCAGCCCGCTCCCCAGCCGGCCCCATCCCAGGCCCAGCCCGCTCCGGCGACGCCGTATCCGCAACCCGGCCAATCCCCCTTCGGGTCAGCCCCCCAGGGCTTCCCCGGCCCGACCCCGGCCCCGCAACCGTCCCAGCCGGCCCCCGCCGGTGACGACCACCAGCTCCGGGATGAGCTGAACCGGCTGAAGCAGGAGATCGAGGCGCTGAAACATCCCCCCAAAGCGCCAAAAGGCCGGCCTCGCCGCAAGAGCTGATCCCGTCCCCCCTTTCCCGAGCGCCACCGAAGGCCCGGCACCCGCCGGGCCTTTTTCGTTTCCAGAATCTTTTGCCAAACACAATTTTTTTCCCGCTCCGCCAAACACCCAGATCCACGCCCGAAGCCGGTTTTCTCCAGCCAAACGAAATTGTGCAATGCAAAATTATTTTGCTTGACACAAAAACATGCCGATGGTATATTCGGGATGTGCGAATGAAACACCCCGAAAAACGAATCGCACCGCAAAACATTCTTCAACATCAGGCGAAATGGAGAACCGACATGAGACTTCAGAATAAAGTTACGATCATCACCGGGGCCGGAGCCGGCATCGGCCGCGCCGCCGCCCTGCTGTTCGCATCCGAAGGCGCGAAGGTGTATGCCTGGGATCTCAAGCCGGAAGGTCTCGAAAGCCTCAAGCAGGAGTCGAAGGGCGCGGTGAAGACGATCGCCGTCGACGTGACGGACAGCGCGGCGGTCAAGGCCGCCGTCGACACCGTCGTGGCCGCCGAAGGCCGCATCGACGTCCTGGTGAACAACGCCGGCATCACCGCCGACGCGCTGCTGGTCAAAATGGAAGAGTCGGCCTGGGACCGCGTCATCAGCGTGAATCTCAAGGGCGTCTTCAACTGCAGCCAGGCCGTCGTGAAGGCGATGATCGAAAAGGGCACCGCCGGCAGCATCATCAACACCAGCTCGGTCGTGGGTGTCTACGGCAACGTCGGCCAGGTCAACTACGCCGCGACGAAGGCCGGTGTGATCGGCATCACCAAATCGCTGGCCAAGGAGATGGGTCGCAAGGGCATCCGCGTCAACGCCGTCGCCCCCGGCTTCATCATCACGGACATGACCGCCAAGATGCCTGAAAAAATCCTCACCATGATGAAGGAAAAGGCCCCCCTCCAGCGCCATGGCACGGTCGATGACGTCGCCCGCTGCTACCTGTTCCTCGCTTCGGATGACGCCTCGTTCATCTCCGGCCAGGTGCTCGGCGTCGACGGCGGCCTGGTGCTCTGATCCGGCTTCAGCCCGGAATCGCATTTCACGAGAGGACAGATACCCATGCAGACGACCACCGGAACCCCGACCCCGTTCGCGGACCTCCCCGGCATCGCCGGCGACCTGATCGAAACCTCGATGCGCCTTTCCAGTCAGTTTTCGAAGAATCTCGAGAAGATCGCCTCGATCCAGATCGAAACGCTGACCGAGATCCAACGCCGCCAGTCGGAGATCACCAATCTGGTTCTCGACGAGACCCTCAAAGCGGCCCGGATCATCCGCAACCATTCGGAATCCCTCTTCCATCGCGCCATCGACCGCCAGGCGCAGACGCAGGCCTGATCCCCTCATGACGACCCGCCGACACAAGACGAGAAAGGAACTCCCCCATGAACAACCCGCTGTTCGATCGCGAAGAACTGACCCGGCTCTCCCGGCAGGGAATGGAAAACTCGCTGAACTTCTTCATGACCCTGACGGAAAACGCCCTGAAGCTGGGCGAAATCCAGAAGGACACGATGAACGAAGCCAGCCGCCGGCAGATCGCCCTCATCAACACGTCCTACGAGGAGTATCAGAAGAACTCCCGCACGATCACGGCCACGTTCGAGAAAGAGTGGCGGAAGATCGCCGACCTGGCCCAGTCCACCCGGCAGACGGCCGCCCAGTAACCTCCGGTCACACGCGAACGGCATTCGATGCCGCTCTCAATACTATTTACAATATAACAAGGAGTATCACGATGAACCCGACCAACACCACCCCCCTGTTCGACCGCGACGAGATGATCCGCCTTTCCCGCGAAGGTCTCGAGAACGCCATGAAGTTCTACACGACGCTCACCGAGAACGTCACCAAGATCGCCGACATGCAGCGCGACGCGTACAACGACACCGCGAAGAAGCAGATCGAGATGGTCAACAAGGCGTATGAGGATTACCAGAAGAACACCCGCGTGGTCATGCACCACTTCGAGAACGTGTGGCGCCAGGTGATCGAGCAGGCCAGCCCCAAGGCCAAGGCCGCCGAATAACCTCCCCTTCCGTAGCCAACCCCACCGCCGGCAGAAAACTGCCGGCGGTTTTTCGTTTCGGATATCCTGCCCGCCGCCCCCTTCATTGACACCCCCCGGATCGGTACATATAATTTTCATACTGGTGGAGTTTCGGCTGCCCTTTCCGGCCGCCAGTGAATACGCCCCGGAGGGTTCACCATCGGCATGAGCAACCAGCAGGCCACGGCCACCGCCCAGGACCCCAAGCTCCAGGAAGATCTCACCCGCGCGAAAAAGTTCGTCGAGTATCTCCAGCATGCCGCCGCCGTGGGTGACCGCGCCGACGACCAGCAGCTCGCGACCCTCGGCATGGCCCTCACCCCCTCGCGGATCGTCTACCACGAAGGCACCTGCCGCCTGTTCGAGTATGAAGTGCTCGGCGAGCCCCTCGATGCGCCGCCGATCTTCATGGTGTACTCCTTCATCAACCGCTGGTACATTCTCGACCTGATGCCGGGCCACAGCTTCATCGAGGCGTTGTCGAGGGCCGGCTACAAGGTGTATCTCATCGACTGGGGCATTCCCGGCTCCGAAAATGCCCAGCACGGTCTCGCCTATTATC
>JAKQOH010000097.1 GCA_029565415.1 Candidatus Rifleibacteriota bacterium | reverse complement strand
ATCGTGCGCGAGGTCCTGCGGGAGGATTTCGAGAATACCGCCGCGGAGGAGGAGGCCGATCCGGCCGCCCAGTTGTATATGCAGGTGCGGGATGCCGCGGTGAACGCCGTCGCGTCCCAGGGCTCGGATACGGTGACGCTGCAGGATATCGAAGCCCTGGCCGAATACGTCGCCTTCGTGCGCGCGCCGGAACAGCCCGCCCCGATTTCCGCGGCGGATCGCGATGTGCTTCGCAAGGCCGTGACGGAAGGATTTGCCACGGCTTCCGAAGAAGCCCGTCGTGCCTTGTCCGGCTTTGCCGACACCTGGCACCTGCTGCGCGCCGGCTGGGCCGCCGGGGATGCCCAGGCGCACGCGGGCTGGGCGGGAAAGCTAAAGGAAGCCACCGGCCGTGCCGGATTCGGGAAAACGATAGCCGATACGATAGATTCTCCATTGTGGGAGGAGCTGAAACGCGCCGCCGCCGGAGCCGGAGAAACGGCCGCGGGCTGGACGGCGACACCGACGCTGATCGTCTGGTGAGGAAAAACCGGGAGGAGAAAACGAGATGAACGGTCTGTTCGGGAAGCGGGTTATCGGGATTCACGAGTCGGTCGGGGCCGCCGAGCTCCGCGAAGCGTATCTGATCACCGACGAGACCGGGTGCACCCGGCTCGGATCGGCCGTCGAGCGGGCGAGCGCGGGACGAAAAATAGCGAAGGCTTTTTTTGACAAGAGCTGGCTGCCGGTGACCGTCGACGTGACGGACGAGACCGGGAAAAAGCTCCTCGAGCTGGATGCGGCCGGGTGGCGGCCGTACGCGAAGATCACCGTGAAAAACGCGGACGGAGCCGTGATCGGAATCCTGCACGAGGCCGGCTGCACCTTCAAGCCCCGGCTCGACGTCACCGACGCCGCCGGAGCCGCGCTCGGAACCTGCCGGGGCGACCTGTTCGGCCGCGTCTTCTCGTTCACCGACGCAACGGGCGCCGCAATCGGCCGGATCGAGCACCTCTGGGGCGGTGCCGCCCGCGAGCTGCTGACGACCGCCGACGACTACCGCGTCGAGGTCACCGGCGACCAGGCCCACTCCCCGCTGGTCCTCGCCGCCGCCCTCGCCGTCGACCTCATCTGGCACGAAAACTGACCCCGAAGGCACGGGCGAGCCCCGAGAGGCGACAACCGGGCGAGAGTGCAGGCGGAGAGCGTCGTTCAGGGATAGATGAACTTCGGCGTCAGGAAAAACGACGTGTTGTTCTTGTCGACCTCGACTTCCATCGGCTGATATCGTTCGAGCTTCACCTGAAACGTCGAGGTTGCGATCACGAGGCGGGCCAGAATCTGCGCCGTGTAGGTCGCCGTCACCAGTCCGCCGGGGTCGATATCGCGATACATTCCCTGGGATTTCACGTAGTAGTAATCGGGAACGACGTCGTAGGGGGGGACCGTGTCGGCGGGATTGGGCGCGGGGTATGTCGTGACCAGAAAGGCCACCGAGCTCGCCATTTCATCCGCCAGCAGCATGCCCTGGGAGAGCGGATACAGCCACTGGCTGGAGGCGACATTCTGAAACGTCGTGGTTGGGTCGGCATCGAAATCATCGAACCGCACCGTGACGTCATAGGCATTCCGGCTGTAGGCGAAATACAACCGCTTGCCCTTGATGGAGGCCTGGGTGCTGTCGACCAGGAAGGTGCTGCTGGTCGCGAGAAGCCGGGCGATCACGTACCCGACCCCGGCGAAGGCCGCGTCCTGTGCCCGGGCTGCCTTGTCCTGACTCGCCTGAACACGGGTTTCGGTTTGAACCATCGTGACATAACTGGTGGAAATTGCCATCATGAAGCCCAGGATGATGATCGTGAGAATGATGGCTGCTGATCCGCGTCGCATGGATTTCACCTCCCGGCCGGAATGACGAACGTCATGGTCGCCAGTTGACCTTCGACGAGTTCTTCGCCGCCCCCCATGCTGCTTTGAATGCCGATCGCCACGTTGACCGACCAGGATGAGACACGGGTGGCCGAGAAGGTGGCCACATCCCGGGCAAGAATGAACTTGAAACGATCCCGGCCGATCTGGTTCACCGCCGTCTCGTCTGCGCTTGTCGGGACGATCGTCAAGGTCGGAGTCACGCTGAAGAGATCGCGCAGCAGGGTTCGATCAGTAGAGATCCATTTGAGGGAAAGGGTGCCCGTCCCGATATACGCTTTGTTCTTGAAGATCGGAATGTCGTATTTGAACGCACTTGTCGTCTGGTTGAGGGCTGGGACAACGACTTTGTCGGCCTGCTGCAGATCGCGCTGGATCGTCTGGGAGATCGTGCGGAAATACGAGGAGACACTCATGCGCTGGTGTCCCCGGCGCCAGATCTCGGAGCCGGACTGGACGTAGGAAAGCAGGGAAACGGCCATCAGGGCAAAGACCATCGAGGCCACGAGAACCTCGACCATCGTGAAGGCGGCTTTTGCCGGTGTCGGTCTCATTCCTCGTAGAACTCCTCTGATGCTCTGATGCCCACCGGGGTCACATTGACCGTCAAGTCTCTTTGTCCGAAGCTGAACGAGGCGATGCAGTCCGGAACGGGATCGGCCTCGTATTCCGGGGTTCGCACCAGAAGGCCGTCAGGGCGGAAGAAGATCATGGAAACGCCGGCTGGTGGTTTGAACGAGACCAGTGGGTCGATTTCGACCGTTCCCATACCGGTGATATCGACCCAGTTGGTGCTGGCCGGATTGAGGGCGTCCGTAACATTCTGAATGACCGTTGTCTGGACCCAACCGGTCGGCTGTGCATAGGAACTCAGTTGGTAGCCGCTTCCATCGGGTAGAAAATATAATCTGTAATATACAGATGTTTCTAATGCCAGATATTGGGCCATGCGGACATTCTGGATGAAGGTGTTCGCCTCGGCCGACAACCGTTGGGAGGCAAAAAAGTTGTCCGCCGCCGGCAGCGTGATGCTGGCCATGATGGCGATGATCGACAGCACCGCGAGAATTTCCATCAGCGTGTAGCCCGTGCTTCGCCGACAGAACGAGTTGCCGGACTGGGCAATGAAACTCTGAAAGGGGGTATGATATTTCATGGTATATATTTAAGTACCTGGCCTGAGCCGCCACCGCCCCACGTCGAACCACCGCCGAACAGATAGATGGCGGAACCACAGGGGATGGCTGTCATGCCTGAAGTGCGAAGGGCCAGCGTTGAATCCGTGACTGTTCCGCCATGGGTGTTGGGAATCTGAGCCAGTTTCCGGATGACTTTGGTATCCGGATTCCAGGCGAAGGAGTCTTTGATGATCGAAGCGCCGGCGTTGTTCCATTGGGCCCCACCGAAGACGAAGATCTCGTCACCGAACGAGCAGGCTGCGTGCTGATACCGCTCCGTCAGGAATCCCGGGTCGGTGAGGGAGTCGCCGTCGGCAGCTGCGGTCAGAGCAGTCCAGGTGTTGGTCGAAAAATCGAACCGCTTCACCCCGCCGATGTAGGTTGAGCCAATCTGCGCCCCCCCGATCTGATACAGATATCCTTTGTGATAGACGAACGCCGGACCGTGTGTGGTGGAAGGCAGGTTGGGAAGCTCGCGGGTGAGGCCGTAATGCAGGCTGGTGGCGCTGGTATAGCTGGAGATGACGTTCGGCCAGTAGACCTGGCAGGAGTTGCGGTCCGTTCCGTCCACGCCGCCGCCCATGACATAGCCATAGGGGGTCATGGCGCCGCCGTGCCAGTATCGCTTGCTCTCCGTGACTCCGTCATCAGCAAGGGATTTCGCCAGATAAACACCGGGTGGGGTGACAGGGGTGGTGCCGCCATTTTTGGCAACACCGATCTCGGTGACGCTCAGCGCCCGGTTGTAGACCTGGACATCATCGATCTTCCCGATGAACTGACCGTCGGCTTCTCCCAGGAAGTTACTGGTGCTGTCGGGGGCTTTTCCGATAAGAAAGACGTTCAGATCAAATGACACGGTGTTTGAATAGGAAGAACCATCGGCTGTGCCGTCGAGGTAATACTGGAACGTGTTTCCAGATCTTGTGAGAGCCAGGTGGCGCCAAGTGCCGGACTGGAGGTTTGGAGTCGAACCGGTCACTTGCTCCGCATTGTTCCACCAGGTGTCGAGATAACCGCCAGTTCGGTGGAGATTGAGACGACCGTAAATGGACGTTCCCGTACTTGCCCAGGAGCCCCACCCAAGCATGGACCTCCAGGAGGTGACGTCCTGGCCGATCACGGTGGTGTTGAACCAGAGCGATATCGTGAAGTCGCTCGAACCAAATTTGAGGCTGGTATTGTTCCCACAATTCACGTAATCGCCATTTCCATCGAACTGGAGACAGTTTCCGTATTTTCCTGCAGTCCATACCGGATTTCCGGCAATGGTGCCATGATTCGTCCCGACGGAATCCGCCGCCGTGGTTCCCGAAGTTTCGTCGAATTTCCAGTAGGAGATCAACCCAGTCGGAAGATTATTGGTGGGGTCAACAGAGGAACTGGCGATATTCGTCGTAGGATTCCAGCGCTGAACCCAGGCGAGATTTGTGGATGTCGAGCGGCCATTCATGGCATACAGGTCCCCGTCGTAAGAGAAAACGGAATGTCCGTCGACTGCCCTGAGAAGTTTGTCGCCTTTATCCGTGAGGGAATTCAGGAGAGGATTGAACTCAAGAACCTTCTTCGATGACGTTCCGAAGATACAGGAGGTCGCCCCGACCACGTAGATGCCGCCGGAGGCGACGGCTGCCATGTTGCTTCCGCCGATGCCGGAGGCCATTTCCGCCGCGACTTCATAGGTGTTTTTCTTGCTGTTCACCCGGGTGAAGGGGCGGGCGGCGATGCAGGTGGGGGGCTGGCTGAGTTCGATGTGGTCGATCACCTTCATGAAACTGCTCTGAACCGGCGTCGAGACATCCACCAGATATACCCGGTTCGGATTTGCCGCCGCGATCATCAGCCGCTGACCGTCGGGAGCGATTGCCATTCCCATCGACAGGTCGGCGCCGATACTTGCGACCAGGCCCGAATACATCAGGTTCCCGCCGTAGGGGATGCCGAGCAGCCGGCTGGTCTCGGCGTTGAACACCCACAGGGTCGGCGAGGCGACATCCCGGGAATAAGTCATGAAAATCCGATTGGGGTTCGTGTTCGTCGTGGGATTTACCCATGTTCCGATATTCTGTGGTGTGAACCGAAGTGGCCGAAAGAGGGATGACGGAGTGCGTTTCCAGTCTCCAGCGGTAAGCCCCGTGACGGTTGTCCCATCATTCGTCGAGTTCGTGGGTGCCGGATCGGCAGGGTTGATCGAGAAAAACACCGCGCCGATGATGTCGTCGTTTGCCTGATCGCTGCTGTCCATCTGGAAAGAAGTGGAATGGCCAGTTGTGAACGCGGCTGGGACTTGATAAAACGGATACCCGACATTGACATTCCAGGCCACCCATTGGACGGTGCTGTCCAAAAACAGTCGGAAATAATTACAATACTGACCACCGAGTGTGCTTATGGAGTAATTGCCCGGCTGAAAATATCCGAAATACCGTTGTGCGTGACCACGAAATCGATAGCCCGTTTGATCCCAAAAGTTTGCCGGATAATTTTGAAATGCCGAAATTGAATCATTGGCAGTGAATGCCTCGATGATCGGCCGGTTGGTGGCAGACAAGGTCGATGAATTGTGTGTGATATACGGAGTCACATCGAATCTACCGCTTGTTGAGTTGCGGACTTCAGAAATCAAACCATTCTGTTGTGTCAGTTTGCCGAAATCGTTCGTTCGAAGATCGAACATCTGAACCTGCTCGGGATTGCCCCCGATTGGTGGGACATAGAAGGCCAGCAGGCTGTCGTCGGGGCTGACGGCCATGCGGGTGGCGCCATGGGTGGGGAAACCGTCGAAGCGGCTGTCCCAGCGGGTCCAGATGGTGGCGTCGGGGCCGATGCGGTCGAGGCGGGTCCAGCCGTCGGTGGTGTTGGTCATCAGAACGAGCGCTCCCCCGTCGTTGAGGGCGACGACATCGCTCATCGAGG
This sequence comes from Candidatus Rifleibacteriota bacterium, assembly GCA_029565415.1. The sequence continues at coordinate 78,407 of JAKQOH010000097.1, read as the reverse complement.
CCGTGAGGGCGAAATCCTCGTCGGCACGCTTCACCCCGGTCTTGTCGATGGAGATATAGCCGTTGGAGCTGACGACGGTGCCGTATTTCTGGATCAGACGTCCGCCGTTCTGATAGTAGATGTGGTGTGTGGGCTTGCGCTGATTGGTGGTGCCCCAGGCTTCCGGGTCGATGTCGGCGAGCCGCTTCTGATTGAATACGTCATGCTCGGTGGGGAGAGTGGAATACAGATCGTAGCAGGCGCTGAGGCGGCTTCCCGTGCCGTCGAAAGCCAGATGGACCGGTTTTCCGTAATAAGCACTCTGCCGGAGATCCTCGTAATGGATTTTGGAATATGGGTCTATGAGCTCGATCGAGTTCACCCCTGAACAGCCGACGGCAACGAGTTCCGGCGGTTTTGCCGCAACGCATCCGGCATCTCCATTCGGAAGAAACGTGATCACGCGGTCGCTGGCGATGGCGGTCGTATAAGAACCCGCCGCGAGACCGTCACCATCGATGGCATAGATGACGCCTGCCGATTTGCGATCCACCCAGATTTCATTCATGGTCGGGCTGAGAACGGCCTGGTTCGTGACTTCTCCGCTTCCCGGGAATGCAAGCTGGTTCGGAACACTCCAGGTGGTGATCTTGCTCGGTTGCATGGGGAGGGCGAGACCATATATTCGTGTGTTTCCGCCGCCCTTCTTCGATGTGACGACGGCGATTGCGTTGTCTCCCGTGATCTGGATGTCCTGAAGGTCTTCCCCGAGGGAGGTCGGGACGGAAATCGTGGCCGATGCCCAGCCCGTGGTGATTGTGGAGGAGGAAACGGTGACGATGCCACCCTTCCAGACCGCGTAGACATCGCGACCATCACGGGAAGTGCAGGCGGCGATCGGTTCCTTGTTGGGTTTCACATCGAAATCTTCCAGAACGGCCTGGGCCGGAGGTGCATACATGTTCAGCCGGCGGAAACACTTGCTGCCATAGCTGTAATCACCAATATATAAATATCCGTCTTCTCCGACCTGGAGATCGGTGATCTTATCCCCGCCCGTCGTCAGAGATCTCTGAAAGGTGAGGGATGCAGGAAGCGTTTCAGGCACGGAAAAAATCGACACGCAGGTCGGAGCGTGTGAGGTCACATAACAGAACCGGCCGTCGGGGCGGAACGCCACTCCGCGATCTTTGCGAACTTCCTCGTTGTCGGTGGGATCAACAAGAAACGTCGACGAGGTCGCATAGGCTTGGTATGAAGAACGACGAGTGGGGGAGAGGATCGCGACATTCGTCCAGAGGAGGGTCTGTTCACGCTGAGTCAGTATCCAGTTTGTGTTCGGATGGACGGCAATGTTGCCTGGGCGCGATGATTTGTTGTTGCTCGCCGAGATGTTAGGATTCTGCCTGGGAAGGGGGAACGTCTCGACGACGTTACGTGTTTTCGGGTCGATGGCATAGATGCAGATATTGTCTTTGTCGGAGATGTAGATGCGGTTCGGATTGAACGACCGGGGGATCGCCACCATCGAAAACATGCGGATCTGCATCGGATTGGCGGGATCTTCTCCATCCGAGACGTTGGTGACGGTGATCACGACCGCCTTGAGATTCGACGGCTGGGTGCCCACGACGTTGTCGGGATCGGGGAAATCGCCGGTGATGGTCGAGGTGAGCGTCGCGAGCTGAATGTTTTCGAGGGTCTCGACTTCCATGACATAGGTCGCGATGGGATCGGGGTCGTTGATGGGCCAGGTTTTGGTTGCGACGTAGCCGACCACGGGAAGGCGCATGAATGATGCTTCGGTGAGGATGCGGGACATCTCTCCCTGGGCGATGGTGCGCATGCGGTCCTGGTGGGCGTATTTATTGGTACGCTCGATACCGTTGTGGAGCGTGCCAATGACGGGAACCATCAAATTTCCCGCGACGATGATCAGGACGAGCGCTTCTGCCAGCGTGACCCCCGAGCGTCTGGCCTGGACCGAACTCCTTCTCATTCTGCGCGAAACGGCACGAACCTTTGCCAGCAGCCAGTTTATCATCGTATGCATCGCCTGACTCCCTCTGTATGCGACCTCTCTGTTTTCATTGTACCCCGAAATCCTTTTCGCTGCCACAATCGGGAAAAGGATGATTCCTGTCGATAAGAAGCCCCCGGCGGAGACCGCCGGGGGCTTCGGGACGGGGCAGGGATTACTGGGCTTCGGAGGCGAGCTCCTCGATCTGGGGGAGGTTGTTCACGGCGATCGTCTTGCAGAACGCGTCGATGTCCTCCTGGAGGATCGTGAAGTCCATCGCCACGACCTCGCGGCCGTTGGCCGAGAAGATGCGCAGGTGCATGCGATCGGAGACGCGGACGACATCTTTTCCGTCAGACGAGGTGAGCGTGAAGGTGGCCAGTTCCGACTGGTCGGGGTTCGGGTAGCCGGTCGCCTTCGCGCTGGTGTTCGGGTTCGTCAGCTCGGCACGCCAGACGGGCGGCGTGGCGCGCAGCCCCCGGGCGAGAGCCGGCGACTGGACGCTCACGCAGAAGTAGCGGACCGGCAGGGCCAGGCCGTCGGAGATGCCGGCGCCGGGGTAGTGCCAGAGGCGGGCCTGTTCACCGGTCAGATCGAGTACCAGGCGGCCGGCCCACAGATCGTTCGCCGTGACGAGAGCCGGCATGCTGGCGACGACGGCGTTCGTCTTCGCCTCGACCATCTGGAGCACCAGCAGATCGTCGGGCATCACGCGGCCGAGGCCGGTGCAGTGAATCACGATCTTGCCTTCTGACAGGTTGTCCAGGGAGAGGGGCATCGTGATCTCACGGCCGCCGCGCTGGTTGCGCAGACGCACCGCGAACGCCTCGACACGCCCCTTCCGGCCGGATTCGATCCCCGGCAGCTTCTCGAACCGGAGCTCGACGTCGAACGGCTGCTGGCTGCCCTGGCGGGCATCCGAAAGCTGCTGCTCGAGCTCGGTCGTGAGCACCGAGGTGTAGGTGGGCATGTTCGCCAGGGCTTCGAGCTTCTGTCTGGCCAGGGTGTAACCGGGGTTCAGCTTGAGGGCTTCCTTGAAGTTCTGCTCGGCCTCTTTGTACCGGCCGACCATCATCAGCAGGTTGCCCATCTTCAGGTGCAGGTCGGGGTAGTTCGGGTGGGCGTCGAGAAGCTCCTGGTGCATGTTCAGCAGGCTGTTGAGCTTGTCGAAATACTCGCGCAGGGTGGCGAGCCGCTCGGCGACGTCGAAGTAGTTGCTCTGGAGATTCTCGACGACCGACAGTGCCTGCATCGACTCGTAGAACTGACCCGCGCTGTTGAAGTAGATGCCCAGCAGATAATAGACCCGCACGTTTTTCGGCTTGATGTTCATCAGCTCGCGGATCGCGGCCTCGATCTCGTTGTTCTCGCCCATGCACATCGCCATGTATAGCCGCGCTTCGGCATACTGCGGATTCAGTTCGAGCGCCTTGCGGAACTGCTGGATCGCCTCCTCATACTGACGGAACTGGAACAGCAGCTTGCCGCAGTCGTTGTGCAGGTCGGGGAAGTCGGGATTCGAGCTGATCTTCGAGCGGACCGTCGTGAGGGCCCGGTCACGCATCTCGTTGTCGGAGAGAATGTGGGCCAGGTAGCCAAGGGCCATGTGATTCTCGGAATCCAGTTCGATCGCTTTCTTCAGCGCGTCGACGGCCATCGAGATGTTCTTCTGGAGGGTGAAGATCTCGCCGAGGATCTGATACACGGCGCTCGATCGGGGGCAGAGCGGCACGAGACGCATCACGTCCGCCTGGGCCTTTTCGAGATTGCCGTGCGTTATATTTGCACGAGCATATTTCAGCAGCGAAGCGCAGGACTCCTCGTTGATGCTGGTAAGCACCTCGCACGAAACCGGCATCTCGGGAAGCGCCGGCAGCTGACCCTTGCGGTCACCCTTATCGGGGGCGAAGAGGAACCGGTAGATGAACCCACCCTGGGACTGGGTCTGGAGCGCGGTTTCCTGGAGGACGGTGCGGATCAGCAGCCGGACGACGTTGCAGTAGGGGCTGGTCGGGCCCCGCTGATACATCGTCTGACCGTGCTCCATGACGGTCTTCTTGAACTCGGGCAGGCCGCCGAGAACCCGGTATTTGAACAGCTTCTTCACCTTGTCGGCATCGAACGACTCTTCGGTGCGGGTGACGAGCAGGTTGACGCGGTTCTCGTTGATGTTCAGGTGGCCCATCCCCTGCAGGAACCGGGCGTTGTTCTTGATCGCAAGGGCGTCGGCGGTGTCGACGAGGAAGAACAGGTGATCCGACAGGTCTATCGCGTTCAGCAGCAGATCCGAGACGCTGCTGTCGGTGTCGATGACGAGGTAATCGAAATACTGCCGGCACACCTTGAGCGACGAGACGAGGTCAGTGGCAGACACTTTCTCGCCCTCGAGGAAGTCGCCCGGGGCGGGCAGGCTGTACAGGTTGTCGGTGTGCCGCACGAGATGCCGCACGAGGACGTCCCAGCCGGAGATGCCGGTCTTGATCGATTCGAAGAACGTGAGGATCGACTTTGGCGAGAACACGCCCATGACGAACGTGCCGTCGCCGAAATACACGTCGAGATCGATGTACAGAACCTTGCGGGGAAGCTCGGAGCCGAGCATGTGGGCGAGGGTCGTGGAGAACGTCGTCTTGCCGTAGCCGTTCCGGGCCGAGGCCACCGTGATGACTTTCGCCTCACGCTTCTTGTCGGATACGGGAACGGTCGAGACGTTCGCGGTCTTCAGCCGCCGGCTGAGGGCGCCGAGCAGCTTGAAGCTGATCGAGGGCTTCTCGCGCAGCAGACGCTCGAAATCCTGACCGGGGATCTTGAGCAGAATCGTCTGCTGAAGCGCCGTGGTGGTCGCGGAACGGGCGGAATCCTTGTCGAAGAGGGCCATCTCCCCGAAGAAGTCCCCATTCTTCAGAACGGCGACCACTTTGTGTTCCTGGAAGATGTCGCGAACGGACACTTCGATCTGTCCGCTCTTGACGATGTAGAAGTCGCGGGAAAAGTCGCCCTGCTGGAAGATCACTTCGCCGCGGTTGTACGTCACGGCGACGGTGATCGTGGCGATCTGTTCCAGCTCCTGGCGGGTCAGACCGTTGAACAGTTCAATGGTATCGAGCATGGATGAATTCTCCTCTCGGTTTCTATCACGAACGGCGAAATCGCTGATATCTCTCGTTTCGCTTCTGATCCTGTGAACGCACTCAGTGTAACAGACAGGGGTGGATTCCTGCAAGCGGCGGAGGGTACGAAGTCAGCCCGAAAACCGGCAGGCGCGTTTGAAGATCCAGAGGGCAACCAGCAGGAACACCACGTTGATGGCCATTGCCGGCGCGAGCGTTCCGATCATCCCGGGGGAGTTCGCGAGAATGTCGATGACGGGAAGCAGCCGCCGGCCCTCGATGTAGACGAAGCCGCCCGAACTCGCCAGCGTGAGGAGCCGCAGGAGACCGCCCCGGGTTCCGGTGAGGAAGCCCAGGATCGCCGCCGCGTAGCCGGCCGCGAGTCGGATCATCACCTGCTCGCGCAGCAGAACCTCGACCGAGGAGTTGGTCGCGATCATCACGACCTGGCCCGTCAGAAGGAGCCCGAACAGAAAGCCGATGCCGCTCAGGGAAGGGGCGGCCGCGGCCTGGGCGGCCTGCGGGGCTTGGGAGGCGGTCTGCGGGGCCGTCGATGTGCCGCATGAGGGACAGAACGTGTCTTCGGGCTTCAGGCCGGCTCCGCAGGATGGGCAGGCCGTCGGAGCCGCCTCCGTGAGAGGCGCACCGCAGGCACGGCAGAACGAGGCTTCGGGAGGGCAGCGGTGGCCGCAGGCCGGGCAGGGCTTCTTTTTTGCCCCGACGGATTGCTGCCGATCCGGTTCGGGAGACGAATCCCGGGCCGGAACGGGGGGAAGAGGCGGCAGCGGTGCCGGTGCAACGGGCTTGGGAGCCGGTGCGGCCGGCGGTCGGGAGGAGGGCGCGGCCGGGGGGCGTGCGGCGGGAGGTGCCGATGGCTTCGGCGGCGGCGCGACGGGGGGCTGGGCTGTCCCGGCGGCGCTCTGGCCTCTGGCCGACGGTTTGGGCGGAGGCGCCGGCCGCTCTGCCAGAGCTTCTGGCACCTGGAAGGCAATCGTGGCCATGCCGGCAGCCGGGGCTTCGCCGCCGGTGATCGAGACGGTCAGGGGGATGTCGGCGAACCGCAGCCGGTCGCCGTTTTCGAGCCGGATGCGCGCGGAGACCTTCGTGTCGTTGCGGAACGTGCCGTTCGCGCTGCCCTCATCGGTGAGCCAGAAGCCTTCGTCATCGCGGTCGAATCGCGCGTGGCGGCGACTGACGCGGTTGCTGTCGAGCCGGATCTCCGTCTCGTCCGTCCGGCCGAGATGTGCGGGGAACGTCTCGACGGCGATGGTGCGGCCGTCATCGAGCGCGAGGGAGAGCGTTCGTGCGTCCGTTCGCGCGCCGCCCGGAGCGGCTTTGCCGGGGGGCGGGCCGGAAGGCCGTGCGGGAGCGGGAGCCGTGGCGGGTTTGCGGGGCGGCGCCACCGGCGGCGGAGAAGGCGGGGCCGAGACGGCCCGTGCGACGGCCGCCGCGGCAGCCCCGGCGGCGGCCACCGCGGCGCCTGCTGCGGCCGAGCCGAGCAAGTCCCCGACGGCCCCGGCGCCCGGTTTTCCGTCAGGCAATGCGTCGATCGGCCGGCGGTTGATCTCGTCGAGTTCTTCCCGAAACTTTCGGAGTTTTCCCGCGATGTCGCGCTCATCCCGGATCTCGCCGGTGAGCCCGATGAACAGGTCGTGCAGTGTGCCGGCCGAGGGCGAGGCGACGGTGACATGCAGACCGTTCTCGCTGCGCAGGATCGTCCAGGTGTTGGCCGCGGGGCCGTTGAGAACGGCGGATTCGAGCCTTCCGACACCGAGGGTGGCGGAAAACTGGTAGCCGGGCCGCATCACCCGGAGCCGGCCGTCCTCGAACACGCCGTCCCACCGCGAAACCGCGGCATCACCGGAAAAACCGGGCAGCCCGCCCGGCAGAAGGGCCGTGGCCGCGATTCCCTGGAACAGCGCCAGCGCCGCCTGTACGGTGCCGGCAGGGTCTGCGGCTGCGTCGACGCGCTTCGCCAGCTCTTCGAGGGCCGGCTCGAACGTAGTCAGGACGAGCTCTGTCGCGCCGCTCATGTGCTCGTCCCTCCCGTGGCCGGCGGGCCGATGACGAGCTGGGTGACGAGGCAGTCATACCGCACCACGAGCATGACCGTGAGCACGAGCGCCACGCACACCTGCGGCAGATCACACATCGCGGCCTTGATGATCGTGAAGGCGTTTTCGATGTTGCCGGTGAGCTGGGCCAGATATGCCGCCGCCGCGCTCGCGGCCCCGCCCGTCACGACGATGCCGATGAGGATGATCGCGAGGCCGCCGACCGTGACGAGCGTGTTCACGATATCCATCACCTCGTCGATGGTCGCGGTCGCCTTCTCGTAATCGCCGTAATCCGCCGAGAGATCCCCGACCGTGAGGGCGAACCGGTGGCGGCGGGCCTCCCAGTCCTTCGGCGCATTCAGCGTTTTCGCGGTCTGGTGGACGAACCCGACGACTTTTGTCGGCTCGCGGCCGAACAGGTTCAGCCGCAGCCGGGCCTCGTCCATCATCACTTCCTTGTTGTCGTTGGCCTGATCAGACCCCATGACCGCATCGATGATCGAGCCGATGACGGTGTCGATGATCTTGCCCACGCCCGAGTCGGTGAAACTGCCGCTCCAGTCCTCGACCTCGTCGGCAACCCGCTTCAGATCGACCTTGATGATCTCGGCCACCTTCGCGAGCACCGTCTCGCCGGCTTCCGAGATTTTCTCCATCACCGGCGCCAGGAGCGAGCGGCCGGCCCGGCAGAGCCAGGCGAAGGCCGACGTCAGGGCCGTCCGGCACATGGCGGCAAGCTTCGAGAGCAGGTTGGCGACGATCTCGATGACCGTGCCGAACACGTTCTTGAGCGACTGCCAGAAGGCCGTGATCCACTCCGGAGCCTCCTCGGCCGCTTCCTTCGCGGCTTTGGCGGCCCACTCCTTCAGCTCGTCCCATCGCGAGGCCGCTTCCGACAGCTTCGACTGGAAACCGGAAATGCGCTCCTGGAGCTCGTCGGCAAGCCTGGTGACGGTTTCCATCAGGCTGTCGATCATGCCGCCGATGCGCGTCCGGAGCCTGCGGCCGAGGTTGCCGAGCTTGTCGAACAGGCCGAAGAACCCGTCCTGGAGCTTCTTCAGATACGGCATGAGCTGGTTCTTCACGGGGCCGAGAAACTGGCTCGCCAGGTCGCCGAACCACGAGGCGCCGCGGGCGAGCCACTTCCCGAACCGGGTGTTCGCGAGCCACTGGACGATCCGCTGGCCCTTTTCCGACAGCCATCCGCCCAGCTTCTTGAGATTGTCCGTCGCCTTGGCGGCGCTCAGGCCGATGTTGATGAGGCTCTTGAGGAAGTTCTCGAACCGGTCGCGGGTGAGATCCTCGTGGCATTTGAACCGCTTGAAGTAGAGCGACGAGCCTTCCAGCGCGGCCCCGGTGAGCGCGACGCCTGCCAGGGCCGAGTCGTACTTGTCCTCGGTCATGTTCGCGATCTGCTCGCAGAAGGTGTGCCGGTACCGGCGCACCTCCTTCATGAACGACGGTGTGAACAGATCGGCATTGATCTGGCCGGTCTCGAACCGGCCCTCATACCCGGCGATCGTTTCCTCGGCCTCGGTGTGGAGCGCGGTCAGCAGCACGTCGCCGGCCTCTGGGTCGGTCGGCAGCTTCACGGGTTTCGGCTCGAGTTTCGCCTGTCGGAAGGCCGTTTCCAGCTCGGCGAGAATCAGCTTGAACAGGCCCTGGGTGCCGCTTCTCACGGTCGTCTGGGGCCCGCCCGCCTCGCCGAAGGTGAACGCGATCGCGGCGTTCGCGACCGGGAAATGCACGGGCTTTTCCTCCGGCAGTTCGCAGGGAAGCAGCACGGCGCCCTCGATGGCGGGGCCCTTGAGCAGCTCGGGGGCGATCTCGAAGGGGGCGGCATCCTTCTCGTCGCGGATGCCCTTTTTCTTCATCGTGAGGAACCCGGCCACCTTCGGGGCGACGACCGTGACGATCGGCTTCTCGAGCGGGTGACGGCCCTCGCCTTCCCCGAGAACGATCTGGATCTCGTCGAACAGACGGGTGCCCGGCTTGTAGACGAGCTCGTCGGGCGGCGTGTAGACGAACTCGACCCGGCCATTCGCATCGGTGCGGCCGCCCTCCTCGGGAATCGCGCCCAGCGGCTTGCCTTTCGAGGCGCCGGTCCAGGACAGGGAAACGGCTGTGTCGGCGACGGGCTCGCCGCGCGACTCCTCGACCAGTTCGATGCCGATGGTGACGGGCGTGCCGGGCAGCGCCGGAAGCTCGGGGGAAAACGTGACGACCGGCTTCACGGCCGGAGAAAATATATTTATTGGTATTTTTAGTTCGCCGTCGGGTTTCTTTCCGGCACCTTTCGTGCTCCAGGCGAACACGTCGATGCTGCCGGCCGCCGGCTCTTTCAGATCGCCGCGGGCCCTGGGGCTCTGCCAGTGGCTGTCGGGGGGCAGTTCGTTCTTCTCGGTGTCGGTGCAGGCAAGCAGTTCCTTCGGCACGTCGGTGCGGAAGGTGAACTGGTAAGCATCGTCGGGGGCGCGATACACCTGGCCGGTCTCGGGATCGGGCTGTTCGACCCAGACCGAGACCGTCGCGACGGTTTTCGCATCGGCCGGAAGCCAGATCTGGCCTTCCTTCCAGCACTCGTCGGGCTTGACGCTCCAGCCCATCGCCACGCCGGGCGCCTGGATCCGGACGGCGCACTCGGCCGTGAGTTTCTGCTGCTTCCCTTCGGCGTCGGCCGGCGTGAACGCCTCGATGGTGACGGGAACCGGCTTGTCGAACTTGTCCTCTCCCGGAGCCCGGGCGAACTCGTCGGTGACCGAGACATCGGCGATGACCACCTGCTCTTCCCGGGAGAGGGCGACCGAGAGCCAGGTTTCCGGGCTCGACGCGACGCCGAGGTTGGCGATCTCGCAGGGTTCGTACTGTTTGGTTTTCGGGTCGAGGGCTTTGAGGCAGATATGCATGCGTGCCGATACCCAGCGTTTCGCTGATGTATCGTAGGCAATATCGAACGTTTTTCCCGCTGCTTTTGCCATCGCTCTGCGCTCCTCAATACACCTCGAGAACATACTGCGACGCGTCACCCGGAGTGACGCACACGCTCGCCGTGCAGGTCTGGCCGCCGCCGCTGCCGGTCACCGTGACCCAGGCCGGTGCCGGAGCCTGCCCCGCCGGCAACGGCGCCGAGGCGTTCTGGCCCACCAGACAGGTGACGCGCCAGCCGCCGCCCGCGTTCGAAAGGGTCAGCCATTGGGAGCCGTCGGAGGTGATCGAGACGGATGCGTCGGTGGCCGCGACCGTCGGGCCGCCGTTTTCGCTTTTCCAGACGGCGGCAAGCAGCTCTCCGGGCTGTTCTGACGAGACCGACATCTCGTGGGTGTTCACCTGGAGACAGTAGACCGTCACCTTGTCGCCGCTGTCGACCGCGGCGGCTCCCGCTCCCGCGCTGATTGCCGGGGGAATGCCGCGTTTCATCGTCTCTGTCGCCCCTTCGCTCTGGACCCAGGAGATGAGCTGCTTGTGCAGCGGGTCGTTCCGGTTGATGCCTTCGGACCAGCCGCCGTCATCGGCCCAGAGAGGCTGATCGTGCCCGATACACCAGGCGACGGCGGTCAGTCCGATACCGAGAAACATCGACATCCGCGGGGACACGGGGGTTGCCTTGCCGCCCTGGGTGAGGATTGCGCCGACCGAGCCGAGGAGGATCGCCCAGGTCACGAAGCTCGCCCATTCCCACCGCGCCTGGGAGAACAGGCCCGCAGCGAGGCCGAGGCAGCCGACCTGAATGACGGAAGGCCAGGCGATCTTACCGAGGCTTCCGGTCGGGAGTGTGTCGGGCGGAATGAACCGGGTGACTCCCGTGACGAGGCCCATGACCGGACCGGCCAGGAGCATCGGAAATGCCGTTCCGAGCGTTGTCAGACTCCAGAAACTGACGGCGAGCTGGGTCTGCATGGCAAAATATCCGCTGATATAATATCCCATGACCACGCCGGCGCCGAGGGCGACGAAGTTCGGCTTCTGGGCCTGCCGGAAGTGCGGGGCGAGGGTCGCCGGCAGGGCCAGAGCCTGCCTGATGCCATTGACGAAGCCGGATGCACGCAGTTTCGACCAGACGAACCAGAGGAATGCGCCGCCCGCGGCCCAGGAATACACGGCCTGATCGGCGTAGCCGTCCGAGGCGATGAACTTGCCGGCCCAGGAACCGTCCTGGAACCCGCCGTTGGGAACGGCCATCAGATACGTGTGAACGAACCACGCGACGATGGCCGCCTTCACGGCCGTGAACAGCCGCAGCGGGATCCCGAGCACGGTCTGCTTCAGGATGGCGGTCCAGGAGATCGTGAGCAAGCCCGGGAGTGCCGCAAGGCTGACGGCACCGGCCTGGACCTTCGGCTGGGGGTGGTCTCCGTCGTTGCGCGCCCGGCTTTCCTGGCTGCGGCGCGACGCATTGGAATGCGCAGAACGTCTGTCGGCCGCAGCCGGAGCCTGTGCCCCTTCGGAACCTGCCGTGGGGGTGACGGGCGGGGAAGCCGGCTGCCAGGACTGGCCGTTCCAGCAGAGCCAGCGGCCCGTTCCGGCTTCGAGTTGCCACCAGCGGCCGTCGTCGTCGGTGAGACGCAGCCCGTTGACGGCCTCGATGAAGGCCTGCTCGTCGATGCTTCCCCGGGCGTGCTGCCGGGCAAGCTGCTGGTAGCGGTTTTCGAGATCCCGGAAGGAGGTGATCGGCATCTGCTCTCTCATGCGACAGTTGTACGTTTCTCGCTCCAGCCTAGCGCGTTTTCCCCTCGAAATCAATTCCCGCGGTCTCTCGGAAGCGGAGGGCCGAGGCGAGGGCTCGTCGAAGCCAGGCGGGTGATTCCGTTGCTGGTGGCCATCCAGAGGTTCCGGTCGGGGTCTTGGAGCAGTTGCATCACCTCGTTGCCGCCGAGGCCGTCCCGGGTGGTCAGCACCGTGAAACTCGCCCCGTCGAACCTCGTCAGGCCATCCATTTCCGAGCCGAACCACAGGGTGCCGTCGTCCGTCTCGAAGATCGAGCGGCACTTCTGGCCTGCCAGGCCGTCGGATTTGCCGAATGTCGTGCAGACCGGCGTTCCGGAGGCCCAGCCCTCGATGCGCGTCAGGCCACCCCGGTCGAAAAAGCCGGTGCCGACCCAGATTCGGTGGTACCGGTCCTCGGCGATCGCCACGACATTGGCATGAGGCAGCCGGTCGGGGGGGGTGAACAGGGTGGCCGCGCCCGAGTCGTCCATTCTGACGAGACCGCCGGCCGGAGCCGCGTAGGAGCCGAACCAGAGGCCCCCCCGGGAATCCTCGAAGATCGTCCGGATCCGTTCGTGGGGGAGCCCGTCGTCCGGCGTCAGGAACGTCCAGCCGGCGGGATCCCGCCGTGCTGCGCCGACCCAGGTCCCGGCCCACAATGTATTATTGCTTGCGATATAGAGAGACAGGACTTTCGCGGGCGTGATGCCGCCGGGTTGTGACTCCCAGGTGCCGCCGGTGCGGGCGGTGAGTCCGAGGTCATGCCCGACCCAGAGCGTGCCCGAGGCATCGAGAGCCAGAGTCTCGATCCCGGTGAGGCCGGGAGTCCCGGACGGGAGCGGGAGTTCGCTGCCGGTGCGCCAGTCGACCACCACCAGGCCATCCCGGCCGCCCGCCCAGAGGTGATTCCCTTCGATCTGAAGGGCGCGGAACGGACTGCCGCGGCCAAGTGTGAGCCATCCCGGCGGAGAGCCGGGTGCCGGTGCCGGAACTCCCCAGGGCTCGAGAAGGAACAGGGCCGCCGCGAGAACGGCAACCGACCACACGAGGGAAGTGCCGCCGGTCCCCCGGTGTCGGGCTTCGGCCGGATCATTCATGAGCCGTGCTCCGGGAGAGATGCGCGGGCCCGGTCGAGGGCGGAGCGGCCCCGGATGTCCGAGAGCCTCAGGAACAGCGGAAGCGCCGGCTTCATCCAGGGTTTCAGATAGGCGATAAAGGATAGCTTATGAAATAGATCCAGCCGGTCTGATGCGGTGAAGGACACGGTCGCGCCGGAGCGTTCGAGATGCCAGGCGCGCGCGAGGCGGCGGGCTTCGTCTTCGCCGCCCCGGGCCTCGATCTCGATCCGGAAGGGACCGTTGCCGCCGGGCAGTGCCGCCCCGGGGGCGTCGAGGGCCTCGGCGGCCGTGCGGGCCAGGGTGACCCGCCAGGCTGCGATATCGGTCGGCGAGCGCCGGGCGCCGGACTTGTCGATCGGAACGGTGCGGATGCCGCCCAGAACAACGTGAGCCTGGGCGCAGGCGACGGGACAGCCGGAAAACAGTCTCGCTCGCATGCCGCGTTGACCAAAACAGCCGAGGGCGCCGGCGAACAGTTCGGCCTCGCACAGGGTGCGACCGTCGATCCGCAGCCGGGCGAAGCGTGAGGTCAGCGTGTGGGGCAGGAATCCCGTGGTTCCCGACGCGGCATGGAAACCGATCATCATCAGGGTGTCGGCAGGCGGGGGGGCGCCGATGCCGGGCACGGGGCCGGCCCTGTATCCCTGCCGGAGAACGGCGCGCCGGTCGATCAGCTCCCGGAGCAGGTTGAAGCCGGTGCGATGAAAATCCTGGACCCATATCCGCGTCGCGCCGGCGTCGAACAGGGCCCGGACGACCGCATCGGCGTCGCGGCTCAGCTCCCGGCAGGCGACGGCCCATTCCGGCGTGCCGAGCAGCGAGCCTTCGCGGCCGAAGCAGCCCGAGCTGCCCTCGATATCCGTGAGCAGCAGCACCTTGCGACCCGGGTGCGGGGCGGTCGTTTCCGGCTTCATGACGGGAAAAGTGTATCACGGTTGCGACCGGCGGCGCGGGGCGGCATAATGGGCGGAGAGGGTTTCCCGATTCCCGAATGAGGATGGTGACCGAGGATGCGAACGACGCGCCGGGATGGGTTTCGCTGGATTCTGGCGATCCTGTTTTTCCTGCAGGCCGGGTACGTGTATTTCCTTGTGGGCCAGGCCCAGGAAAATCTGCGCCTTGCCCGCATCTATCGCAGTGCCACCGAAACGGACCGGCCTGCGGACGGGGCGTATGTTTGTCTGACCGGCGATGTGGTGCCCTTCGCCCCCCTGGTCATGGACCAAGCCTTCGATCGTGATCTGTGCGACCGCCTGGGGGTGAGCGAGCCGATCTGGTATGAGGCCCGGTTCACCCATACCGTCAAACGCGGCAAGAGCACGCACACCATCACCGACCTGGTTCTTTCCGGGCGCCGCTCGTTCCGGGTGCGGACGGCTGCCGGCGAGGTGACGCTCGACCAGTCGCCCGAATTCACCTACTCGTATCACCGCACGGGTTTTGGCTCGGGCGACGGGCTGATGCGCTACAGCCCCGTGTCGCGGCGCCTGGGCGTGACGTATTTCGCGCCGCGCCGGGTGCATGTCTTCGGCGTCGCGCGTGTCGCTCCGGACGGGGCGATCTCGCTGGCCGGGGCGCACAAGCGGCCCGTGATCGTTTCAGAGGTGCCGCGAAGCACGCTGGTCTCGAACACGATGATGGCCGTCGGGCTGGCCGGCGCGGCGATCGTGTATTTTCTCACGACCCTGTTCGTGCCGTGGAAGGCCTCGATCCGCGAGCAGATCGAAAAACTGCCTTCCGTCTGCTATATTTTCGACGTGACCGGCGGCTCCGAGGGGCTTGCCATCTTGTTCTTCGTGCTCTACGGCATCGGCTTCGGGCTGATCAACGCGTATTTCGGCAGCGATCACCCGTTTTATGCCGACCAGTTCTCGGCGGTCGCGTTCATGGGCTTCTGCATGCTGGTGCATATCTCGCGCAGCGTCGAATTCCTGTATGTGGCCGACAAGCGTGACGGGTATCTGTACGAGTATTCCCGCGGCTTTTTCGCGTTCACCAAGGTCCGGCTTGCGCCCATCGCCGATCTGCGCCTCTGGATCGACGTCCAGCGCAACAGCAAGGGCCAGAAGAGCTACTACCTGAAAGCCGGCGTGCCGGGCGGCAAGGTCTACGACGTCGGCGGAAGCGGCTCGTCCGAGGCGACGCTGATCGATATCAAGAACGAGTTCGACCAGTTCCGGGGCCGCCGTCCGACGGGAACCGGCCTCGCGTTCTCCTCGTCGGCGCCGGGCTGAGGGCGCGCGCGAGGTCGTTACCGGCCGCTGCCGGACCGGGCTGCGAGAGCCTGGCGTGCCTGGTCGATTTCGCGCAGTTCGCGCAGGGCGGCGAGAGCCTCGGCGTCAGCCGTTTTCCCGCTCTGGGTCAGGCTCGTGTAGCGGCGATACGCATCCTCACGCAGTCGGCGCAGGGCCTGGTCGGAATGGCCCGCGTATTTCTCGGGCATCGCGATCGCGGCCTGTGGCTCCTGCGGCAATGCTGCGGCGGCCATGACGTCGGCGGTTGTCGCCGCCGGTTCCGTGCCGGTTTCGCCGTCGGCGGGAAGGCCCTGGATCAGCTCGAGAGCCGCAATGTGGTCGCGTTCGGCCGTGACCAGGGTCTCGATGTGCTTGATCTCGTCCTTCAGCTTGCCCCGGGTGGCGATCTGAAGCCGGGAAACCCGCTCCAGACCGGCTCTGGCGTTGGCAAGACTGCTCGTCAGCTCGGCGAGGCGGCTGCGCGCCTGGGTCAGAAGCGTCTGGACACGGGCGGAGGCGTCGGCGCCGTCGCCGATACGGAGGCGGATATCGATGATCTGCGCGAACAGCCGCTCCTCGGGAGCGATGGCCGCTTCGGCCTGTTCGAGCGCCTTGCGATTCTTCCATTTCGAGATCGGGGTGAACCAGCTCGTCGAGCGTGATGTCCAGAGGGCCGACCGAACTCCCCGGTCGGCTTTCAGCAGAGCCTGGGCGCGTGCTTTCAGCGGGGCTGCCGCGGTCGCATCGTCGATGATGCGCCAGGCCATCAGCCGTGCGGCTTTCGACCGGGCTTCGGACAGCTTCTCGGTCGAGGGGCGGAACGGCCAGAACCACGGCCAGTCGCGCCGCACATCCTCGACGCGCCGCACCTCGGCGATCGCCTTCGTCACGTCGGCTTCCGTCACGCGCTTGCGGCCGTCCTCGGCCAGCCCGAGGGCGGAGAACTGCGTATGCTGTTTCGTCACGCTCGCGGAATCCCGCTCGAGCCCCTCCGTCGCATAGGCGATGATCTCGGGGAAGGTCAGGTCGTGCCGGCAGAGCAGCCCCTCGACGAACCGGGTGACCACCTGCTGGTGCCGCTTGTCGTCGGCGATGCTGCCGCCGACGGCCTTGCCGGCGAGACGGGCGAACTTCTCCTTCAGCCCGTTCGTGATGATCCCGTCCATCGTGTGGCAGGCGACGAGCGTGAAAATGTCGTTGGTCGCGCCGGAGCGAAGAGAATTATATAAAGCGTTATATACTAGAGTCTTTGCCTTGTCCTTGAAACTGCCCGTCAGCGGCACCCGGACACGGTCGGCCTTGTCGGCGCCCTCGCCCGGCGCCTTCCCGGATGGGACGAACCCGTGTTCACCCAGCATCTCGGCCACATCCCCGACGCTGCGCTCGAGGTGCGAGGCGCGGTCGGCGTAGAAGGCATCCATTTCTTCGAGCAGCTCGGGGCGTTCCTCGAGCAGGTAATCGGCGATCGTGCGGACCCCGACGACGGTCGGCAGGAACGCGTTGCCGGCGGCTTTGATCCGTTCCGCGGTCAGGGCCGACCGTTCCGGGTCGCGCTCCCGCTCGGCTTTCATCGAGGCTTCGAGCAGCCGGACGGGGAGATTCAGGGACTGGTGCCGGAGCAGCTCTTTCTCTTCGCGATACAGCAGGATGTCGACGCACAGCTCCGAGAGCTGGTGGTTGATATAGCCCGCATTCGGCAGGGGGGCCGTGATTTTCGCGTTGGGATACCCCTCGGCCTGGTGGGCGGAAGGAACCTCGGCGAACAGATGGCCGGCCCAGCCGAGAGCCATCGCGACATCCTGGAGACCGAATTTCGGATCGGATTTCGCCCGATCGACCATGCGCAGAATCGCCGCGGTGTCGAAATGGAACTCCCGGGGGAAGCCCTCGCCCGCGTTGAACTTGATGTCGGGGGCCGGCCCGCCGCCGATGAAGAGCCGTTCGAGACTCTTGGGAACGGCCGACAGGCTTTTCGCGGCAATGCCCGACCGGGCATACGCCCGGGCGTTGATCGTCAGGTGCGTCATCGGCCCCCACGCGGCAAGCGGCGCGGCGAACAGCCCAAGGACCAGGAGAACGAGCAGTCTGTTGGCGGTCGAACGGCGCATGATCACCCTCCGATACGACATGGTTTCTCTCATTATACCCGCCAATCCCCCAACACGGAGTACCAGCGACAGGATTCACCACAAAGGCACGAGAGATACGGAAAGATGACGAACCGCAGAGGCACCGAGTCACGGAGAATTTTTCACCACCAAGATACCCCGTTGAAATACCCCTCGGATTCAAGAACGCATCCGCAGATGGAGGGCAGATGAACGCAGATGAAAAAAACAAAGAGGAACGAACGCCTGGGACCACCGTATTTCCTGTATGCGCCGAATACTCCATGGTTGAAGACGCTCAGGATTTCATCTGCGCCATCTGCGGATTCGGTTCCCGTTCTGAATCAGATATGCCAGGCACCAGGATGCGGAAAGATGACGAACCACAGAGACGCCGAGTCACGGAGGGTTTTCACCGCCAAGGCACAAAAAACACGAAGCTTTCCTGGCGATGAATTATCCGTGGTTCTTCGTGCCTTTGTGGGGACAGTCTTCGTCTCGGTGTCTCTGTGACTCTGTGGTTCGTTCTCTGGGTGTTTTCGTGGAGATTGCTTCGGGTGTTCGCGGCTCAGTTGCCCGTGGCGATCGGGGGCGGGAAGTAGCGGACGGCGTCGGTCTGGCGGGCATGCGTCTGCGCGTTCTTCGTGATCCGGTCGATGAGGCGCTGCCGTTCCGCCGGATCCGGGTAGCGCTTTTCGTTCGAGACGAGCTGGGCGAGCCTGTCGTAATCGGGCTCGTAGACGACCCGCATCCGGATCCACGACTCGTTGTCGGCCGGCGCGGCGCCCGGAACGGATTCCACGGTGAGGTGCGCCCGGAGCGGCTCTGTCGCCAGATGCGCGAGACTGGTCTTTTCGGGAGTCACCCGGAAATTGGGGGTCGATTCGAAATAGACCTCGATGTTTTTCGGCGTGCCGAATTTCGCCCGCAGGGTTGCAACGAGATTGAGCGCTTCCTTATCGGGACCTCGCGGGGTCTCTTCGAGCGTCATCACGATATTGCCCGGGAGCAGATACCGGAACTCGGAAGCCGTCGCCCCGATCGTCAGGGCGAAAAGCGCCAGCGATGACGCCAGGAAAAGCAACAAGCCCGTGTGTCTCTTTTTTTTATTTAGCTTCATATCATATCACCATGTATTATATTTGCAATGCGATACTCCGTTACTCCGATGTGCCTCCTGTGAAGGGATTCGTTCCGCCGTTCGAGCGGACTTCGACTTCGGCAGCCGCCGGGGTCTCCGTTGATGGTACCGCTTCCGGCACCTGATTTGCAAGCGGTTCGGCGGGAGTCGTGGTCACGAGAGCGGCTCGGGCTGCCTCGGCACGGGCGGTGAGATACCCCTTCACCCCAGCGGAGTCGCCCAGGAACGAGATGAGCTGGGCATCCGTGAGCTTGCCGTAGGTGCGCTCGTCGAAGATGCGCGCGACGGCCGAGGCCTGGTCGGGGTTGCGGCCGACGTAATCGGTGAGCAGATTGGCCAGCGTCCGTTCGCGCTGGTTGGTGGCCCGGAACGAGGTATAGAGGCGGCTCATCCCATCCGGCAGCTTCGAAATCTCGAGAATGATCAGGGCGTTGATCCCCTCGACCCGGGTGAGGGTGAGGCCGTCGACGGCACTGGCCGAGGCCACCTCGTAGACGCCCTTCGACCGCTCGATCTTCACCTCTTCGAAAACGCGGGGCCACCAGCTCGCGAGATCGGGCGAGTCGTGCATCTGCATGAACTCGGCCCAGCCTTCGAGAAACGCCGCGCGGGGCTTCGTGACTTCGTTGATGTGATGCACGCCGTCGGGGCCATACGGTTCATCCGCTTCCCCCGCCGTCCGGTCCATCGAGTGGGCGGCCTCGTGAACCAGCGTGGAGCGGGCATCCGCCTCACCGTCGGGGTTGTTGTAGCGCATCGAGTTGAGCTGAATCAACAGGCCGTTGCTGTAAGGCCAGAAGTCGCGCAGCACCTTGTCGCTGTCGTGGCCGTTCGTATCGGTGAGCACGATCTCGACCCGGTCCCGGCAGCCCTGTTTCATGCGGTCGAGCAGATACTGCTCTTTTGCCTGACGGTAGGCGGCGAGCAGACCCCGCTGGCCGTCCGAGAGGCGCGCCGTGTCCGTCGCGACCCCCATCAGTTGCAGCAGATGGGCCTCGTCGCGAATCTTGGTGACGAACACCTTATACCGGGTGGTGGTGTCGTCGGACGGGATCTCCTGACGGCCTTCCTTCGTGAGATCGGCTTTCAGAAGCTTTTTCCGGAAATCCGAGGCGGGAACGCGTTTCGCGCCGTCGATCCGTTCCTGGATCGCCGCTTTCGCCGCTGCCGGGGTGCCGCGCTGAACGGTGACGACCTCGTCGATGCGCTGATAATAGAAGGTGAACTCAAATCGCTCCTGGGGGGTCTCGACGGGCACCGGAGCCGGCGTCGCAGGCTTGGTGCGCCTTGCCGCAAAGGAGGGGGTGGCCAGAAGGCAGATCGTCAGCAGCAGGGCGATGGTTCGGAGCGTTCGCATGAGATGCCTCCGTGAAGGGTGCGATGGGCGAAATGATCATCTGATTATACGCAGGAACCCCGGGGGTACGGGGTCACTGGGGGATCATCGACGAGAGAACGGCGTAAAACCCCCGCATGAACGTGATGAGCGTGTCCGCACCGGGTTGGGCCTGTCGGGCTTCCGGAAACGGCTCGACACGGCTGACGGGGGCGGCGGGCCCGACGGCGAGCGGGTCGACCCGCACCCGGATCTCGGGGCCCTGTTCTCGGGGGAACCGGAGCTCGAAGCCGGTGATGCCCACCGGGCCGCGCAGCAGCAGCACGGTCGGGGAGGCCGTTTCCCGGGCGGAAAACTCGAGCATGCCCGATGTTTCCCGGCACCAGGGAAGGTTCGTGCGCAGCTTCTTCGCAATGTGAGCGGGGGTGCCCGGGTCGACCCCAAGATCGATGGGGCGCGTGGCAATCAGGACGGCGAGGTTCATCACCAGATTCAGGTTGAACTCGCCGTCGGGTGAGCGGTCGATCCGGACCGTGGGGATCGGAACCTCGCGGTCCGGCCCCGAGACGAACAGCGTGCGCTCGCCGGCCAGCTCGAGGAGACAGCTCGCTGAGGCGCCGACGGCCAGGTAACGGAACGCGGCATCCCGGGAGGAAAGGGAAAGCAGCGCGTGATCGCCGTTCCGGAGACGGATGCTGCCGCTGCCCCGGACGTTCTCGCCTTCCTTCACGCTCAGATCGAGGTGCAGGGCATCCATGGCGGGGGCGATCGGAAGGAGTGCCGAGGCGACCGACGTTTCGAGGCCATCCCAGAACGCGGTCTCGGAGGCGACGTTGCGGAAGCCGGCGGCCGTCAGAAGAGCAGGCGCGAGCACCAGGAACAGGGCAAGGAGAGCCGTTGCGGAAGGGGGATTGCGGCGGGTCATCGGGAGTGCTCCTCATCGGCGGTTTTCTGCATTGTCGTGCAACCGCCGCGAAACGTCAAACCCCCATCGGCACGGGAGCGCGCCAATGGGGGTTTGCGGATGCGCCGTCAGCGGGTGGGGACGGTGAGGTGGCCCCGGATGTTGCTGAGCTGGAACCCGTTGCCGCCGTTGGAAACCATGCCCCAGTTCCATCCGCGGAACAGGCCCCACAGCAGCGCGCCGAGACCCGCCGCGACGGGGGCCGCGACGAGGGCGCCGGCGCCGGACCGGGAGCGGCCGCCGGCGTGGCCGGCCGGATTGGCCTGGGCCCGCTCGACCGTGCCCAGCAGCCGGTTCACGATCTCGAGGGCATCGCCTTCGTCGTGCCAGAGAAGCTGGAGTTTCGCCTTGTCGGCACCGCGCCGGATCTCGCCGGCGAGGCCCGGATAACAACGGGCGAAGGGGTAGCTGCCGGCAATCGATTTCACGTTGTCGAGAGGCCGGTTGGCGGCCTGGAGGGCCATGTAGCCGCCCCCGTGGGCGATCGTGCAGCGGGCGGCTTCGAGGTTCGCGTGGATCTGGTTGAGAATGCCATACACGTCGCAGGACTGGGCAAACACCTGGGGCGCCGCCTGGAACACCAGGGACGCGATGAGGACGAGACACCAGCCGGTTCTGAACAGGGATTTCATGGGAAGAGCCTCCAAAATTCAATGCGTTTCTCGTTCGGGAAGAGGAAAACGAAAGAAAGCAAATACCATGCCATGTGTGGCAGCCTTCGAGGGGCGGCGGGTGCCGGAGGATGACGGGGGGGTGGCAAAAAAGCGGCACCGGGTGTCGAAGTTTTGGCGCTTCGCCCTTCCCTCGGTATATCATGCGGTGTCTGCGATGGGCGGAAGCGGTGCGATCACGACGAAAACGGGGGCTGGCGAAGCGATGGGCGCCGATGTGCGTTCTGCGAAATGGGATGGATTCCGGATCTTCCTCGCCTTCGCGTTCTGTTTCCAGGTGGGTCTCGGGGCCTGGCTGGTGGCCGCGGGAGTCCAGGCTTACCGGTTCCTGAAACGCCTGGAGACGGCCGGGGAAACGCAGAGTCCCGTTCCCGGGCAGTGGGCCTGCGTTTCCGGCAGCCCTGAGCGCACGGTTCCCACCGACCTTCCGCTGGCGGCAAGCCAGTTCGAGTCCCGGTTTTTCGCGGGACACGGGGCCTGGCCTCTCTGGTTCGAGGCCGAGTTCACCCACGAGGTGAAGCGCGGCAAATCGACCCGCACGGTGCTCGACGAGCGGCTGAGGATGTCCTGCGGCATCGCGGTGAAAACCGCCGGCAGTCTTGTCGGCGTCGATCCTGCTGCCGTCTGGTTCTACTCCCCCCGGGAAACGGTGACACGCGAGATCGGAGCCTATCGGAACATCGCTCCCGATGCGACCCGCCTGAGCGTGACCTGGTTTTCCGTGCCGTGGCTGTATGTGGTCGGCCGGGCGTCCCGGGGGGCGGATGGTCGCCCGGTCATCACAGGTGAGGCCGGATGGCCGGTGCTCGTTTCGGAACTTTCTCCGGCCAAGCTGATCGAGGGCCTCTGGGTCGCGGCGATCGCGGCGTTTCTCGCGGTCGGCTACGGCCTCTGGTCGCTCCTCGTGCCGTGGAAACACTCCCTCCGGCGGAGTTGCGAGCAGTTCCCCCGGGATTTTTTCGTGCTCGACCCCGTCGGGGGCGGCGAAAAGACCGCGATGCTCCTGATCGCCGTCATTCCGGCCCTGACGCTTCTCGGCGCGGGGCTTTTGCTGGTCGAGATTCCGCACTGGCATGAGCGTCTGACGATCCTTGCCACCGTGTATCTGGCCTGGACGCTCGTGATCCATATATCAAAAAGTATAGAATACTTCTACGTCGCAGACCGGCGGGACGGGTATCTGTACCGGATCCATCGAAACCTCTTCTCGACCGAGCGAAAGCAACTGGTCCGGCTCGATCGGCTGGCGGGGCTTTCGGTGGTTCCGTCGAAGCGCGGAAAACAGACGTGCTACGCGCTCGGCTGCGCGATTCCCGGAGAGGGCGTCGTGGAGCTGACCCGCGGCTTCCTTCTGGAGGCTTCGGCTCAGGATGCCGAGCGCGAGTTCCGGGCATTCCTCGAGAATCGACCCCCGGAGGGCGGGAGGTCGGAGCAGGCGGGATTGTTCGCGAGGGAGTGAGTTCTGGTACACTGTCGGTGATCAACCCGTCACGGACGGGAACGAGGAGAGTTCGGTGAATCATTTCAGAAACGTGTTGACGGCCATGGGCGTGGCGTTGCTGGTCGGGGTGGCGGCCGGCTGGCTCCGCTACTGGATCGGGTTCGTCGTGATCTTCCACGGGGCCGCGTGTGCCGGAATCATCGGCTGGCTGTTCCATCGGGTCCGGCCGATCCCGGCCGGGAACTTCGACGAGTCGAACGCCCAGGCGTGGCGCTGGTCGTTTCCGCTGATCGCGATCTTCTGGCTTGGTCAATTCGCGGGAACCGGCCTCGCCCAGCCCTGGTTCGATCCGCTCGACTATTATGGCGGCATCCTGGCCGGCAAAGGGATCGAGACGTTCCTCGCGATGGGCCAGGTTCGCTCCTACGGGGGCGGCATGTCCGGCTTCATGTGGGCGTTCTGCGTGCTGCTCGATGCCGTCATCATGCTGATCCTGACCGCCGTCTTCCTGCGCGACGACGAGCCCGGCGCCCGGCACGAGGGCGAGGGGAATGTGTCGGAGGATGAGGCGGACGAGGAAGAGGAAAACGAAGATGGCGAGTCCGGCAAAACTGCCGGGGATTCCAGGAAAGAGGAGGACCGGCGATGAAGGCACCGTCTCTGCGCATCTCGGGAAAACTCGTTCTGCTCTTCTGCTGCGCCGTTCTGACGCTCGGCCTCTCCGGCTGCGTCTTCGACGGGGAAAGCGATCTCGACGTCGCCTGGAGCGCGCTGAAAAAAGAGGATCTGAATCAGGCCATCCGGTTCTCGACGCGGGCCATCACCTTCGGGGGGCTTTCGGGGGAAAAGCTCAGCTCGGCGTACGAGTGCCGTGCAAAAGCGAGTTCCCAGAAGAACCGGTACGATCAGGCTCTCGAGGATATGAACCGCGTGGTGTCGATGCGGCCGGAGTATGCCGGCGGGTATCTCGAGCGGGGCGATCTGCTGCTGCATGCGGGGGATTTCGACCGCGCGCTGGCCGACATCTCCCGCGGGCTCGAGATCGCCGACCCGAAGGGCGAGTCGAAAAGCGCGTCCCTCGCGAAGCGCTATATCAGCCGCGGCAGCATCCATCTGATGAAAAAGGCGCCCGAAAAGGCGATGGCCGACTTCGAACATGCGCTGAAACTCGATCCCGGCTCCCTCGATGCGCGCATGGGCCGCAGCTACGTGCTGGAGGACCAGGGCCGGAAGCGCGAAGCCCTGATCGAGATGGAGCTGATCTGGCAGGCCGTTTCCAAACAGGTGTTCATGCCGCTTTCGAAACAGAGCGTCTATCTGAAGCGGGTCATACGGCTGCGCATGGCGAATGGGTTCGACGGCGCCACCCCCGCCAACGTGATTCCGGCCGAGGCGCCCCCCATTCCCGTCTCGGAGCCCTCCGACGCCCCTCCTGCGGGAAACCCCGGGGAAACTCCGGAAAAGACGCCTGCCGAGGGGTCCGGGGTCGGCGATGACATCGGGCCCGATGCCGTTTCCGAAAAGAATCTCGACAAACCCCTGCTCGGGAAATGAATGCCGCTCCGGCAAAACCCTGAAATATAATACTGTGAAATATATAAGAAAGAGCGACGAACGATGAAGACCAAGAAAACGGCTAGCCCGACGAACTCGGCGGCCGGCGTGTGCTGGAACCTGGCCGATCTGTATGCCTCACCTTCCGACCCCCGGATCGAGCGCGATCTGAAGCAGGCCGAGAAACGGGCGACGGCGTTCGAGAAAAGCTGGAAAGGCGCGTTGAAGCGCGGCCTCACCGGGGCGAAGCTGGCCGAGGCGGTGCGGGAATACGAGGAGATCCTCGTCCTGCGCGATCGGCCGGCCATCTACGCGAACCTGCTGTTTTCGGGCGACACCCAGAACCCCGCCTACGGCCGCCTGATGCAGAGTGTCCAGGAGCGCGCGACGGGGATTCACACCCATCTGCTGTTTTTCATGCTCGAATGGTGTGCCCTCGACGAGAAGACCGCCGCGGCCCTGATCGGCCACAAGGCCGTCGCCCGATGGCGGCACTTCCTCGAGGCGGCCCGCCGGTACCGGCCGCACGTGCTGTCGGAGCCCGAAGAACGCATCGTCGAGGAGCTCGAGAATACCGGCTCACGCGCATTCGTACGCCTGTTCGACGAGACGCTCGGGGCGATGAAATTCCCCGTGAAAACCGGGGGGAAAAGCCGCGAGCTGACCGAGCAGGAAGCCCTGGCGATGCTGTATGACCCCGACCGCGACGTGCGGCGCGCGGCTGCGGAAGGCCTCACCGAGGGATTCGAGGCGAATCTGCGGCCCCTGACCTTCATGTTCAACACCCTGGTGCAGGATCACGCCACGATCGACCGGCTGCGCAGCTATCCCCACCCGATGGCCAGCCGGAACCTCTCGAACGAGATCGACGCGAAGACGGTCGACACCCTGCTGCGCATCTGCGACGAGAACACCGGCATGGTTGGCCGGTATTACCGGCTGAAGGCCCGGCTGCTCGGCCTCAAAAAGCTGTTCGATTACGACCGGTATGCCCCGGTTTCCCGCGAGATGCCAGGCTGCACCTGGGACGAGTGCCGCGAACTGGTCGTTTCAACCTACCGGGCGTTTTCCCCGAAAGCCGGCCTGATCGCCGAGACGTTCTTCGCCAAACGCTGGATCGACGCCGAGTTGCGGGCGGGAAAGCGCGGCGGGGCGTTCAGCGCGCCCGGCACGCCCGATGCCCACCCCTATATCCTCGTGAATTACAGCGAGCGGCTGCGCGACGTGAGCACCGTCGCCCACGAGCTCGGCCACGGCATCCATCAGTATCTTTCCCAGGAACGCGGCTACATCCAGTCGGACACCCCGCTCACCCTGGCCGAGACGGCGAGCGTGTTTGGAGAGATGCTCGTGTTCCAGGAGCTGCTCGAGCGGCAGAAGAAGCCCGAGGTCAAGCTGGCGCTCTTGTGCGGCAAGATCGAGGATGCCTTCGCCACGGTGTTCCGGCAGGTCTGCATGACCCGCTTCGAGCAGAAACTCCATGCGGCGCGCCGCGAGGGGGGCGAGCTGACCGCCGACCAGATGAGCGACCTCTGGCTCGAGGCGAACCGGTCGATGTTCGGCGACTCGGTCGAACTGACCCCGGGCTACCGGCGCTGGTGGTGCTATATCACCCACTTCATCCATTCGCCGTTCTATTGTTATGCCTATGCTTTCGGTGAGCTGCTCGTGCTCTCGCTGTATGCCCTCTATCGGAAACAGGGCTCGGCATTCGTGCCGAAATATATGGAGCTGCTCGCCGCGGGCGGCTCGGAAAGCCCCGAAGAGCTGACGAAACGCCTGGGCATCGACATCACGAAACCCGCCTTCTGGAAAGCCGGCATCGGTCTGCTGTCCGAGATGGTCGACGAGGCCGAACGCCTTGCCGCCGCCCTTCCGAAAAAGAAAACCCCCACCCGCCGGTAAAACCGGATATCGCCCAATCTGCTGTGGGGGCGGGTTTCAAACCCGCCCGCGGTTTGGCGACCCGGGCGGATCACGATCCGCCCCTACGGATAACGGGTGAAGGATTCTTCGTGCCTCAGGACGTGATTTGCGGATTTCGTTACGAGAACCGATCCGCAGATGACGCAGATGGCACAGATGAGAACATGAACGTCTTTAGGGTATGGGTTTTCCGCTGCAAACAGAATCCCAGATGAATCCAGGCGGATGTTCCCTACGGTATTTCATCTGCGTTCATCTGCCCTCCATCCTCCATCTGCGGATGCGTTCCTATACCCGAGGTTTCCTTCAACGGAGCGCCTCTGGGGTGGAATGGAGGCGTTTCGGGGTCAGGCGGCGGATTCGCGGCGGACCTGTTCGCCGAGGTCGATGAACCCCTTTCCGAGAATCTGGCGCGTCTCGCCGACGATGACGAAGGCGTTGGGATCGAACTCGTGGATGAGACAGCGCAACGTCGGCATCTCCTGGCGCCGCACGGCCACGAGCAGGATGTGGGTCGGTCGGCTGGTGTACATGCCCAGCCCGTCCAGCCGCGTCACGCCGCGGTGCAGCTCCTCGATGATGGCCCAGGAGATTTCGTCGGACTGCTTCGAGATGATCAGCACTGACCGATAGACCGACATGCCTTCGAGCACCGTGTCGATGACGCGGCCGCTGAAGAAGACGGTGATGAGGCCGTAGAGCGCCAGGTCGGGGCCGAAGACGGCGCCCGCGATAAGCGTGATCAGGAAGTTGGCGGCCAGAATCGTGTCGCCGATGGGAATGTGCCAGCGGTGATGCAGAATCAGGGCCACAATATCGATGCCTCCCGTCGTTCCCCCAGCGCGGAACGTGAGCCCGACGCCGATTCCCCCGAGAATGCCTCCGTAGAGACAGGCCAGTAGCGGATCCTTCGCGAGCGGCGCGATGGCGAGAGGGCCCATCATCAGATCCGTGAGCACGGACGAGACGACGACCGACAGGATCGTCTTCCAGACCGACCCCGTGCCGACCAGTTTTGCCTGGATTCCGAGCAGGATGAGGTTGCCGATGAGCACGACCGTTCCGATCGGGGTGCCGATCGCGAAATACAGGACCGTCGCGAGGCCGGTCAGGCCGCCCGAGGCGATCTTGTTCGGCGCCGTGAAACAGACCAGGCCGACCGACAGGAGAAACGAGCTGAACAGGATGAGCAGGACGTCGGACGTCCGGACGTTCGTTGTGCGCGCCACGGGAAAGCCTCCGGGAAGATGCTGGCCATCCGCATCGCCTGCGGAAAGCGGTCGCAGTGTAGCACGCCCGCCCCCCCCTGACAACGCCGCCGCCCCGCCTGTTGAATGGGTGTTTCCCACGGATTTTTCCCGGTGTCAACGCATCTCTTTGACGTGATGCAAACATCGCCAATCTGATGTAGGGGCGGGTTTCAAACCCGCTCCTACAGTCGCCTGAGTGCTCTTTCATGCGTAGGGGCGCATCGTGATGCGCCCGGAGCATCGAGGTGCGGGGCGGTTGCAAAAGGGGGGCGCGTACGGTACGCTTGGGGCGCGATGGGAGGCTGGATATGAGCCGGCTGCAGATAACTGCTGAGCAGGTTCTCGGGGTGGTGACGATCGCCGCCGACGGGGAAGTCGACGTCTACACGCTCGGCAAACTGAAAGAAGCGGTGACGATGGCGCTGTCCACGGGACTGGCCCACCTGGTCATCGACCTCGGGGGCGTCACCTACATGGATTCATCCGGCCTGGGACTGCTGCTGGGGCTTCACAAACAGCTCGAAAAGGCTCGCGGCCGCCTGATCGTGACGGGGCCGTCGGCCGCGGTTCGCGAGGTGTTCCGCGTGACGAATGCGGATCGCCTGCTGAAGGTGATGAACACCCGGGAGGAAGCTGCCCGGTGCGTCATCGAGGCACCCTTCACTCCTCCTGCTGGATCCGACCGCGATAGAAAATGACGAACTTGCAGTGGGTGCAGTTGAGCGTGAAATACGGGGACTGGCGTCCGGCATGCGTTTTCTGGACCATCGGGGCGCTGCATTGTGGGCACAGCATGGCGTTACCTCCTGTTACATCGATTTCCAACAAGCCCTACTCGATATATCGGCATGAAAGCGTAAAAGGCTGAGAGTGCAGATGAACCCCCCTTCCGAGAACAAAGCCCGCTCCGGCCGCTCTGCCGGCGCCGTTGCCCTCGTTCAGGGCATCGTCGGCCTGGTGGCGGTGCTGATCGTCTGGCTCGCCTGGGACTTCCTGCAGGAAGACGGGGCCGCGCGCGACGAGGCCGCCCGCCGGCAGGTCGCGGTGACTGCCGATCTCGCCGTCTCGGAGATCCGTACGGCCCTCACCGGCGCCGCAGACGCTCTGCAACTGCTGTCGCGCCTGCCGGAGTTGCGCGGCATGCACCGGTTCGGGCCTGCATCCGAACTGGCGGAACGGGCAAACTCGGCCCTTCTCACCACGATCTCGGATCTGGCGTATTCCACGAACGCCGCCCGGCCCGCGCCGGCCGAACCGGATAGGCTGCGGGAGTTCGTCTCGCTCTGGAAGGCGGCTGCTCCGGTGTTCGAGTATCACCTCGCCGCCGTCCGCCGCGTGGCGTATGAGGTGGGCCTGCTGGGGGTTCTCGAGACCCTGCCGATCCCCGAAACCTTCGAGCCGCCGGCCGTGCCGACCGGTCGAAACGCCGTTGGAACGCCGAGCTGGGCCGATGTCGCGGCGTTTTTCACCGCATGTCTCGAACCCGCCCTGATCACGACGGGCAGGTTCCTCGATCTGGCGCTCGGCTGGGGGGGCATCATTCTTCCCGATCCGCAGGAAAGCGGCCGTCTGCTTGCCGCGACCCTGAACGATCGTGATCTGATCCGATCTGTCTCGATCCGCGGCCTCGACGGGAAGGAACTGACGGGCGTTTCCGAGATCGGCGGGATTACCGCATTCGGCGGAGGCTGGTGGCGTCGCGGTCTGCGCGGCAACCGCCCGTTTTACGCCGGTCCGGCCCTGTTCGACGAGAGTCTCGGCCGCCCCCTCTGGATGGCAGGGGCGCCGCTGCGCGATGCGGCTCGTGAACCCGCGGGGCTCCTGACCGCCAGGGTCGACCTGGGCTTCCTCGGCGATCTGGCCGACACCGCCCGCCTGACGCCGGGATCGATGCTGATCGTGACCGACGAGGAAGGGGTCGTCATCGGCCATCACCGGCCGTCCGTCGTGGTCAGCCAGGTCAACCTGCGTCACACGAACCCGCTCGTGGCGGCCGCGCTCGAGGGAGAAGCCGGCGAACAGGAAATCCGGCTGACCGGTATTTCGTATGTCGCCGCCTGGCGCTCGCTGCGCGGCAACGAACGGCACCGGCTGCCGGGATGGGCGGTCGTCTGCCTGGTGCCCGTATCGGAGCTGGCCCCCGGAAGCTTCCGTACCGTGCTTCTGACGGTTCTGCTTGCTTCCCTGGCGCTCGGTGCATTATTTTATCTGTCCGGTTTGATCGAAACCGCATTCGAAGAGGATGCCGAAGCATGAATCACGAACGGAACAACCGCTTTTCCCGCGCTGGCGCCCTGCTGCTGCCCGCCGCCCTCGCGGTGTGCCTGGGCTTTGCCGTGCCCGGCCCCCTGTCTGCCGGCCCTGCCGCGACGGAGAGCATGGAGCGAGCGATCAAACAGCGCTCTGCCGGCGATCTCGACGGGGCCATCCGCAATCTGCGCAAGGCCGTCGATGCCTCCGAAGTCGCGGCCCAGCGCAGTCTCGCCAGCTTCATGCTCGGCGACTGCCTGATCGAGTCGCGCAAGCATGCCGAGGCGGTCGAGATCTATCGCGGCATTCTCGAACGCCAGCCGGCCGACGAGGAACGCGCCGAGGCTCTGTTCCGGCTTGCCCAGTGCCGTCAGGCCCTGGGAGACCATGCGGGCGTAAAGAAGCTGTGCCGCCAGATTGCGGCCGATCATGGCGACACCGCCTATGCCGAGCTTGCCCGGCTGCTGCTGAAGAGTTCCGAGGCCGCCCGGGCGGCCGAACCGACGGAACCTCCCGCCGAGTCCGGGGAAGCGACGGCCGTTGCCGCGACTCCCGCTGAGCCTGTGGCGGCCGCCCCTGTTCCCGGTCCGGCTCCGGCGGCCAGGCCGCCTGCCCGGACGACCCGCCCCGTGCCGCAGTATGAAGGCGTCGATCCCGAAACCGTCGCGGCGGCTCAGGCGAAAGCCGCACCCGAAGCGGTTCAGCCAACGACTCCCGTTCGGGAGCCCGTTCGCCGGCCGGCGGTCGAACCACGCACCGCCGCCCCGGCACCGGCCCCCGTCGCGCCGGCGCCTGCCGCAAGCCCGGCCAAGCCCGTCGCCGCTCCGGCGAAGCCGATTGCCCAGCCTGCCGTTTCGGCACAACCGAAACGTCCGGCCCCCAAGGCTGCTTCCAACGAAGAAGAGGAAGCGCCTGTGGAAGCGCAGGCTCCGACGGCGCCTGCCCGTCCGGCCAGGAGTGCCGCCGTTCCCGACGTCTCGGATCTGCTGACGCTGCCCCCGCTTTCCAGCGACGAACGGGAGGCTCTGGCGACCCAGATCCTGCATGACCAGGAAAAGATCAAGGCCGATCCCTCGTCTGCCGGTTCGGATGAAGTGCTGATGCGCATCGCCGAGGCGACGGCGCGGTTCGGCGAGCCGGTCGAGGCGTGCAAGACCTATGATCGCGTGCTGACCGGCTTCCCCAAATCGAAACATATCGAGCGCGCCTACTTTGAGGCCATCCGCCTGCGCGCCGTGATCGGCCTTCGGCCGGCCGTCGCCCAGTGGGGCGAGGTGTTCCTCCGCAGTTTCCCGAAATCGCGCCGGACAGGCGATGTCCAGCGGCTCATCACCTGGGCCCGCAACGCGCCTTCCCCGGCGAAGAAGGCGGCGACGGCAGGGGCGGGCCCGGCCCGTTCCGCGAAAGCCGGCGGCGCCGGTTCCGAGCGGGCCACGAAGGGGGAGTTCGATCCCGAGTCGGATCCCCGGTTCCGCCAGGCGAAACGGCGCATTGCCGACAACCGGTTCGCGCTCGCGATGAACGATTTCCAGGTGCTGACCGATGCGCACCCGGATGTTCCGGTGCTGTGGTGGGAACTCGCGCTCGTCCAGATCCAGCTCCAGCAGTATGACGAGGCCGAGAAGAGCCTCGACAGGCTTCTCTCGCTCCAGCCCGACAATCAGGATGCCCGGTCGCTGCTGGGCTACGTGCATTACCATCAGAAGGATTACAACCAGGCGGCCGCCGATTACCGGCAGGCAGGTGCAACCGAGAGCGAGGGGCTGAAGTTCTTCGACTCGCAGACCGCGGCGCGCCGCATGGAACGTTCGTCGAAAAAATCGAAACCGTCATCGACCCGCGAAGGAGGGAACGAATGAATATCGAGAGCCGGCAGTTGATCGAAGCGTTGCAGGCCGACGGGGACAACCGTCGGGAAGCCGAGGACTGGGGTGCCGCGAAGGCGGCCTATGCCAAGGCGATCGAGGAGTTCGAGCGCATCGGGGGGGACGACACCGAGATGCCCCTGACCGCCGATGATCTGGCGCTGCGCAAGGAGATCGAGGCCCACCTCGGCGCGGTCGATGCGCGGCTGGCGCGGTCTCACTTCGAGTGGGGGAAGACCGCCTACGAGCGGCGTGACTGGGAACGGGCTCTCGAAGAGCTCGAGATGGCCACCGAGCTGGCCGGCGACGACGATGTCGCGTTTCTCGAGCAGATCAAGCCGATGCTGGACAAGGCCCGTGTGAAGACCCGTGACCGGCACATCCACGACGAGATCACGCCGCTGGTCGAGCGGGGCGACAACTTCCGGCGCGCCGAGAACTTCGGCGAGGCGATTCTCGAGTATCAGGAAGCCATCAAGGCGTTGGCCGGCCTGCCGGCCGAGCACCGGTATGTCGTTTACGTGCGCGAGGTGCTCCGCGAGTGTCGCCGCCATCTCGTGAAGCCGTATCTGGCCCGCATCCATCGGGCGTCCCAGGCCGGCCGGGACCGGCAGGCGTTTGCGCTGCTGAAGCGCGCCCAGCTGCTGATCGACGAGAACGATCTGATTTACCGGGCGTTCATCGACCAGATCGGTCAGGAGATCGCGGCGAAGCTGACGAAGAAAGACCTGAAGGAGATCGAGGAGAGCGACGAGGGCGAATCCGCCGACGTCTGGTCGAAGGCCGTCGCCGAGTATGAAGAGGCGCTCGACCTGTACTCGTCGTTCACCCAGACCGATCCGCTGTCGCCGGCGTATGCGGGCGCGAACATCTACGAGGACAAGTTCGTCCAGTCGCGGCGCAAGCTCGCGACCCTGTATCGTCAGCGGGGCGACCGGTTCCGCGACAAGGCGGTGTTCGACAAGGCGATTCGCCAGTATCGTGAAGCGCTGAAGCTGTTCCCGCGCTCGGACAAGGCGTTTTACGACACGTTCCGCGAGATGAAGAAGCTGCGCGCCCAGATTGCCCCGGCTTCGGCCTGATCCGGCCGGGATTGTATCGATGCATGGGGGCGGGTTTGAAACCCGCCCCTACGCATGTCGGTATATATTTTGCGAAATAGCAACTATGATACCTCTCGCCATGATGGGTGGACATGACTGATCTGAGCGCGTCGTTCCGGGGACGGGGCCGGTTCTTCACGAGCGCCGAGGCGCTGGCGGGCCTCGTGTTCGGCCTGCTTTCCGTCCTGTTGTTCTATAACGGATACTTTACCGATCTCGAGAACGGCAGCATCGACCTCCGGTTCCGCTCCCGCGGGGAACTGCCCGCGAGCCGGAATGTCGTACTGGTCTCGATCACCGACGAGTGCATCGCGAAGCTCGGCCCCTGGCCATGGCCCCGGGCCATGCATGCCCGGCTGCTCGACGTGCTCGCCTCGGCGGGGGCGCGGGTCGCGGCGTTCGACGTCATGTTCAGCGAGCCGTCGCTGGCCGGGCCGGAAGACGATGCCGTGTTCGCGCGTGCCGTCGCCTCGTTCGGCCGCGTCGTGCTGCCCCTCGTGATGGTGAAAAAGACGGTGCTCGACAACGAGTCGTGCGAGATGATCGAGCGGCTCGTGGCGGACCGGCCTATCCCGGCGCTGCGTGCCCCCGTCGCTTCCGAGGGCTTCATCGACATGGAGCACGTGGACACGAACACCGACGGCGTCATGCGCCACCTGTTCCTCGAAAAGAGACTCGGCGACGAGACCTACCGGTGTTTCGGCCTTGTCATCGCGGCCAGCCTGCTCGATGTGGTCATCGAATCGATCCCGGAGGGGATGAAAATCGGCGATCGGCTGCTCGGTTTCTATACCCGACGGGAACGATCCCGCCCCGGGGTGCCGATCAGCTCGCTGATGCTCAACTACGGCGGAAAGACGGGCTATTTCGACGACGTCGCCTACCACGAGGTGCTCGAAGGCCGGTTCCAGAGCGGGCTGATGCGGGGCAAGGCCGTGATCGTCGGGACGCGCGCCAAGGGCACGTCCGAGGACGTGAAGTTTTCCCCGTATGGAGCGATTTCCGGCATGGAAATCCATGCGAATCTCGTCCACAACATCGTCAGCGGCAGGATCCTGCGGCGCATGCCGCCGCCCTGGACCTGCGTGCTGCTGCTCGGCGTCGCGCTGCTGCTGGCCTGGATCATCTGGCGTACCGGCAGCACGGCCGGCAACCTCGCGATTCTGGCGCTGTGGCTGGCCTGGCCGCTGGCCGCCGTGGCCGTCTTCCGATGGGATCTGGTGCTCGAGACGGTTCCGTTCCTGTTCCTCGGGCCGGTCCAGTGGGCCCTGATGCGGCTCGGACAGCAGCTCCGCGATCTCCGGCAGCGGAACCGGGAACTCGCACGAAAGGTCCGCGAACTTTCGATGGTCAACGAAGTCATACACGCCGTGAACTTCATGGGGGATCTGAACCGGACCCTGGACACGATTCTCGCCAAATGCGTGCAGGTCCTGGGTGCCGAACGCGGCTCGCTGTTCATGCTCGACGAACGGTACGAGAGCCTCGTCGAAGCGGCGGTCGTGGTTGGCGTCGAGGGTGCCGCATCGGTGAACCCGGCTCTCAAAGAGAAGTTCAAGGTCGGCGAAGGAGTCGCCGGCGAAGTGTTCGCGAAAGGTGAGCCGCGCCTGATCATCGATGTGCGCATCGATAAAAAATTCGAGCATATGGATGGCAGCCCCGGCGTCGTGCGCTCGATCCTGTGTGTGCCTCTGCTGGTGCGGGATACATCGATCGGCGTCATGAATATCGTGAACAAGACGACGGACGCCTTCGATCATGAAGATCTCCAGATGGCCCTGACCATGGCGAACCAGGCCGCCGTCGTCATCGAGAAGTCCCGGCTGTTCAACCTCGCCACGATCGACGGCCTGACGGGGCTTATCGTGCGCCGCCATTTCCAGTCGCGCATGGAGGAAGAGTTCCGGCGGGCGAAACGCTATGAGAAGCCGCTCTCTTTTATCATGACCGATATAGATCATTTCAAGAAGTTCAATGACACCTGGGGCCATCAGACCGGCGACATGGTGCTGCGCGAGGTCGCGAAGATCGTTCAGGCCACCATCCGCGACACCGACGTGGCGGCCCGGTATGGCGGCGAGGAGTTCTGCGTGATCCTTCCCGAAACCGATCTCGAAGGTGGCCGGCTGTTCGCCGAGCGCCTGCGGCAGAAGGTCGAGTCCTCGATCTTCCAGGGGCCGAAGGGCGATCTGCGGGTGACGATCAGCCTCGGTCTCAGCGCCCTGCCCTACAACTATGCCGAGACGACGGTTGAGATGATGAAAATCGCCGACGAGGCCCTCTACGAAGCCAAACATGCCGGCCGCAACCGCGTCGGTGTCTCGAACGTGACCGAGCCGCCCGCCCCGGCCGAGGAAAACGGGGAGCCGCCCGCCGATGCCCCGGCACCGACGGCCTGAAAACGTCGGAGATCGAAGAAAATTTTCAACAATACAACGCTCCCGGCCGCCGGGGGGGAGGAGCTGTCGGATGACCGTTCCCTGGGATGTGCTGCTGTGCGATATCGACGGGACGCTGATGGGAAAAAACGCTTCGGGCTCCTGGACTGCGTTTCCAGGAGCGTGTGAAGCCCTGAAAGAAGTCCGCCGCCGGGTGCGCACGGTGTTCGTCACGAACACCACCTCCCAGTCTCAGAAGGCCATCCATCAGCTCATGAACGACCTCGGGTTCCCCTGCGAGCTCGGGGAGGTGTATACGCCCTGGGCGGTCGCCCGCAAGGTGATGCAGGCCGCGGGTCATACGAGCGGCTATGCATTCCTGCCGCCCCGCGACCGCAGCGAAGCCGACTGGTTCACGATCGACGAACAGGGCGGCAGCGCCGTTCTCGTCGGCGACGAGTCGCTCGATGCGACGTTCCGGCAGGTGCAGGACGCCTTCCGGCTGCTGATGCGGGGGGCAAAACTCTACACGCTCCAGCGGAACCGGTATTACCGGGGCTCGGACGGCCTCTGTCTCGACCTCGGCCCGCTGACGGCGGCTCTCGAGTATGCCAGCGGCCAGACCGCGACGGTGTTCGGAAAGCCCTCGGCGACGCTGTTCGAAAGCATCGCCGCGGATCACGGAACCCGGCTCGCGCGCCTCGCCATCATCGGGGACGATGCCGAGTTCGACGTGGCGGCCCCGATGCGCCAGGGCCTGACGGGGATCCTGGTCCGTACGGGAAAATACCTCGCCGGTGCCGAATCCGCCCTGGAACGGCTGCCTTCCCACATCCTCGACGCCTTCGCCTCCCTGCCCCGTCTTATGGATTCACTATAATATAGCAATAGATAAGGTGAGGCTTCGTTTGGCTCTGTGCCTGATATGTGTTCCTTCCCAATATCCGCCCGGGAAAACCGGAAGAACCACTCCAGGAAACAGCTTCATCACTGAGAACACAGAGGGCACGGAGAATTCACGGAGGATCTGATCACTCTCCGTGAAGCCTCTGTGATCTTTGTGTTCTCTGTGATGAGCGTGTTCCCCGTTTTCTCTGGTTTGAAATTCATGCTTTTTTCAACGGAGTATCTCTGGGGTGTGGGTCAGGGCTCGAGATCGGATCGGGAGAGGTTCAGGGATTTGAGGTGGCGGTAGAGGGTCGCCTTGTGGACGCCGAGCATAGCCGCGGCGCGGGTGATGTTGCCGCCCGTTTCGGCGAACGCCCTGCGGATTGCCTCGGGATCGAGATCGATCCGGCTGCCGGTTTGCCGGGACGGAGAACCCGTGGATGTCGGAATCCGACGGACTTCCACCACTTCAACGGGAGGTTCGGCGGCGGTTGTCTGGGGAAAGGCGGCTCCGTGAGGGATGGGCGGCCCGCTGAGAACGCCGAAGGGTGGCTGTTGCTGGGTTTCTGTGGGGCGTTGGACGGCCGGCGTGCTGGCGGAGGGCGGGACGACCTGCGTTCCGAGCGGGATGGCGCTGCGGTACGGCAGCATGGTGACGCGCGGATCATACCGGGCGAACCGGGCCGCGTTCATCCGCTCGTCATACCATTCGCGCAGGGCGCGCAGGCCGATGACCTCGCCCTGGGTCTCGGCGAACAGGCGTTCCATCAGGTTGCGCAGTTCACGGACATTGCCGGGCCACTGGTACTGTTTCAGCAGGTGGATGGCTTCGCGGGTCAGACAGCCGACCCGGCGGCCGTATTTCTCGTTGAGGATGGCGATGAAGTGCCGGATCAGCAGTTCGAGATCTTCGGCCCGCTCCCGCAGGGGCGGCACGTAGATCTGGAGCGCGTTGATGCGATAATACAGGTCGGCCCGGAACCGGCCCGCGGCGACGGCCTCCTCGAGCTGGACGTTCGTGGCGGCGACGAGTCGCACGTCGACCTTGATGGGCTTTTCACCGCCGACGCGCTCGATCGTCTGGTCCTCGAGCACGCGCAGCAGCTTCGCCTGGGAGCTGAGGGGCAGATCGCCGATCTCGTCGAGGAACAGCGTCCCCCGGTCGGCCCGTTCGAACCGACCCTTGTGGGAGCGGATGGCGCTGGTGAACGAGCCTTTTTCATGGCCGAACAGTTCACTCTCGAACAGGGTCTCGGTGATCGCGCTGCAGTTGAGGGTGACGAACGGGCTCTCGTGGCGGCGGCTCGAGAGGTGAACCGCCCGGGCGATGCCCTCCTTGCCCGAGCCGGTCTCGCCGATCACCAGGACCGGCGCATCCGAGGCCCCATACAGCCGCACCTTGTTGAACACTCGCTGCATCGGCTCGGAGATCCCGACGAGGCCGTGGAACGAGGCTTCGCGCAGATCGATGCCCGACGCTTCCGCCGGCGGTGCCGGCCGTTCCTGGAGCCTGATCGCGACGGCTTTCGTGCCGTTCGGCAGCGTCTCGGGGTTGGCCTCGAGGAGGATCTGATGAGGCTGGTCGTGCCGGTCGACGATGCGGGCCTGGAACTCGCGAACCGGATTTCCCGTCTGCATGACCTGCTCGGCGAGCTCGATCACGCCGGGAAACGCCGTTTCCAGCCAGTCGGTGTCGTCGGAGGAGGCGCTTGCAAAGCCGGTTTCCGAGGGTTTCGGGCGGCCGAGATCCTCGGCGAGCCAGGCCGGGATGCGGCCCACAACCCAGCCGGAATCCCGCCGGAGCAGCAAGAGTTCGGGCTGCATCGGCAGGAGCGGGACCTGGGAGGTGGGCGTTTTCATTTGAGGCACCCGACACCATACAATCGCCGGAACGTCGGATGCAAGCCGGCGTCGCGAAAAAAACATGCCCGACCGGGATCCGAAAATTCATCCGTCGCGGGGAAAGGACTTCGGTGTTCGGTTCTGTACGCCGAAAGACGAAGTGGTGAATTCTTTTTCTTCCGACGGAGAAGCTCGCACGATGGCCAACAATCTGCGTCGCACGCTGGTCCGCCTGGCGGCATGGGGAGCCGTTCTCGCCGTGTTCTGCGGCGCCATTCCCGCCCGGGCGGCGAAGTTTTCCGCGGAATGGACCTACGATTCGCGGATGAGCGTCGACAGCACGCGCAAGGATTACGCCGAGGTCGAGTATGCCGAGCCGGATTACACCCCGGTGACGAAACTGAAGGCCTACGACAAGACGTTCATCAGCTCGGTGAACGATCTGAGCTTCACCCTGAAGGGCGATCTGTCGGAGCGCCAGTTCCTCGACGTGAAGGAAACGTTGCATTACCAGAACTACCGGCCCGAGGACTACGACGCGTATGCTCTCGACTCATACAAATACACGACCGTCGACCACCTGTTCAATCTGACCTACGGGGTCTCGGTCGGCGAAGCCGATGTATTGCAGCTCGATTATTACAACAACGTCTACCGCATTCCCATCGACAATATCTGGGAATATACATCGAATCGCGCGAAACTGCGCTACACCCACCGGCCGGGCGAATACACCGGCATCGCGATGGAAGGCTCCTACGAGGAGCGGGAATACCAGAACGACCGGGCCTCGAACTACCAGGAAGGCATCGTTTCGCTCGATCTCTCCACCTTCCTGCCCGAGCGGATCCGGTATACCCCCGTCGGCAACACCTCGCGCGGCGACCGGAGCACCTTTGAAAATATACCAACCGGTATAGCCACGAAGAAGGCGGTCGATCATTACACGAACTGGACCCGCCGGCCCGGCGAGCCGGATCCCGAGGCGAAATTCCTGGCCCGCGTCACCCGCGGCGACCTGTATCTGACCCTGGTGGGCGACCTGAAGACCCAGAAGCGCACGACGATCGACAACGGATTCTACCAGCCGTCCGCGACCCTGCGGGCGAGTTACGAGGTCGATGACCGCACGAAGCTGATGCTCGAGGACACGTATTACACGCGCAAGCACGAGGACGAGTCGGACACCTACTACCTCTACAACCACACCTCGAACCGGGTGTCCCTTTCGGGGCGGCATCAGGCCTCCGAACGGCTGCTGCATATCCTGACGCTCACCGACGAACGATATGCCCACACGGTGCATGACGATCAGGACTACACCGTCGACACCTTCCTCTGGGAAAACTACTTTTCGGGCGGGCGCACCGCCGCGAGCCTCAATTTCCAGGCGACGCTGACGAAATACGGCACCCCGCGCCTGTATTATGCCGATTCGAACCAGTACCAGGTGGTTCTCGGGTATGATTACCCGTTCACGCCGACCTGGCTGCTGCACCTGAAAGACGAGTGGATCGACATGAGCTACGAGGAGTTCGAGGATCTCCTGTATTCCTCGTATGTCCGGCACACCTGGCGCGTTGGCGTCGAGAAGCGGCTGTCGACCTCCCAGGGGCTCGAGCTCGGTTTCCAGAGCAAGCGCGAGCGGCACGGCGAGTTCACGGCGAACAACGTCACCGAGAAATC
Organism: Candidatus Rifleibacteriota bacterium; assembly: GCA_029565415.1. Next base: position 38,782 of record JAKQOH010000097.1, on the reverse strand, counting down.
CCTCATCTTCAGCTGGCTGTCCCACTTCTAACCCCGCCGCTCAACGGGGTTTCCGGCCGGATCCAAGTTGTGATCGGCGGGGGCGATATGCTAAACTACCGGTAATGACGCTGTCTTTGCTCGTCCTGGGTGAGATGAGCCGGGAGATTCCCGCGCCGGATCTGCGCGCCCTTCTGGCGTCCGTTCGCGACGGCGAAGACGCGCCGGAGACCGTGGTCTGCAACGCCTCGCGTCTCCTGGGGTCCGGCGGCCGGCCTGCGGCCCACCTCGAACGGCTCTTTGACAGTGGAATCGACGTTGTCGTTCTGGACGCGAAATCCCTTGCCCGCCCCGCCACCCGCGAGGTTCTCGGCACGCTCCGGCGGGTGATCCGCCCGCTGAACCTGCCGCCCGGAACCCCCGGCGATGCGGACCTGCTGCTCGAAACCCCGACCGGCGCCTGCCGGCTCGTCGTTCTCGAGACCGGAGATGACCGTCTGCCCGTCGACCCGCCCTGGGAAACGCTTGCGGCGTTCGAAGCCGGCCTGACCGACCATGCGCCTCTGGTGCTCCTGTTCAGCGGCCCCGATCTCGAGCTCAAGCAGGCGATGGCGTGGCGCGTTCAATCCCTGAGCCGCCCGGTCCATCTCGTCGGAACCGGTCTGGGCTGTATCGCGGGCCACCCCGTGATCCGGACCGGCCGGGCTTCGGTCCTCGACGTCGGCATCGCCGCCGGGGAATCATCCGTCTCCGGCATTGCTCCCGATGTCTGGTGGCAGCGGCAGGCGCACCTCCAGGGCGCTCCCGCCCTCCCCCCCGACAGGCTTCTGATCGACGCCATCCGGCTGCGTCTCGACGATGCCGGCCGTGCGGTCTCGATCGAGCGGCTGCGCTTCGGAGGCTGAACATGGGCGGCGCACGGCGGTACGCAATCTGGGGAAAGGCCGCAGCGGCACTTCTCGTCTGGGCGATCTTCGCGGCAGCCGCTTCGAACGGCGCCTTCGAACTGTTCGACAACGGGATCGAAGACCTGTTCTGGAGTCTCCGGCACCGGCTCGAAACGACCCGAGACCCCGCCCGCAGAGAAGGCTGGAAAACCGCTCTGCTCGCTCCCGATGCCCCTTCCCGCGTCCTGGTCGTCTCGATCGGTCCCGAAACGGTCAGAACCTTCTTCGAATCCGAGGGGCTGACATGGCCCCTGCCGCGCCGTGTGTACGCCCGGTGTCTGAAGATGCTCCAGGAGCTCGGGGTGGCGGCCGTCGGCATCGACATGGTGTTCGGCCCCGGCAGCCTCGAAGACGAGCGCGAGCTCGCCGACGCAATGCGATCGGCAAGCATGCCGGTGATCCTGGCCGCCTCTCTCGAAAAGCGCCAGGCGGTCGCCGCCGATGGCTCCGGAGATGACGATGAAGACGAAGGGTATGCCTTCCTGCAACGGGAAAAGACGGTTCTCCACACGTCCGTTCCCGTGCTCACGGAAGCCGCGCGAGGGCTCGGGCTCATCACCTACGAGCGCGGCATCAACCGGGGCGACGTGATCCGCAAAACCCCGATTGCCTATCCGCATGAGGGCCGCCTGGTGCCTTCCCTGGCGCTGGCCGTCTGGATGGCCGCCCGCGGCATGCGCGAATCCCCGGTTCTCGACGGCGAGGAGCTGTGCATGGAGGACGGAACGCGGTTTCCGCAGGAGCTGCTGCCGGCATCGGCGAGCGTCTGGAACGCTCCGGCCGCCGCTTCCCCGCGCTGGGAGGCCGATCCGGAGGCCGTCTACGCGTTCCGGGATTTGTACGATCTGTATTCCGGCCGTCTGAACCTGACCGGCGAACAGAAGGCGATGCTGAAAGGCTCGATGGTTCTGATCGGCGTCAGCGACGATTTTCTGGGCGACACCATCTCCATTCCCGGCCGGCCGGTCGTGGCGGGCATCATGCTGCATGCGGCGATGCTCGATGCGATGACCCGGCCGCGGGGCTTCATGGGCCGCCTCGATCAGGGAGGCCGGGCCTGGCTGCCCGCACTGCTGCTGGGCCTGCTGTGTGTCTGGATGCTGTTCGCGCAGACCCTCTCCCGGCCGTGGCTGGGCGCCCTGCTCGCTCTCGTGGGCCTGTGCGCCGTCGAAGGCGGGGCGTTTCTGGTGTTTCTGCAGGGCTGGCGGCTGCGCACGGGCGTCGTCGTCGCGGGATTCCCCGTGGCGCTTGCGGTGCTGGCCTGGCTCGATTACCTGTTCGAGGGACGCGAGAAAGCGCTGATCCGCGAGGCGTTCGGCAAGCAGGTTTCCCCCGAGGTCGTCGACGTGCTGATCGAAACGCCGCAAAGCGCCCTCGAGCCCACCCGGCAGGAGATCTCGGTCTGCTTCATCGATGTGTGCGGCTTCACCAGTTTTTCCGAGCAGCACTCCCCCGAGCGGGTGCTCGTTCAGCTCAATTATTACTTCTCGCGGCTGGTGCCGATCATCCACCGACATCGGGGCTGTCTCGACAAGTTCATCGGGGACGCGATGATGATAACCACCGGAGTGCCGCTTCCCGACAAGGATCACGCGCTTTCCATGGTGCGCATCGCCCTCGAAATCCGTCAGGAAATTTCGAAGATTAATGCAAATCTCCCATCAGGGATCTTCCCTTTCACCGTGAGTTGCGGTATCAATTCAGGAGCGGCCATTCTCGGCAACGTCGGTTCGACTGAGCGAATGGAATATACCGTCATCGGCGACACGGTGAATCTTGCCAGCCGGCTTCAGGGAAAGGCCGGCAGTCAGGAGATCGTGATCGGTCCGAAGACATATGAACTGGTTACTGGCATGGTGGAGGTTCAGCCCCTTGAACCTCTTGTTGTGAAGGGCAAGACCGAACCCGTGCATGCATGGCGGGTGACAGGCCTCAAGGAGAACGAATCGGGTGGCTGATGTTCTGAGCGGCGACACGCTGAAGGTTCTGTACAAGACCCAGCGCGATATTCTGGCGAGCGCCAAGGATTCCGATACGCTGCTGACCATCCTCAGCCGGGCGGCTCACGAGCTGTCCGGCCAGCCGGGCTTTGCCGTGCTTTTCTACGATGCCGGGGCCAAGCAGACGCGCGTGCGCTTCGCGGAAGGCTTCGACACGGCTTCCCTCGGTACCCACTGCAAGACATTCACGGCTTCGCGGCTCGGCAATCTGCCCGTCTCGAGCGAGATCGTCTCGACGCTGGAAGGCGCCCGCCGGTATTTCATCCCGATCGGCGACGCGCTGCTGCCGTTTGGGGCCCTGATCCTGCCCGCCGGTTCCACCACGGGGGTCACGGTTTCGGGCATCGACGAGTTCCGGGAAATCGCTGCCGACGCGATCGGCCGCTTCATGGAAGTCGAGCTGGTCCGGCTGCAGATGGCCGAGCTGGCGACGCTGCTCGAAGTCGGCAAGGCGATCAGCTCGACCCTCGACCTGAACGACCTGCTGCGCAAGATCATGCACATGGCCACGAAGGTCATGCGGTGCGAGACCTCGACCGTCTACCTGGTCGACCGGCAGACCAACGAACTGTATTTCCACATCGTGCAGGGCGATCCGAACGTCGGTTCGAAGCTGCAAGAGATCCGCCTTCCGATGGGTACCGGCCTCGCCGGCTGGTGCGCGAAGGAGAACAAGCCCGTCATCGTGCCCGACACGGCGAAAGACCCGCGATTCTTCAAGGGCGCCGACAAAAAGTCCGGCTTCGTCACCCGGTCGATGATCTGCGTGCCGATGAAGCTGAAAGATGAAGTGATCGGCGTTCTGCAGGTTCTCAACCGCACCGGCGACATCCCGTTCAACGATCACGACGTCGAAATTCTCGAGGCGCTCGGTAACCAGGCCGTTTCGGCCATCGACAACGCCCGCCTGTACGAGAACATCCAGAAGGTGTATCTCGCCACGATCGAGGTTCTCGCGACCGCGATCGATGCGAAAGACCCCTACACGCAGGGCCATTCCCGCCGCGTGACCCAGTACTCCGTCGCGATCGCCGAAGAGATCAACATGGAGCGCAAGGAGATCGATTCGGTGCGGTATGCCGGCCTGCTGCACGATGTGGGCAAGATCGGCATCAATGACAGCATCATCCGCAAGCCTGCCCGGCTGACCGACGAGGAGTATGCGATCATCAAGAAGCATCCCGAGATCGGCGCCAAGATCCTGCGGCCCGTTGACTTCCTGGCCGACAAGGTGCCGGGCGTGAAGCATCACCACGAGTATTTTGACGGCCGCGGCTATCCCGATCACCTCAAGGGCGAGGATATCCCGCTGATCGCGCGCATCATCTGCGTGGCCGACGCGTTCGACGCCATGACCACGAACCGCCCATACCGCAAGGGACTGAGTTTCAACACGGCCGTGGCCGAGCTGAAGAAGTTCTCGGGCAAGCAGTTCGACCCGATGTGCGTCGAGGCCTTCCTGAAGGCGTTCGAGAAGAAGCTGTTCCAGTATTTCGAGAAGGTCGGCGACACCGGCGACATGATCCTCAAACAGGATGAAACCGAGATCGAGGAGTTGCCGCACGGGTTCGTCCAGGGCGTGCCGCTCGAGAGCCAGCCCTACCCGCCGATGATGGCCTTCGGGAACACGCCTTCGTCCCAGCCGTTCCCCCCGATCATCCCCGAAGGGAACGAGCCGCCCGGCATGAAGAGTGCCGCGCCGGCCGCCGGCCCTGCCAACGGCGGTGGCACTCCCTCGTCCCAGCCGTTCCCGCCCGTCGGGGCACCCGATGCCCCGAAACCCCCGGAGGGGGGCGGAAAATAATATTTTTGATGTATAATTGGTAGAATAAAACCGGCCCGGTCGGAATCGACCGGGCCGGCGTGTCGAACGACGTCAGCGTTTCGAGCCGTTTTCGGACCCCCGGAGATTGATGAAGATGTCGAGCAGAGTGCGGCCAAACGCGATCATGTCGGGCCGGTACCCGTTTTTGAGCAGGAGCTCCTCGGCTTCTTTTGCCTGTTTGAGCCGCTCGGCGAGCTGCTCCGGCCTCTCGCCCGACCAGCGGTCGAGCTGAAGCGCGTTCACGACCATCTCGCCGAGCACGGCCAGCTTCTGCTGGGTCATGAACAGCCGCCCGTCCTTCCAGATGCCTTTGGCCCAGTTCATGTGGAGACTGATCTCTTCGGGCAGGCGGACTGTCGGCGTGTCTTCGTACGGCTCCACGAGCAGCTCGTGTTCGCAGTGCGGGCAGGGAAACCGCTCGCCCGGCCGGAACGTCTCGGAAAACATCTGGTTGTGACACAGCGGACACTGAACGGACTGCATCTGGCTTCTCCTCCCGTGATCGGTCTTTTCCCCTATGGTAACACATTTACCCGGTGCGAGAAGCCAAGCAGAGAATGATTCTCGGGACAGGCACGAACGTTGTATCCGATCGATGATGGAATCATGGGCGGCACGCCGGGCGCATCGCGATGCGCCCCGACGCCTCTCTGGGACGGCACCCGCACTGTAGGGGCGGATCGCGATCCGCCCGGATCAGGCTCGGGTGTTTGGCGAAAACGGAGGGGAGGAAGGGTGGACGTTTTCGGGAAATGCGCCGATACAAGATCCGGGATCATATGCCTTTCGCCGAACGACAACCGATGTCACCCTATCTGCCGCCTGCGAAACCGACGGCTGCACCTGCTGCGCCCACGGGGGGCGGCCGGGGGCCGACGGCCTGGCAGTGCCTCCACTGCGGCAAGAAGAATCTCTCCATCTCCCGATTCTGCGGAGGATGCGGTGTTCCGACGGCACTTCCGCCCGAAGCGATCGAGCAGATGCAGAAGCAGCACCAGGCCGTATCGCACACCCTGCGGAACGGCGCGACGCTCTCGGCGCCCGAAGAGCGAACGGGGCCGGCTGAACAGGCCAGCGTCGTTCCGGCTGTGGCAACCTTCACGACGGTCACCGAGCCGGTGATGGTCGATCGGCCACCGGTTCCGGAGCGGAAAGAACTCACTCCTGCAGCAGCCGAGGCCCCGATCCCGATGGCCGATGAGCGCAGCCCGGAACGACCGCCGGTCGCAGCTCCGGCTCCCGCGCTGACTCCGATGGCCGAAGAGAGCTCAGGCGTGGCCTGGCTTGCCAGAATCCGCATCATCATCAAGGCGGCTTCCGGAAAGCTGGCCGTCCCCGTGGCGGGACCTGCAGGGTTCTGCGCATGGCTGGTGGGCCGTCTGCGGCAGGATCCGACCGCCCGGCGCAGCCTTGCGATCGGCGCGACGCTCGCCGTGATGGTCATGTTCGGGTTGTGGCCGCTTCTGGCCGGCTCGAGTGCAACATGGGGCAGCGGACGAATCGAACCCGCGAAACCCGTGTTCTGGTCCGATCTCCAGAGTTTCCTCTCCCGCCAGCTGGGCGTCAGCCTCTCCGACACTGAGGTGCTCGCCCGGGCCGCCTGGGGCGAAGTGCCGTCCAGCCGGGCTCCGATGACGTGTGAACGGGCCCAGGGCCTCGAGGCGGTCATCAACAAGACCGGCGATCGCCCGTTGATTCTGTTCCCGAACATCCCGTTCCGCGGCCCGCTGCTGGAGCGCCATCTCGCTTCCGATGCCGCCGAACCGGGACCGTTTGCCGACGTTCCCCTCGACCACCCGCTGTACGAGGCCTGGCGGGCACTGCTTGCCCTCCGGCCCCTGCCTCCCGTCATGCTGAACGAAAACCGGGCGGCGCCCTACGAATCCCTGCGTTGGGAGGAGTGGCAGCCGCTGGTGGCATCCGTCTGGCGCGTCTGCCGGCCCGGGAAAGAGCCGCCGGCAGAACTCCTGCTCGACCGGTCCGGCGTCGTTGCCGGCGCCGAACTCGATCGTTCTCTCTCGGTGCTCGGAACAGGTCTCGGTGTCGAGATCGGGCAGACCCCCTTCCGGGCGATTCCGCCCATCACCCCGAGCCGGATGGAAGCCTTCGCGGCCCTCTCCGGCATCCTCGTCTCGGGCCTGACCCAGGGAGGAGGGGGATGATGAGCGACGGCCGGCCGCTGCACGCGCTCCTGCTGGCATCCCTGTTCCTGGGAATGCCGCCGGTGACCGCTGTCTCGGCTGCTCCAGCCCGTGTCGAGACGGTCACGGTCGAAACCTCCGACACCGAAGGCCGCATCGACATCCGGCTTGCCACGCCCGTCGAGCCCGTCATGCGCTGGATTGCCGCCGACTCCTGCTGGCGGCTCGATCTGCCCGAAACCGAATCGGGCTCTCCCATGCCTGCCGTGACGGCCTTCCGGGGCCCGCTCCGACAGGTGTGGCAGGGCCAGGTGCATGCCGATCCCCCCGTGCAGCGGTTGAACCTGTATGTCGCTCCCGGAACCGGGATGAAACTCACGCGCACGGCCGGCGGCTTGTCGATCCGTCTCCGAGCCGACGCAGGTGGCGCGGGAAGCGGCCGCCGGGCGGATGCTGGGCCCCTTCCCGAGTCCCTGCTGCTCCCCGGCCACGGGGGGGGGGCCGTCGTCATCGACGTGAAACGATCCCCTGTCCTGCCGCTGCTTGCCGAGCTTGCCGGCCGCGCCGGCATTTCGCTTCGCATGCGCGACGATCCTCCCGCGATCGTCACGTTCCGCAGCCGGAGCGAGTCTGCCATGGCCGCTCTGGAGCGTCTGGCAAAGCGCATTGGCATGGTGCTGACGCATGAGGGAGCCGACTGGTGGCTGAGTTCGAAGAAGAATCCGCTGCTGAAGCTTCCGGCCGCCGGTGAGGTGGTTCCGGACACGCTTCAGGGAGTGACCGTCGCCGAAGCGCTGCGTCGGCTCAGCGGTGACGGTCTGGCCAGGCACCTCGAAAAAGGGGTTCCCGCAGAACGCCTGCGCATGATGGCGGCGGCTTTGCCCGACGGCCTGTCGCCCCGGGCCGCCGCGCAGCACCTGAGGGGGGACAACTGATGCCGTCCCTCCTGCGCCGGTTTGCCGGCTTCTGCCTCGTCGGGATCACCGCGCTCATTGCCGGCGGCTGGTGCGTCCCGGTCGATGGGCCGCCGGTCGATGTTCTGACGCGCCGGGACGTCGCTCTCCACCTTGGTCGCGCGCTGCCTGCGGGCGCCGCGGCCGTTTCCCTGCCGACGGGATCGGATGTCGGAATCGAGTCGCAAATTTCCTCGGTCCTGGCTGCCGGGGCCATGGGGTTGTATCCCGATGGAAGGTTCCGGCCTGCCGAACCGATGCGGGTGGGTGAGGTTCTGACCGTCTGGGCCCGCGTCTGGAAGCGCGTTTCCCGGGGAGCGGGGATTGCCGGGTGTGCCGGTGTGAACCGACCGGGGGTTGCCGCAGCCTGGCGCTGGGGCGGCGAGGAGTTATCGTTGCTGGCCCGGGTCGATGCGACGGCGGCTGCCGGAGTGGCGGCCCTTTCGCCGGATGAATACGCCACTCCAGGGTTCTGGCGCTTCCTGCCGATGCCGGATGCCGGTTGCTCGGCCGTATCGAGCGGAGCGCAGAACGGGACGCCGGATCGGGCCGTCATGCCCGGCCGCGTCGTCGATGCCGTGACCGGAAAACCGATTCGTGGGGCTGTCGGAACGATCGACGGTCTTCCCTTCTCGACGGACGAACGGGGAGAATTCCCGGTTGGGATGTCGGAGAACACCGGCGTGCGCGACGTATTCGTCGCCGTTGACGGGTATCGGAGCCTGTCGCTGCGCTGGAATCCCGCCGTCCGCTCCGAGTTGAAGCTGTCGCTGCGGCCTTTCCGGGCGCCGCTGGAGGTGCGGGTGACGACGGCCGACGGGAAGCCCGTCACCGGTGCCCATATCACCCTCGAACAGGCCGGCGGTGCCGTGACGGGCGGGGACGGTGTGGCGCGGATGCGCGGCCTGAAACCGGGGTATTACCGCCTCCATGCCGCCCTGGCGGATGCGCGGCCGGTGTCGCAGCTGATCAGTGTCTCGGAAGAAGGAACCCGGCACACGATCCGGCTTCCCGCTTCCTGAGAGGTTTTCAGAGCGGGGCCAGAGTGCCGTCCGGCCGCAGTTCGACGGTCTTCGTCTCGAGCAGGTCGGCGGCGAGCCGCTGCAGGAACTCCCGTTCGCCGCCGAAAACGCGGTGGAGCTGCTCGATGGTGCAGGGGTGGCGCTTGAGCAGCTCGAGCAACTCGCGAGCCGTGGGTGGCCGTTTCGAGTTCACGGCGCGCGGGAGCGGGGTGTGATCGAATGCGGTCGTGACGGGGACCTGAAGGCCCAGGGCATGGCGGATGCCATCGAGATGCGCGGCGTCCGCCTGGGGTAGCGAGGCGTCGATCGGGCTTCGCACGGCCGCGTTCAGATACACGGCATCGAGTCCCGGCAGCTCGCGCAGCCATGCTCCGAGGGCCGCGACCTCTTCCGGGGTGTCGTTGAGTCCGGGGCAGATGAACACTTCGAGCTCGAGCATGCCCGGATACATCGCGCCGAAGGCTTTCAACCCGTTCAATAGTTCTGGAAATTTAATTCCCGCCGCCGGCCGGTGGATCGCCCGCCAGGTGTCTTCACGGACGCTGCACAGGGTCGGCAGAACGCGGTCCGCGAAACACAGGTCGGCCCGCACGTCGGGGCGGCCGAGCAGGGAGCCGTTGGTGATGACGCAGATGGGAACCTGGCTCAGTTCCCGGATGCCGCGCAGAACCGTGCCGAGACCGGCATACAACGTCGGCTCGCCCGTTCCCGAACAGGTGATCCAGTCGGGGGTCTCGATCCGGGAAAGGGTTGCGCGCAGCTCTGCAAGGAGTTCTTCGGGGGGGAAGAACATGCTCCGCCCGGTGGCCGGGTGGTCCGTCGCCGAGAGCTGGCAGTACCGGCAGTCGTACGTGCAGGTTTTCGCCGGGGTGAGGTCGAGGCCCAGGGATCTGCCGAGCCGGCGTGACGGAACGGGACCGAAGACGCGCGCTGCCATCACCGGCCGCTCATTCGACACTGAAGGCGAAGCCGCCGGTGATCTCGGTCAGCTCGATCTTGTCCCCGGCCCGGCCCATCTCGCCGCCGAACTTGTAGTCGGGCGAAAAGACGGCATCGATGCGCAGCGTCAGGGGAAACTTGTATTTTCCGAACGAGAAATCGCGGAGCTTGTACCCGGCGAATACGCGGCCGAGGCCGTTGACGCCATCCTTGACATCGAGGTTATACCGGGTCTTGGCCAGGTCTTTCAGCCCATCGGTGAACAGGATGATGTTCCCGCCGACGCCGGCACCGTAAAAGATCTTCGGGCCGCTGTAGTAATACCGGCTGAACGAGAACTGGACGCGGTCGATGCGCTCGTCGTTCCTCATGCCGAACGGCACCATCGGCCGCCAGGAATACTCGATGACCTCCGAGTAGCCGCTCTTGCGCTTGACGAACGACACGCGCGGCTCGAAGAAATCCTTGTACCCATCCTTGCGGAACCACCGCGCCCCGAACTCGGGAGACACCTTCTCGAGAACCGGCGTGCCCGATGCCGGCTTGGAGGATTCTCCCTCCGCGAACGCCCCTGGGGTGATCAGCAGCAGGAACAGAAGGAGCGAACAGGGAAGGACGAACGTGTGATATTTCATGGTGAATGTATAATATGTCATATATATCAGCGATCCTTTTTCACTTGCAGGATGGTCGCATTTTCCAGACCAGGATGAAGGCGAGGGCGAGGACGAAGCCGAACACGACATACCTCAACGGCGAGCGCGTTTCGTGGATATCGGTCTCCTCATCGAGATGGTCGCGGACATGCTGCATCCGGTTCAGCCGTTGGGACAACTGGCGCTTGAGCGGCCCGTCGGGGAGGGCATCGATGGCCTTGTTCAGATCCGTCATGGCTCCATCGAGCCCTTTGATGGTGTTGGGGTCGAACATGCGTCACTCCTTCGTGGCGGTTGATCGTGGATTCACTCGGCCGAAGCGGGGGCGGGGGTGCCGGTGCGTTCATGCAGCTTGGCGAGCTGCGCCTCGGACAGGTTCATTCCCTTGAGACGATTCAGAACCTCGGTGGCTTCCGTGCGCCGGCCGAGACGAACGAACTGGTCGGCGATGGAGAACATCCCGTCGGGATCGATCAGGGGGCTCTTGAGAGCCGCCTGATACTGGGCGATGGCCGCATCCGTCTGCTGACGGCCGGCATACAGGTTGCCGAGCCGGATCATCGGCGCGGGATTCTGGGCATCGAGCGTCAGGGCGCGCCGATACACCGTTTCCGCCTGGGCATCCTGGCGGAGGGCGGTCAGCACGTCCCCTTGCAGGACGACCAGGTCGGGAGAGTCGGGGTTTTCGGCAACCCCTGCATTGATGATCGCGAGAGCCTCCTCCGGAAGCCCGTTCGACAGAAGGGCGGTCGTCACCGGTTCGAACGCGCGGGGATTGCTGCGTGTCGTTGCGGCGCCTCCGGCATTCTCCTTCCCGTCCGCGCGGGCTGCGAGACCGGCCGCATGGCCGCGGAGACCGAGCTCGTCGTAAGCGCGGGAAAGGGCCCGCAGGGCGTTGGAATTGTTCTTTTCCAGCCGGACGGCGTGCAGATACTGGGCAGCCGCCTCTCCGGGGCGGTTCGTGGCCATATACACGTTGCCGAGATTCATGCGGGCGTTGAATCCGGCCGGATACCGCTCCAGAACCTCCTGGAAGCCCGTCACGGCATCGGCATACTGCCCGGCCCGGGCCGCCTCGAGGGCCGCCTGGTACCCCGGATCCGCCATGTCAGAGGCGGCGGGGGCCACCGGCTGGACGACGACCCCTCCAACCGAGGTCGGCTGGGCCGCGGCGACCGGGCTCACCGGGGCCGGCGGCTCGATGGCGGGGGGCCGCGTGAGCGGGGACAAGGCTGGCGCTGCAGCCGCTGCCGGCGGGAGAGGCTTGCCGAGCGCGGCGGCGATGCGGGTCGCGTAGGGGTCGGACGGCGTCAGATAGGCTTTGCCGCTTTCCCAGACGGCCCGGGCTTCGGGCTCCATGCCGGCCTGCTTGAGGTTGAGGCCGGCAAAATATCGGAATTTCGGGTTCGCGGGCTCCTGGCGCAGGGCCTGGTCGAACCAGTCGCGCGCCTCGTCGGCCAGACCCTGCTCCATCGCGAGCTGGCCGAGATTGAACAGGGAGGGGGCGAAGGTCGGATTTGCCTCAATGATGCGCTTCCAGGCGGTCCGGGCCTCGTTGAACCTGCCGAGCTTCGCATAGGCCTGCCCCATCTCGTCCTGGACCTGATGGTTCGCACGGTTGTCGGCTTCGAGCGCCTTCAGCGCCGAAAGGGCATCGGCGGTGCGGCCCGTCGCCAGGAGACACCGCGCATGCAGGAAACGGGCGCGGAAATCTTCCGGGGAGCCGGCCAGATACGTCTCGAGTAGTGCCATCGCATCCTCGGGCTTGCCCTGGCGCTCATACAGCATGGCCTGACGCAGTTTTGCCCACGACGCCTCGGGATGCGCGGCCAGGTAGCTTTCGAGAAACGCCTGCTGGGCTGCGGGATCGCCTGCCGACTCGAGGCGGGTGAGCTCCCGGAGGGTGTCGGGATCGGGCTCATCGAACGCCGCGGCTGCCGGCTCGGCCGCCTGCCGGATCGGAACCGTGTTCGCGAGATCTTTCTGGAGAGCCAGCGCCTCGGGATTTCCCGGGGCATACTCGAGAACGCGTTCCACCTGCTTCGTGGCGCCGCGCACGTCGCCCATGCGGCGCAAGAGATGCGCGTAGGCGACGAGCCCCGCCTCGAAGTTCGGATGCGCGTCGGTCAGCTCCTTCAGTTCGCGCTGGGCTTCGACCAGGCGGTCGCCGTCCATCAGAAGACGCGCGAGATCGAGACGCGGCACGGGATTGTCGGGGAGCAGCGAGACCGCTTCCCGGAAGGATTTTTCGGCGTCGGCGGGCTTGCCGGCCGCGGCCCGCTGTTCACCCTGCCGACGATAGGCTTCGGCAAGCTGCTTTTCCGTCTGGCGGGGTTTGAATTTGAGGGCGAGACATCGCTTCCAGAGCGGGATCGCCTTGTCCGGGTCGTCGGCGGAAATCGCCTCCTGCGCCTGCCGGTCGAGCATCGCGGCCAGGTCGCGCCGCCCTGCTGCATCGCCCGGCTGGAGCGCCTCGGCTTTTTCCAGGGCCTGGCGAACCTCGCCGGAAGGCTTTTTCTGCTCGGAAAGGGCGCGGGCCAGAAGCCGATGTGCTTCCCCGTCCGCCGGGTGAGCGGCGATGCGCGCGCGGGCCAGGCGCTCGGCCGTCTTTGCGTCGCCCCGGTCGAGGGCGGCCCGGATACGGGCATTGGCCTCACTGGCCGGTGCCTCGTTTTCGGTTTTTTCCGGCCGATCGGCCGGTGCCGCAACCGGATTGCGCCGCTTGCCACCGCCGCAGCCCGCGAGAGAGGTTGCAAGGAGGGCCGTTGCGAGCCCCCCGATCAGGAGTCGGTTCGAGAAGAAACGCATGACGGAAAAAACCTCCGTGAGGGGCTGCTGGTCTGGGTTCAGATGAACAGTTCGCTGACGGACCGCTTGTCGTAGATGCGCTGGATGGCCTCGCCGATCAGCTTGGAAAGCGAGATCGTATGGACCCGGCAAGCCTTGCGCTTTTCCTCGCCGAGCGGGATCGAGTCGGTGGTGACGATTTCGGTGATCGAGGACTTCATGATCCGCTCGGTGGCCGGATCCGAGAGGAGGGCGTGGGTGCAGCAAGCCGTGATCTTCTTCGCGCCCTTCTCGACGAGGGCTTCCGCGACCCGCACCAGCGTGCCGGCCGTGTCGACGATGTCGTCGATGATGACCACGTCCCGGCCCTTCACCTCACCGATGACGTTCATCACGACGGCCTTGTTCGCTTCGGGCCGGCGTTTGTCGATGATCGCGAGCGGCAGGCCGAGGCGGTTGGCGAACGAACGGGCGCGGTGCACGCCGCCCGTGTCGGGGGAGACGACGACGGTGTTCGAGAGGTTCGTGGCCCGGAAATACTCGGCCAGCAGCGGCGCCGCCGAAAGGTGATCGACCGGGATGTCGAAGAAGCCCTGGAGGGCCGGGTCGTGCATGTCGACCGAGAGGATCCGGCCGGCGCCCGCCGTGCAGATCAGGTTCGCGACCAGTTTGGCCGTGATCGGCTCGCGGCCGGTGCTCTTCTTTTCCTGGCGGCTGTAGCCGAAATACGGCACGACGGCCGTCACGCTGCCGGCCGATGCGCGGCGCAACGCGTCGATCGTGATCAGAAGGCGCATCAGGTTGTCCGTCACCGGCGGACAGGTCGGCTGGATGATGAACGTGTCGCAGCCGCGCACCGACTCGTCGATCCGGCAGTAAAGCTCGCCGTCGGCGAACTGGGAGTGCATGATCTTGCCTTCCCGCACCTCGAGATAGCTGCAGATCGACTGGACGAGAGCCGGATTGGCGATGCCCGAGAAGATCTTCACCTGCTTGCCGTTGACCATGGTTCGATGCCTCCGTTGGCTCGTTCGGGGGTCCGGCTCAGGCGGGCTGGGTCCCCGGGTAGTTCGAAAAGGGCGGAACGTCGGTGCCCGCCGGAATGTGCGCGTTCCGGAGCACGCTGAACCGAACCGTGGCGCCGTCTTCCACGCGGGAATCGGCGATCATGGCCTGGGGGCCGATCACGGCCCTGCCGCCGATCGCCGTCGTGCCCGTCAGCGTCGTTCCCGGCCAGACCACCGTTTCGGCTCCGATCGTCACGTCCGGCTCGATCCAGGTCTGGTGCGGGTCCATGATGCTGACCCCGGCCGACATGTGCCGCGCGAGGATCTGCCGGCGCAGGATATCGGCCACCATCGCGAGGTCGGCGCGGCTGTTGATGCCGAGCGTCGACTGTTCGTCCCGTTCGCGCACGGCGAGAACGCGGAGGCCGTCGGATGTCAGCATCTCGACGATGTCGGTCAGGTAGTATTCCTTCTGGTTGTTCCGGTTCGTCAGCTTGAACAGCCGCTCATAAAGGGCCGGGCCGTCGAACAGGTAGATGGCGAGGTTCACTTCGCGGATCTTCTTCTGCTCGGGGGTGCAGTCCTTCGCCTCGCGGATGCCCAGGACGTTGCCGGCGGGATCGCGCAGGATGCGGCCGTAGCCACCTGGCTCGGCCATCTCGAGCGTCATCATCGTGCAGGCGGGCCGCTCTTTGAGATGCGTGTCCACCATGGTCTGGAGGGTTTCGCGCGACAAGAGCGGCGTGTCGCCGCAGACGACCAGCAGATGAGCCGGCGGAGTCGGGCAGGCCCGGGCGAAACACTGGGCCGCGTGGCCCGTTCCGAGCTGTTCGGGCTGCTCGACGAACGAAACCCGGTCTTCGCGGAGGGCGGCCGTCAACCGCTCCTTGCCGAATCCGACCACGACGTGAACCGGCTCGGCGCCGACGGCGCGCACGGTGTCGATGACATACCGGACCATGGGCCGGCCGAGGATCGGGTGCAGCACTTTCGGGAGGTCGGATTTCATCCGGACCCCCTTCCCGGCGGCGAGAACGAGAGCGGTGATGGCGTCGGCGTTCATGCCGGCGGTACCTCCCGGACGGATGTTGGGTGGGAAACAACAACTGGGGCGCCAGGATTCGAACCTGGGAATGCATGCTCCAAAGGCATGTGTCTTACCGCTTGACGACGCCCCAAAGAACGGATAAACCGGCGCCAGGCGCCGTATCACACGCTATCATAAATCCTGAGCGCCTGCAACGCCCCCGCACGCCCGCCGTGCCAGATAGCGTTCACCACAGAGCCACGGAGACACCGAGATTTCACGAATCACCTCTATTGTCGCTGTAGGGGCGGGTTTCAAACCCGCCCGGGAATGGACCACGACAAAGATCCTCCGTTGAAAAAATGCAGGAATTTCAGATCAGGAAAACGAGGAAAACTCTCATCACAGAGGACACGAAGAAGAACGACCCGGAGTTGCACCGAGACACCGAAGAGAAGGGGGCCGTGAAATGACGATCCGCCCTTACATCTGCGAATACGGCCCTGTGAACCCCGATTGGTTCAAGGGAGTCGTTGTGATGGGATCACATCTGCACCATCGTGGAAAAAGTTCGGTTCTGGCCCGGTAACCGTAAAAACCTCTGTGTCTCCGTGTCTCTGTGGTTCGTGTTCCCTGTCCCGGCGTCATGAAAATTGAAATACATAATATTATATTGTGATCTTTATCCGGGCCCGGGGCGGGCGGCCTCGTCCTCGTAGGCGCGCAGGATCTGGGCCTGAATGCGCTCACGGAACTCGGTTGTGATCGGGATCGCGAGGTCGTGAAACGTGCCGTCGGGGGCGCGGCGGGCGGGCATGCCGACGAACAGGCCGCGCGGCGTCTCGATCACGCGGAAATCACGCAGCGCCAGTTCCCCGTCGAAGACGACCTCGGCGAACGCGCGCGTCTGGCCCTTGGGCTCTTTCAGCCGGATGATGCGGATCGCGGTGATGTTCAAAACTTGAGGATGAACTCGGTCCAGACTTTCTTGTCGCTCGCCGGCCGCCGGTCTTTCTGATCCGAGACGGTGGTCTCGTTGCGGTAGCCGGCCTTGATGATGACGTCCTGGCCGGCCTCGACGATGCCTTCGACCTGCACGTTCTCGTTCGGGTTCAGCGTCTCGATCTCGGAGCGCTTGTAGGAAACCTTGCCCTGAACGGCAGGCAGAAAGCTGTAGATCGCTTCGAGATAATAGTTTTTGAGGGCCAGCGCCGAAACGTCCTCGGTGGCCGCGTGGGCATCGAGGGGGCGGGTCAGCCGGGCGGCCGGATCCTGGGCGGCGGAGCTTCCCCGGACGGCGCGCGCCGCGAGGTTCGACAGCGGCACCGGATCGACCCGGTTCGCTTCGGGGGCTGTCTTGAATGTCATCTTCGAGACCGTGTCCTTCTCGAACTCGCCGTACAGCGACAGGCGGCCGACCCGGCGGCCCGCGGTGAGCCGCGACGGTTCTCCGTCGTGGTCGTGAACATACCCCGCCGTCAGCGTCAACGTCGTGTCGAAGGTGCGGGAATCAGTCTTGCGCGTCTCGCGCAGGCGGCGCGCAGAGGGATCGAACACCGAGGTGTCTTCCCCTCCAAGCGAAGAGCTGCGCAGAACGAACTCGCCGGTGAACGGCTGGGAATGGGCCTCGGGAAGCTGAAACCGCTCGGCCACGGTCTGCTCGACGCGCGGCGTGAGAAGCTGGCTGTCGAGGGAGATTTTGAACTCGCCGAGATTTTCGCTGTCTTGTGCCGCTGCCGCCGCCCGGGCAGCCTCATCCCCTGCGAGATCGAACTCCATGCCGGAAACGGACTGCGCAAAAACCGCCCCGGAAGTGCTCAGAACGAGCGCCACCGCGGCAGGCAGCAGAAATCGCGTCACCAGATGCCGAAACATGGAATATCTCTCCAGGTATCATAATATACCCGGAAAACCCTGTTTGGCAAGGTATTTCGGCGGTCAGTCCAGCTCGAGGTCGCGGTGCCGGCGCGAAACGAGCACCTGGGGGTGCTCGAGCGTCTCGGCGAGATACTCGGCGATCGCCACAGACCGGTGACGGCCTCCGGTGCAGCCGATCGCGATCTGGACACGGGTTTTGGGCTCCTGCACGAACTGGGGCAGCAGATACTCGAGAAAATCCTTCAGCCGCTTGATGAACTGCACCCCGACCTCAGAACCCAGGACGAAGTCGGCGACCGGCTTGTCCAGCCCCGACAGATACTTCATCTCGGGCACGTAATAAGGGTTCGGCAAAAACCGCACGTCGAACACCAGGTCGGCATCCAGCGGAATGCCGTGTTTGAACCCGAAACTGACGATCACCAGCGACATCGACTGGGACGACGACTCGTGCTCGATGATCTTGCGGATCTCGTCATACAGCTCGTGCGACGAGAGATCCGAGGTGTTCACGATGAAATCGGCCTTCGCCCGGATCTCGGCGAGCCGCTTCCGCTCAAACTTGATGTCGTCGATGATGCGGCCGCCCGAGCTGAGTGGGTGCTTGCGCCGGGTCTCCGAGAACCGCCGCACCAGCACGTCGTCCTCGGCTTCGAGAAAGAGGATGCGCACTTTCACGCCCATGTTCTCGAGCTGCTGCAACGCCTCGCTCATGCTCTCGAAGAACTTGCCGCCGCGGATGTCGATGACGATCGCCACGCGCGTGATCTTCCCGTGCGTGTCATAGCAGAGCTGGGCGAACTTCGGCAGCAGCGCGGGCGGCAGGTTGTCGACCAGGAAATGGCCGGCATCCTCGAAGAACCGGCTCGCCTTCGTCTTGCCTGCGCCGGAGAGGCCGGTGATGATCGTCATCATCAGCACCGGCGGCGTGGTGGGGGGTGTCTGGAGGGGGTTCGGTATGTCCATGGTCGTGTCGTCCCGTCGCTGTCGTGTTGACATCAGGTGAACAGATCGAGAACGAGGCCCCGGATATCATCGAGCGAGCCGAGCAGCCCGAGTGCCTTGTCCTTCTGGAGCGTATCCCGCGTCAGTCCGTCGATATCCTGCTTCACGGTCTCGACGAGCTGATACACTTTCTGCTGCCCGTCCCGCATCTCGCCGAGCTCCTGGCGGAGCGAGAACGTCTCCTTCGAGACCCGTTCGAGATACTGGGAAATCGCGTCTTTGTAGGCGTCCAGCTTCTCCTCGTCCGGCGATTTGAGGAACCGGTCTCCGAAGCCGCGCACCTGGTCGAGCATCTGGCGAAGATCACCGTCGAGCACCTGGCGCCGGGCCGTTTTCAGGGAACTGCCGAACGCGGCTTTCCCCGTTCCGCCGGCCGGGGTGGCGGAACGCTTCGCGGCCTCGTTCCGCGCGGGATCGAGACCGTTGCCCTTGACCTTGAGATCGACCATCGGTGGGACCGGCTCCTTTCAGGCGTCCGTGCCGCACAGCACCACGCGGTTGCGGCCCATGCCCTTCGCCTGATACATCGAACTGTCTGCCTTCTGGATCAGTTCGTCCTTTGAGTCGGCATTCAGCGGGAAGCCGGCCACGCCGATCGAGATGGTGCAGTGCAACGGCGGCTGGCCCGGGGCGAGCGCCGGGAAATCGTATTTCGCGGTGTCGCGCCGGATCCGCTCGGCCACGATGCGCGCATCCGACTGGGTCGTCTCGGGCAGGATGATGACGAACTCCTCGCCGCCGTACCGGGCCGCGATGTCCGTCGAACGGATGTTGCGGCGCAGGATCTGGCTCACCTCGCGCAGGATGATGTCGCCCTGCTGGTGACCGTACTGGTCGTTGATCAGCTTGAAATGATCGATGTCGCACAGCAGCAGAGAAAGGGTGGAGTTATAGCGCCTGCTACGCTTCACCTCTTCGTCGAGGCGGAGCTGGAAATAGCGGTGCACATACAGCTTGGTGATCGAGTCGGTGATGGCGAGCGAATACAGGCGCGCGTTTTCGTAAGCGATGACGGCCTGCGAGGCGAGGGTGATGAAGAACTCGAGATCGTTTTCGGTGAACGGCTCGGCGTTGATCTTGGGGCCGATCTTCATCACGCCGTAGATCTCGCCTTCCTTGAGAAGCGGGATATAGACCGCGAACGGGATCTGCCGGTTCACGGTGGTATAGCTCTGGAAATTCGACGCCGAGGCGAGCTCGCGGGCCAGGATCGGCTTCTTCTCCTTTTCGAGCGTCGTCATCGCCCACGTCTCGGCCGGATCCATCGCCAGCGCCTCGACCTCCTCGCCCGACAGCCCCTTGAACGCCTTCACCTCGAGCTCGGGCCGGTCCTCGGCGAACAGCATCAGCACGCCCTTGTTCGACCAGACGGTCTCGAGGAACATGTCGATCGAGCTCTTGATCAGCTCGTCGAGGTTGAGGGTCGAGCTGAGCACCTTGCCCGCCTGCTGGAGCGCCATCAGGTTGAACACCTTCCGGTCCAGCTCGTTTTTCGTGGACTCGGATTTCTCGTACAGGGCCGCGTTGTTGATCGAGGTGCCGGCGAGGCCGGCTACGGCCTGGATCAGTTGCCGGTCGGCCGTCGTATATGGCGACTCGTCCCGCTTCTCGCCGAGAACGATGATGCCTACGAAGTGGTCCTTGATGCGCATCGGGAACAGCAGCCGGATCGAGCGTACGGCATCCGTCTCGAACTCGGCCGCCATCAGCGTCCGGGCCGCCTCGTCGGGGGCCCAGCACTCCTCTTCCGAAAACAGCGTCGTGACGATCTTGTTGTCCGAGTAGAACCGGTACTTCGCGAACAGCTCCGGCTGGAAGCCCAGCAGGTCCTTGACCGTGACCATGTCGGTGCGGTCGTTGTACAGCATGATCGCCGCGCCTGCCGTGCCGATCCGCTCCATGAACAGGGTCAGCAGGGTTCGCACGAGAGTGTCGATGCTCAGCGACGTGCCCATCGACCGGCTGGCCGAGTACAGCACCGACAGGGAATCGACCTTCTGCGCGAGTTCCCGGTTCATGTCGCTGATCGTCTGCATGTAATGCTCGATGGCGCCCCGCGACTCGACCAGCGTGCTGACGATCTTCGAGAAGCCCTCGTGAACGTCCTCGACCGCGTCGAACGTGACCGTCCCGAGATCCTGGTCCACGTCCCCATCCGCGATGTTGTCGGAGATCTCCACGAACCGGCGCAGCGGCATCGTGATCCGACGATGGATGACGACGGCGACGATCAGGGATGTTGCTATCCCAATAGCTATATAGGGGATCAGCGGAATGACGGTGCCGAACGCGGAGAAAACCAGCCAGCCCGCTGTCCAGAACGACACCAGGCAGGCGAGGAATCTCAGCGTGAAACTCATGCCGCAGACCCCCCGGACGCCAGGTTCCAGCCGAACCGGGCGTTCAGAACCTCGGCCATCTGCCGGGAAACGTCGCGGACATCACGGTCGGCCTGAAGAATCCGGAATCGGTGCGGTTCTTCGCGGGCTGCCGTCAGATACCCTTCCCGGACGCGCTTGTGGAACCCGATGATCTCGGATTCCATGCGATCCGGGGCTCCGCGGCCGGCCGTGCGCACGCGCTCGAGACCCAGCTCGGGCGGCAGGTCGAACAACAGCGTCAGGTCGGGCAGGAACGCGGGGCCGAGAAACTCGAGATGGAGCCGCCGGACGACGTCGAGGCCCAGTTCCCGGCCGAATCCCTGATAGGCCAGGCTGCTGTCGAAATACCGGTCGCACAGGACGATCCGGCCCTCGGCTTTGGCCGGGCAGATCACCTTGCGCCAGTGCTCCGTGCGCTGGGCGAGCATCAGGAACAGCTCCGTCTCGGCTTCCAGGCGGTCGCCTGTCCGGTCGAGGAGGATGCCGCGCATCCGGTCGCCGGCCGGCGTCCCGCCCGGCTCGCGCGTCACGAGAACGCTCCGGCCGGCCGATTCCAGAGACGCGGCCAGGTGTCGGATCTGCGTGCTCTTGCCGCTGCCTTCCGGGCCTTCAAAGGTGATGAGAAGGCCTGCTGCGGAGGGCGGTGCGCCGTTTGTCGGGGGTGCGTTCATCGGTTCCCTGTCTGGTCAGCTCAGTTCGAAAAACTCGTTCAGCTTGGTCAGGCGGAAGACGTTCAGGACGGCATCCGTCGGCTTCTCGATCATCAGCCGGCCCTGGTTGCGCAGGATTTCCTTCTTGAGATACACCAGCATGCCCAGGCCCGAGCTGTCGATGTAGCCGACGCGGGCCATGTCGATGACGTAGGTCCAGACGTCATCCGGTTCGAGGGCTTCCATGACGGTCGCTTTGAGCGTCTTGGCCTGGTGAACGTCCAGTTCCCCGTCGAGGACAAATGTCTTGCGGTGGTTGGCGTTATCTGTCTGACATTCGATTTTCACATCTGGCCTCCGGTGGCGGACGTGGTTTTCAGCAATTTTACCATACTCAGGGTGACCGTCCCCGTGGGGGGATCCGTTGAATATACCACGTCGTCCATGATGTTGCGGATGATGTAGACGCCGAGCCCGCCCTCCCGGACGTTGTTCAGGTCGGGAAGCGGGATGGCGGCCGGATCGAAACCGGCATCCTCGTAAACGACGTTGATCTGATACCGGGCCGGGGAGATGCGGAGACTCACCCCGAATCGCCGGCTCGCATCGTATTTGAAGGCATGCTTGATCACATTCGTGCAGGCTTCGGTGACGGCGATCTTGATGTCGTTCAACAGCGTCTGCCCGAGCGGCAGGGAGTGCGCGCTCGCCTCGAGCAGACGTCGGACGAGCGCAAGACAGCGCGGATTCCCGCTCAGCTCGAGATCGACGAGGGTCGTCTTGTCGGGCGCGGCGGCAATCACGTGTTTGACATCGGGTTCGCCGGAACCGGGCACGGTCGTTCAGATCCTTTCCGGGCGCATTATATCTTCAGGGACAACTCCGGCTCCGATAGTATCACGGCCTGACGTACCGCGTCCACCCGTGCCGACCGGCCCAGCTCGCGGTAGGTTTTTGCCAGCAGCAAAAGCTGCTCGGCCGAGTGGGGCTCGAGGAACACCGCCGTCTCGAGATGCTTGGCTGCCCGGTCGGTCTGGGCCAGATCCTCGAAGCCGAGGTAACACCGGGCGACGGCAGCATGCGCGGCTGCCATGTCGGGGTGCTCGCGGGCGATCTTCTCGCAGGCCTTCAGATTCTGGTTCAGGGCTTTCAGCCGGTCCGCGCCCTTCAGAAACTCGAGCTGCGCTTCCATCAGCCCCCACCGCGACCAGGGCGGCGCATCCGTCATCGAGGCCGCCTTGTTCCAGCTCAGCAGCGCCCGCCGCGACCACTCGTCGCGCTGGGGCGAGCGGCGCGTCACGATCGTCTGCGCCGTGGCCAGGTCGAATGCCGCCCAGACGTCGATCTGAGAGGCTTTGACGCTTTCCTGGGCCGTCGCCAGGAACTCCATCAGCAGATTCTTGCCGCCCGACTCGCTCTGGTGGGCCAGCATCTCGATGATCCGGCGCCGGTACAGGCCGTTGTCGGGGAACAGGCTCTTCAGCGAGGCGTAGCACCTTCCGGCCTCGGTGTAGAACTGGAAATTCTCGTGCAGCCGGGCCAGCGAATGGAGCAGCGTCGGGTCGGAACTCTGCCGCACCAGCTCCTGGAGATGATGCGCGGCTTTCTTGACGTCCCCGCGCGCCCGGAAGACGAGCGACAAGCCGCGATGGCCCCAGGCATTGTCGGCATCGCGATACAACGCCTCTTCGAACAGTTCGGCGGCCCGGCTCAGCGACTCGTCCTGTGATTTCGTTCCATAGCCAAAAATATAGTATGCGAACCCCTCGACGATGGCCGGGACGGGACTGGCTTTTCCCAGGGGGGCGAGCTCGGCCTGGAGGCTGCGCAGCGTCGAGACGAGCATGTCCCGCTCGAACCGGTCGCCTTTGATCTGGCCCCGCTTCAGTCGCAGAACGGTGATCTGTGCCTCGACGTCGGCCGGCTGGTCCTTGAGGGCCGAGTTCAAGAGCTCGATGGCGAGCGTCTGTTTCTCCTCGTTTTCGTAGACCCTCGCCAGTTGGCGGCTGACCCAGGCGTCGCGGGGCTCGGCCGCCCGCACTTTCGACAGCAGATCCGCCGCGCGGCCGAACGAGCCGATGCGCAGGCAGACCTCGGCCAGCAGCCGCATCCACGACGTTTCACGCGGGACGAGCTCGAGAGCCCGCTCGATCCGCTCGACCGCCGTGAGCAGGAACTTCTTCTGGACGGCCTCGCGGGCCTGCTGCACCAGTTTTTCGCCGTCGGAACGGGCCTTCTCGATCCGGATCAGTTCCGGTGCCTGGTAGGCGCGCACGCAGGTCGGATCGAGCCGGGCCGCGGTTTCGAACGCCTTCTCTGCCTCGGGGAACCGGCCCAGCCGGATCAGGGTCTCGCCCAGGTCGCACCAGGCATCCGGCGTTGCCTGGCCGGCTTCGATGACGGCCTTCTGCGCCTTCGCGACGCGGGCGAACTCGCCCTGCGCCCGGGCGCACCGGATCACGCCCTGGAGGGCCCAGGAGGTTCCCGGAAGTCCCTCGAGGAACTGCTCATACTCGGCCAGGGCCCGGCCCTGATCGTTCTCGGATTCGAGGATCTCGCACAGGGTGCGGATCACGTCGGGGTGATGCGGGCTGCATGCGCGGGCCCGCTCGAGATCGGCGCGGGCCTGGGCCATCTGCCGCCGGCTCCGATAATGGGTCGCCATCGCGAGGAAGACGTCGCCGTCCCGGGCCGGCTGCTTTCGGATCCGTTCGAACATCTCCTCGGATTTGTCGGTCATGCCCATGTCGCCGTAGAGCCGGCCCATCTCGAGCAGGATCTCGACGTTCGAAGGCGCGGCCGACAGGGCCCGTTCGAACTCGAGCAGCGCCTGGCCGCGTTCTCCGGTACCCAGATACGCCCGCCCCAGACCCAGTCGCAATTCGAAATCCTCCGGATACAGGGCGAGGGCCTCGCGGTAATGCCGAACCGCGCCATCATGGAAGGCCTGGGCCATCATCGCGCGGCCCAGCAGCAGGAACATCTCGCGAGACTCGCCGGCCTGTTTCCGGTAGGCCGACAGATCGTTCTGGGCCGAGATCGCATCCCCGAGGCTCAGCTCGATCTCGGCGAGCCGCAACAGGATCTCGGGCCGCCGGGGGGCCGCTTCGCGCAATGTCTGGAGCCGTTCGAGCGCCTTCTGACGCCGGCCGGAATCGTGCAGAAGGCGTGCTGCATGCAGGGTTGCCTCGATGTCGCCGCTCCTGCTCAGGCGGATGACCGCGTCGAGCGCGGCAAGGGCCTCGTCGCTCCGGCCCAACGCCTCGAATACTTTGGCGCCAAGGCGGTGGATACGGATCTCGTCGGGGGCGATCGCCTTCCCGGCCCGGTAAGTCGAGAACGCTCGCTCAGCCTTCCCCGCCGTGAGCTGGGCCATTCCCAGCCGAAGATACGCATCCGGAGAGGTCGGGGAACGCTTCACCTCGGCGGTCAGCGCCTCCAGCTCGGCCGGTGTCGGGGCAGAGCGGTCGGCGTCGGCCCGGCCGGCTCCACCAGCCCGGGCGGCGGAGGGTGACGCGGGGGGGATGACGCTCTCCATGCGGGCTCCACAGGAGCCGCAGTAGCGGCGGTTCGGCTCATTCTGCTGCGAGCAGTTCGGACAGACCGGCATGTTTCACATCTCCTGCGGTGCTTCGATTCCCAGAAGGTCCAGGCCGAGCGCCAACGTGCGGCGCGTGATGCGGCAGAGGGCAAGCCGGGCCCGGCGCTGGCCGGCATCCGCCGCGATCAGCACGGGGCACTGGTCGTAGAAGGCCGAAAACGCCGTGGCGAGATCGTACAGATACGTGCACAGCGTGTGGGGCCGCAGCTCCGATTCGACCGAGGTCACGACGTCGGCGAACTCGAGCAGTTTCACGCCGAGCGCCCGCTCGGCCGGCTCGACGAGATCGGGGCTTCCCAGATCCTCGGATTCGGCGATGCCGCCTTTCCGGAAGATCGAGCAGATGCGCGCATGGGCATACTGGAGATACGGCGCGGTGTTGCCCTGCAGGGCCAGCATGCGGTCGAACGAGAACACATAATCGTTGTTCCGGTTCTGGCTCAGGTCGGCATACTTGATCGCGCCGATCCCGACGGCTTTCGCGACGCGGCGCTTCGTCTCCTCGGCCAGATCGGCGTTCTTTTCGCAGACCACCGCGTAGGCCCGTTCGACCGCCTCGGCGAGCAGATCCGAGAGTTTGACGTTTTCGCCGGTGCGGGTCTTGAGCGGCTTGTTGTCCTCGCCCAGAACGCTGCCGAACGGCACGTGCTCGAACTTCACGGCACTTCCGTCGGCCCGCGAGGTCCAGCCGCACACCGCCGCCACGTCGAACACCTGGGCGAAATGCAGGGCCTGGCGGGCATCGGTGACGTAGATCACGCGGTCGGCCCCCAGCTCCTCGACCCGGTACCGGATGGCGGCCAGATCGAACGTCTCGTAGTTGAAGCCCCCGTCGGACTTCTGGATGATGACGGGCAGCGGGCTTCCGTCCTTGGCCTTGAAATGCTCGAGAAACACGCACTGGGCGCCCTGCGACTCGACCAGCTTGCCGCGCCCGCGGACGGCCTCGACGGTTGCCGCGAGCCGGTCGCGGTAGAAGCTCTCGCCCCGCTCGTGCTCCGGAGCCAGCTTCACGCGCAGCTCGTCGTAGACGCGATACACCTCGGCCATCGAGACGCGGGTCACGGTGTGCCAGTCGGCGACGAGGCCGGCATCCCCGTTCTGGAGCTTCACGAGAATCTCATGACAGGCGGAAGCGGCGGCCGGATCTTCCTTGCAGGCGGCGCTCGCCTCGCGGTACAGACCTTCGAGGCGCGCCAGGGTCAGCTCGGACTCGATGGCCACGCCCCGCGCTTCCAGATCGCGCAGTACCGGGCAGGCCTTCCACAGCACCATGGCGATCGGCAGACCCCAGTCGCCGAGATGATTCTGCCGGATGACGGTCTCGCCGCGGGCTTCGAGCACGCGCGAAAGCACGTCGCCGATGATCGTCGACCGCAGGTGGCCGACATGCATTTGCTTTGCTATATTTACGCTGGAATAATCGACGACGACGGTCTGGGGCTTGTCCTCGCGGCGCAACCCGAGATCGTCCCGGCGGGCGGTTTCGTCCAGGATGCGGCTGATGACCGGGGTGTTCACGAACAGGTTCACGAAGCCGGGCGGGGCGACCTCGACGCGGGCGAACCACGCGGTCTCGGCGCGCAGGATTCCCGCGATCTCTTCGGCGAGCTCGAGGGGCCGTTTCTTCGCGGGCTTGGCCAGCCGCATCGCCGTGTTCAGGGCGAAATCGCCCTTGGTCCGGTCGGGCGGCGTCTGGAGCTCGAACACGCCGGCCGGATCGACGCCATACCGGTGCACGGTTTCCGTCAGTTTCGACGAGATCAGGGCGAGCAGGTGTTTTTTCACGGACGGTCTCCTGTGGATTCAGGCTTTGGCGCGCATGATCAGCCACACGCCGATGCTGCCGATGATGAAGTTCGGCAGCCAGACGCCCAGGAAGGGCGACACGTAGCCCCCGGTCGCGAACGCTTTTCCGGCGGCGAAGAAGACGTAGTACAGGAAAATGATGACGACCGACATGCCGATGCCGATGCTGGTGCCGGACCGGCTGGTCTGCGTTCCGAGCGGGGCGCCGAGCAGGACGAAGATCAGCGCCGCGAACGGGATCGAGGTTTTCGTCCAGAACTCGATCCAGTTCTGCTTCAGGGCCTTGCCCGACAGGCCCTTCTTTTGCATCTCCTGGATATACCCGTAGAGCTCGCCGATGTTCATGCGGCGTGGGTCCTTGTTGTCGGGCACGTCGTCGGGGTTCACGTAATGCGTGTCGATCGGGTAATCGAGCGTGTCGAAGTAGGTGTAATGGTAATCGGCGCCGGTGCTTCGGATGTCCGAGATCCGGCCGTCCCAGAAGACGCATTTGCCATCGTCGATGCGGGCTTTCGAGGCCTCGATCACGCGGGGGTAGTTCTTGGGCTGGCCTTCATACATGATCACCCCGAACATATCCCGCGTGTCCTTGTTGAACTCGCGCACGAAAAACTTGCGGCCGGGGCCGGCCTCGAAGAACCGGTTCGCCGCGATCTTCGGAAGCGGCCGTTTCAGCGTCACCTCACGCCGGAACAGCTTGCTGAACTTGTCGTTCGCGACCGGCACCACCTTTTCGTTGAACAGGAACGTGATCGCCGTGATCGCCAGCCCCGATACGACGGCCGGGGCCGCGATGCGGGAAAAACTGTACCCGCCCGCCTTCATTGCGATGACTTCCGAATCCGACGAGAGACGGCCGAACGCGACGAGCGTGCCCAGCAGGATGGCCATGGGAAAGCTGATCACGAGGGTCGGAGGCAGGTTATACACGAAGAACAGGAAAACGACGGACAGAGGGACTCCCTTGGAGAAGATCAGATTGATCAGCTCCATCATCAGATCGATCAGCCAGATGGCGACGAAAAACGCCATTCCGAACAGGAACGGCTGCAGGAGCTCCGAAAGGATATACCGGTCGATGGTTTTGAACATGGGTCGCGGCACACTGTACCGTGCCCGCCCCCGGATTGCAACCCCGCCACCTCGAGAGGGAAACGAGAGGGAAGACGGAATCCACAGATGACACAGATGTCGCAGATGATACAGCGAGAAACGAATGTCTGGGTTCACTTTCAACATGCATCTGAGGACTCGGTCCTCTCCATAGCAGTCACAGCGAGAAAATTCTTCTTGCTCTGTGTCTCTGTGCCTGAGCGTCTTCAACCATGGCGTTTTCGACTCATACAGGAAATACGACATCTGCGTCATCTGCCCTCCATCTGCGGATGCGTTCTTAAATCCGAGGGGTAGTTCAACGGAGTATCTCGGTGGTGCGTCTCTCTTTATCCCATCCGAAAAGATCTCCGCGCCCTCACGGAGGGAGTGTGGTATAATCGCGGCGCACGACCAGCCATCACATGCAGAACTATTATCAACTCTTCGGTGTGCCGAATTTCGCCGGTCTGGACGAGATCCAGAAGGCGTATAACCGCATGTACGCCGAACTGTTCACCGGCGACAGCCCCCTCGCGAACATCCCGCGGCTGAAAGAGCTGAAAGACGCGTTCGACATGATGCTCGATCCCGCGCGGCGCGAGGAATACGATACCCGGCTGCGCGAGTTCATCGAGCAGCTCGAGAAGCGCTTCGGGGAAGCGACACAGGCCCTTTCCGAAGACCGGTATCAGGACTGCATCGAGATCCTGAAAGAGTGTATCCGCGAGAACCCGCGCGAGCCGGATTTCTACGAGGCGATGGGACTTGCCTATCAGCTTTCGAAACGTCTTGACGAGGCGGTCAGGGCGTTCCAGCAGGGATTGCAGATCGATCCGAAGAATCCCCAGTTCCACTGGTATCTCGGTGATCTGTTCCGCGGGCTGCACGACGACGAGAAGGCCGATACGCATTATCTCGACGCCGCCGAGGGGTTCAAGAAAATCCTCGAGGTCGATCCGCGCAACGCCCAGGCGCTCGAGCTCATGGCCGACACCTATGCGAAGATGAAATGGTTCGAGGAGTCGCGTGACGTCTACATGCAGCTCGTCGAGCAGTATCCCTACAAGGCCGGCTACCACCGCGATCTGGGTGGCGTTCTCTACGAGCTCGACGAGCTCGCGGATGCCGAGGAACAGCTTCTCGAGGCGCTGCGCATCGAGGCCGACGACGCTTCGGCGCTGCTGTTTCTGGGCCTCGTCTACTACAAGCGCCGGCTGCTGACGCTGGCCGTTCAGACGCTCGAGGCCTCGATCGACCGGAACCCCGACCAGCCCGAGACGATCCATCTTGTCGAGAAGATCCGCGAGGTCCAGGCCCAGATCGGCCACACCGTCGAGGAGATCACCTACCAGCCCGAGCCCGACGCCGTCGTCGAGGGAACGGTGAAATGGTACAACGTCGAGACGGGAATGGGCGTTCTGACCTGCCCCGAGTATCCCGAGGTGCTTCTGCACTTCACGGCGCTTCAGCCGGCTGACCAGGAGACGCTCGCGAAGGGCGATGCCGTGCGTTTCGGCGTGGTGAAGGACAAGATCGGCCCCGTCGCCGTCCAGATCGAGCGCCTGGGCTCGACTCCCGATTCGGATACGCTTCCCGGAACGATCGTCCGGTATGATCCCAAGCTCCGCATCGGCATCATCAGGACGATGGGCGACCGCGAGATCATGTTCCCCTTCGCCTCGCTCTCCCAGGATCTGATGGAAAACGTCGAGATCGGCCGCGAGGTGCTGTTCGAGACGAAAACCGTAATCGGCCTCTCCGACAAACCGATCGAGCAGGCCATCAATATCCGGCCCCGCAAGAAAAAGACCCCCGCCCCCCAGCAGCCGCCGGATACTCCTCCGAAAGATCACAAAGACCCGAACGACACCCCCTGACCCGCACCCATGACCATTGGCGTGTGGTGTTCGATATAATATTGCACCGAATAGGTGATGTGGCGTTTTGTCATCGTGGAGGGGCGGGTTTCAAACCCGCCCCTGCATCAACAAAATCAATGCTCCCCTCCGTGTCTCCGTGCCTTTGTGGTGAGCAATCTCCGCGGTGGTTCACTCCCGCGAGGTGAGGGCGAAGAAGGCCTTCTCGAGCGAGTTTTCATGCGGGCCGCACACCTCATCCAGGCGCCCGGCGGCTCGCAGCGTGCCCTGATCGATGATGGCCACGTGGGTCACGAGCTTTTCGACGACTTCGAGCACGTGGCTCGAGAACAATACCGTCGAGCCTTCCTCCGTCATGCGCACGAGCATCGAACGGCAATCCCGCACCGCCTGCGGATCGAGGCCGTTGAACGGCTCGTCCAGCAGCAGGACGGCGGGCCGGTGCAGGACGATGCCGGCGAGCGCCAGTTTCTTCTTCATGCCAAAACTATAGTTGACAGTATATTCGCCCGCAGCCGTTTCCAGGTCGAAGAAGTCGAGCAGCTCCCGGATGCGGGAATCGCTCGCGGCGCCGGTGATGCCGCGCATGTCGGCGACGAACTCGAGAAACTGCCGGCCGGTCAGATAATCATACAGGAACACCTCGTCAGGGAGATACCCGACCTGTGCCCGCACCTTGACGGATTGACGTGTGACATCGAGACCGTCGATCCGTGCCGTTCCCGATGTGGGCTGGAGCAGGCCCATCAGCATGCGCAGGGTGGTCGTCTTCCCCGCCCCGTTAGGCCCGAGAAAGCCGAACATCGCCCCGCGCGGCACGCTCAGCGACAATCCCGCAACGGCCGCTTTCTCCCCATACCGCTTCGTCAGATGCTCGATCTCGATCATCGTTTCCGCCGTTCCCGTCACCACCCGCCTCCTCCGCCCACTTCCCCGCAATTATCCATGAGACCATACCAGATACCGGGAACGCTTTACCACCAATGAGACGAAAGAGACGAAAGAGACGAACCACAGAGACACCGAGACACAGAGTTCGAAGAGGAGTTCTTTCTCTGTGTCTCTGCGTCTGGCAGGTGCAATTCAGAACGAGAAGCGAATCCGCAGATGACACAGATGTCGCAGATGAACGGCATGATGAGCGAGGGGCCCTCCTTCGTTCTCGTCAGAAGGCCCCGCGTTCGTACATCTCTGATCTCCATCTGCGGATGCGTTCCTGAAACCGAGATTGATTTCAACGGAGTATCTCTGGTGGTGCGTTGATTCCCAACATACCAAGCATCAAGGCATGCCAATGTTCGCCCGGGTAAGCCGGAAGAAAGATCCGAAAAAACAGCTTCATCACGGAGAACACAGCGGACACAGAGAATTCACGGAGAATCGGATCAATCTCTGTGCGACCTCTGTGTTCTTCGTGTCCTCTGTGATGATCGTGTTCCCCTGTGGTGTGTTGGCCGTTATTTCATCCGCTCTTCGTGGCGGCGTTTGAGGGTGCGCGCGTAGGCGGCAAGCTCGGGGAACTCGTCGAACGCCGCGAATGTCGAGCCGTTGTCCCAGAAGTCGCCCAGGGCCCGAAAGCCGGTGTGTTCGTATTCCGAGGCGGTGATGAGCATCTCGAGCTTGTCGATGGCCCGGACGAAACGCGCCTCAACCGATGCGTTCCCCTCGAACTCGGCGAACAGCTCCTGGTAACGCTCACCAGCTTCGCCCAGGGGTGCCGTCATGTCCGAAACCGCGGCCTGCTCGGCTTCGGCTTTCTGCGTCCAGTATTTCAGAGCCGTGTAGGGGATGTCGCCCACCCGGCACTCGCCCAACTCATGGACCATCGCCAGTTCGAGCGCATGTGCCCGGTCGAGTCGGTGGCTGGTGACCTTGTCCGCCAGGAGCATCGTCAGCAGCGCGACCCCGAAAGCGTGGTCGGCGATCGACTCGCAGTCCCGGATTCCGCGAAGCTGCCAGCCGGTTCGCCGGATTTTCTTGAGATTGAGAAAATCATGGAACAGGCCGTCGAGAGTGGTCAGATCGAAGCTCATGCGTCGTCTCCGTCATGGATGGGATGATTGCGCGTCATGATACCCGCCGGAACGGCACGGAGCAAACGCCGGAAAAAAAAGAAGACCGGGGAGTGATCCCCGGCCCGAAAAATAAGGAGGCAAACAAAACCATGATCCCTATCGCCCGGAAGCGAGGATTTCTTGAGAGTCTCTTTCGCGACATCCATAAACCTCCGCAAACATCCCCAACCACCGCCGCCGTTCCCCGGAGAAAGACAAGCGCAGCAGTACGGAAAAATTTTCTCGGAATCGTCATGAAGAGCCCCCTGAATGATGCCGCTTGGTTGCTGCATTTCCGGCGTGCTATCCTGATTTCATGCCCATCGTTTTCAGATACGAAGGATACCGGTTCTTCTTCTTTTCGAACGAGGGAATTCCTCGTGAACCTCTTCACATACATGTTCGGAGAGGGGATTCTCTCGCGAAGATTTGGCTGGATCCTGAGGTTGTTCTTGCAGAATCCTGGGGTTTCAGCCCTTCGGAGCAGAAATTGATCATGCTTCTCGCCGAAGAAAAACGCGAGATGATCAGGGGGTTTTGGAATGAATATTTCGCACATTGAACCTCTCGCGCTCGAGGTGGATTTCGATGAGAATGCCATGTGGGTGCAGCTTGCCGATGGCCGTCGTCTTGGTGTCCCGTTGGCATTCTTTCCGCGGTTGCATGCCGCCTCTCCCGAACAGCTCAAAACGTGTGTCATCAGCGGCGGCGGACGAGGTCTCCACTGGGAGGCTTTGGATGAAGACATCTCGGTTCGGGGTCTCCTTCTTGGCCTTGGTGACCAGACCGTCGGGGATATGCGGAAGACGGGGTGAAGCGCTCTCCTGTGAAACTTCTCAGAGTCATTCATGATCATGCCCTTTCCCCAGCGGAAAACATGGCGTGTGACGAGGTGCTGGGGCGGTCGATGCTGATTCGGGGCGGGGCGGCGTTTGCCCGGTTTTACCGGTGGAGCCCGCCGACGTTGTCGTTCGGTTTTTTTCAACCCATCGAGCGATTGATCGACCCGGCTGTCGCAGCTGCCGCCGGGATCGGCCTGGTGCGCCGTTCGTCCGGTGGGAAGATGGTGTTCCATGCCGACGAGATCACGTTCTCGATTGGGATGCCTTTACGATTGCTCCG
This sequence comes from Candidatus Rifleibacteriota bacterium, assembly GCA_029565415.1. Next base: position 6,027 of record JAKQOH010000097.1, on the reverse strand, counting down.
GGGTGACGCTCCGGGCACCGACTTCCTCTCCTGTTTCCGGGCCGTCATGCAGCCTCTCGTCGATGCCTTGGTTACGGCGGGGGTGCCGGCCCGGTTCTCAGCGGATCACGAGGTCGAGTCTGGGCGGTCGGACCGTATCCATTGCTACGCAGCGGCGGCCGGTCACTCTGTCTACGCGGGCGCGAAAAAACTCGTGGGGGCGGCCGGCATCGTGAAGGGAGAGATTCTCACGGTTCATGGCTCCCTGCCGATCACACGCACCCCTCTGCCTGGCACGCTTTTTCTCGGAACGGCCCGTTCGGCTGCCTTGCCCGATATTGCGGTGCTGAGCGATTTCATCGGCGCTGACGGAATCGGCACCCTTCCGGACCGGGTCGCCGGGCAACTTGCAGAGCGGTTCGATCTCATGGCGGCTGGGTCGGAGTATGAGCCGGTCGAATCTCGGGAGATCGATATCCTGAGCCGTGAAAAATACACCCGCCTCGACTGGAAGTCCCTCCCCCCCGCAACCTGGGAAGTCCCCCTGTCTTCCGCTGAGCGATAACACCCCGGGAAACAGCTTCATCACGGAGGACACAGAGAACACAGAGAATTCACGGAGAGTCGGAACATTCTCCGTGCAGCCTCTGTGTTCTTCGTGTCCTCCGTGATGAGCATTTTCCTCGTTTTCCTGGTCTGAAATTCATGTGTTTTTCAACGGAGTGTCTCTGTGGTTCGTCTCCTTCCTAGGGTTAGTGATGAGACGTTCTTCTCTGGGAGGTTGCAAACCGGGGACGGTTTGATTATCTTTCCTTGATTGTGCTGGAGACGACACAAAAGCCGAATGTCATGCCTGAAATCGAAGTAACACAGCTTCCCCGCGGCGGAACCCTCATCCGGACCCCCGCGGGTGTGCTGCAGGTCGGGGCGACGCCCGAGACCATCAAGGACACCCTGCACATCATGGGTGATGTGCCGGACACCTTCGTGCTGCCCAACCGGCTCTTCAGCACCGAGCGCGGTGTCTCGCTGGCCGATATCGAGTTCCCCGCCTATTACAACTACTTCCTCAAAAAGCGCAGCATCAAGGTCATCGGCCAGACGCACCAGCTCGAGACGATCATGGGCGTGCTCAAAGAAGCCGTGCTCGGCCCCGACTCGATCAGCCTTCAGCGGGAATACCCCTTCGGCGTCAACCGCGAGCTCATTCCCGATCTGCGGGCCGAGATGGAGTTTTTCCGCGCGAAAGACGCGTCCGGGCTGCGGAAGATGGAAATGAGCGACATGGCGATCGGCGTCCCCTGGGGCCCGAACAACCGCGTGCCGTTCGGAAACCTCGCTCTCGAGCGCACGCCGAAAGGCATGCTGCGCGTCGTCGACGGCGCACGGGTGCTCGCCGAAGTGCCGCTCGACGTCACGTTCGGCGACCGCCAGTTCCCCGAGCGCAAAAAGCCGTTCGAGCCGCCCCTCTTCGGTGTGACGGTCATCGGCTCGGGCCACGGCTTCGATCCGAAGGAGATGACGAGCGGCTTCATCGTCTGGGTGAACCGCCGCGGGATCCTCGTCGACCCGCCCGTCGATTCGACCCACTGGCTCAAGGCGATGGATATCAACCCCCGCCTGATCGACGACTGCATCCTCACCCACTGCCATGCCGACCACGACTCCGGCATCCTGCAGAAGATCCTCGAAGAGAAAAAAATCAATCTCTATACAACCGAGACGATCATGGAAAGCTGCGTGCGCAAGTATCGCGCGCTGACCGGCCTGTCGCACAAGACGTTCGTCGGGCTGTTCCATTTTCATTCGGTGACGCTGCAAGTTCCGATCCGCATCCATGGCGGCGAGTTCCGGTTCTTCTACACGCTGCACTCGATCCCCACGATCGGGTTCGAGGTGTATTTCCAGGGAAAAAGCTTCGCCTACTCGTCGGATTCGCTCTACGACCCGCCGACCGTGCGCAAGCTGTTCGACATGGGCTCGATCAACCGTTACCGGATGATCGAGCTGATGAACTTCCCCTGGCACCACACGGCCATCTTCCATGAGGCCGGCATTCCGCCGATCCACACCCCGATCAAAAACCTGGCCGAGCTGCCCGAGAACGTTCAGGAGCGGCTGTATCTGATTCACGTGTCGGAACGCTCGATTCCGGCGGGAACGAAGCTGCGCAAGGCGCCGGCCGGCCCCGACGACACGCTGGTGATTCCCGTCACGGCCCCGGTCAGCAATGAGGCGCTGCAGTATCTCGACGTGCTCAGCCACATCGACCTGTTCTCAGAGCTGCCGATCGAGAAGGCGCGGGAATTCCTGACGCTGGTCAAGGTCGAGACCTTCCACGAGGGCGACGTCATTTTCCGGCAGGGAACGGTCGGTGAGCGGTTCTTCATGGTTGTCAGCGGCCGTGCCCAGGTGCGGCGCGACGGCGTCGTGCTGAAGACCTATACCACGAACGATTATTTCGGCGAGACCTCGATGATCCTGAATATGCCCCGGAATGCCGACGTCGTGGCCGAGAGCGAGCTGAAAGTGCTCGTGATGGATAAATACGATTTTCTTTATTTCATTCGCGGCTCCGAGATCGCCCGGCACATGAAGGTCATCGCCGAAAACCGCGAATACGACACCTGGTCGCTGTTCGATGAAACCCCGCTGTTGCACGGACTGTCGGCGACGCAGCGTACCCAGCTCCAGGGGATCATGACGCGGATCGAGTTCCCCGACGAGAAAATCCTCGCGAAGGAAGGCGCCGAACGCGATACGATCTTTCTCGTCGATTCCGGCACCGTCGCGATGTCCCGCTGCGGCCGCCGGGTGGCCCGGGCGCGGCGCGGCAGCCTGTTCACGAGGATCTACTCGACCCCGGCCCGGGGGCGGCACCGGTTCACCCTCGCGGCCGCGGGGCCCGTGGTGGCGTATACGATCGACACGATGGAGTTTTATCGCTTCCTGGAGCGGAATCCGGGGGTGTTCCTGCTGCTGCGCGAGGCGAAGATCCGCGCCCAGATCGTCGTCGATGAGCGGAACGGCCGCCCGGGAAAGGATAACCCATGATCGACAAGTTCCAGGCGGTGTTGCTCGGATACGCGATTGGTGACGCTCTCGCCGCGCCGATCGAGGATGTCATCCGCGACCCGGCGATCGGCCACCAGCGCGTGACGGGATACGTCAAAGCGATGCCGTCCCATCCGGTTGCCCATCTCGAGCCCGGCCAGTATTCGGATGAAACCCAGATTATGCTGCTCGTGGCCGAGAGCCTCGTCGAAAAGCGCTCGTTCTCGGTCGACGACCTTTCCCACCGGTTCGTGGACTGGTACCAGACCCAGAAGCTGCGCACCGCCTGGCGGTTCCCGGGAAACACGATGATGAAGGCCTGCCGCAAACTCGCCGCCGGCGTTCCCTGGGCGCAGGCCGGGTTCCCCTCGGCCGGCGTCGTTGCTTCGGCCCGGGCTGTTCCTATAGCTCTTGCTATGTGGCGTTCGCCGGGGCTGCTGAAGGATGCCCTCGACAAGTCGTGCCGGATCACGCACACCGACCCGCGGGCGGTGGCCGGGGCGATCGTTCTGGCCACGGTGATCCGCATGGGGCTCGAGGGCAGCGAACCCTCGGCGGATGTCATCGTGAACGCGGCGATCGAGCGGGCGCAGGGTTTCGCGCCCGAGATCGTCCGGCGGCTCAAGACGATGCGGGATGCGCTTCGCGCCGAACCGGCCGTTGCCATGCAGCAGATCGGTGTCAGCGGCTTCGCCATGGAGGCGGTGCCGGCCGCGCTGTACTGGTTCCTTCGCCATCCGCGCAAGTTCGATGAGATGATCGTCGCCGCCGCCAACGTCGGTGGCGATGCCGACGCGATTGCGGCCATGTCCGGGGCCATGTTCGGCGCATTCAACGGCCTGGCGGCCATTCCCGACAAGTGGTTCGACCGGCTCGAGAATGCCCCCCGCATCCGCCAGCTCGGCTGCGACCTCTACCGCCTCTCCACCCCCCAGAAGTAGAGAAGACGGAAGAATCGTTACACCACAAAGACACGAAGACACAAAGAAATTTCCATAGTTTTATAGCTGTATTTATATTGTTATGTTTTCGGAAAGTTGGTCTTTGTGGTGAATTCCAAACTCCTTGTTTCTTCGTGCCTTTGTGCCTTTGTGGTGAATTCAATTCAAACTTCCCATTTCTTCGTGCCTTTGTGGTGAAAGGATAGCAATGTTGACGCATCTGGATGGTGAGGGGCGGGTGAAGATGGTGGATGTGGGGGGCAAGGCCGTCACGAAGCGATGCGCCGTGGCCTTCGGCTCGGTGCGCGTCGGCGAAAAGGCTCTCTCCCTGTTGCGCGACGGCCAGATCGCCAAGGGCGATGCCTGGGCCGCGACCCGTGTGGCGGCCATCATGGCGGCCAAGCGCACGTCCGATCTCATTCCCCTGACCCATCCGATCCGCCTCGATGCGGTGAATATCACCCTCGCCCCCTGGGGTACGGAGCGCGTCGCCATCGTTGCCGAAGCCCTGGCGAGCGATCGGACCGGCGTCGAGATGGAGGCCATGACGGCCGTTTCAGTAGCCCAGCTGAACCTGTATGACATGGTCAAAGGCGTGACGAAGGGCGTCGCGCTCGAAGGCTGTCGCCTGCTGCTCAAAACCGGCGGCAAAAGCGGCGACTGGATCGGCGACGGCGTCGAGGCCGGCAGGATCGAAAAGCTGGCGACCAGCCGCGCAAAGGGGATTCCCAAAGACCCGACCGACGAGGTCATGATCAAACTCGGATTCGGCGTCGAGGGCGATGCCCACGGCGGCGACTGGCATCGACAGGTTTCCCTGCTCGGTATCGAGAGCATCCGGAAGATGCAGGAGAAGGGACTGAAGGTGGATTTCGGCTCGTTTGCCGAGAATATCGCCACCTCCGGAATCCTGCTGTATGAACTGCCCGTCGGCTCTCTGATCTGGAGTGGCGGCGGGGTCCTGCTCGAGGTGACGCAGATCGGCAAGGAGTGTCACACAAAGTGCGCCGTCTACCACAAGGCCGGCGACTGCGTCATGCCCCGCGAGGGCATCTTCGCCCGCGTCCTCGCCGGCGGCCCCCTGCGCACCGCCAACCCCCTCCTCGCCATCAGGACGTGAGTGTGATGACGAGGGTGCACCACAGAGGCACAGAGACACAGAGTAAGCGCTTGAAGAAGAATTATTCTCTGTGTCTCTGTGTCTCTGTGGTTCGTTGAGGCTTCGATGCGCATTATACGGGTTCTGGGGAAGTCGGGGAGTGGGAAGACGACGCTGATCGATGCTCTGGTGAAGCGGCTTTCACACCTTCGGATCGCCGTCATCAAGCACACACGCCACCCGCTCGACCCGCCGGCATCGGGCAAGGACACCGCCTGCCACCTGGCCGCGGGGGCAGTCGTCAGCGCCGGCATCTCACCTGGCCGTGCCGAACTGTTTGTCCAGGGAGCCGAGATCGGCATCGATGCGATGATCGCGTTCGTGGCGGACCGCGTCGATCTCGTGTTCATCGAAGGCGCCCGTGAATACGACGCTCCGACGGTCCTCCTCGGCGATCTCCCCGAATATTCTATCGCTAATAATATAATACTTCGTTTGCCCGTTCGTCCCGATGTCCTCCCCGACCTCTCGCAGCACCTACCGCCACCCTCCCGCCCGTAGAGGCGCATCGCGATGCGCCCGAACCGTTTTCGGGATAGCAGGATACGATTTACCACAGAGATACTCCGTTGAAATGCAATCGAATTTTTGCATTCCTTGAATCCCTTTTTGAGGTCATGTAGGATGGGATACAGAGGCGACACCGGGACCACGTTCCCGACGGCAGATAACCGTCTGTGGCATGGTTGTCGCCTTTCTTCTTTTCGCCGCTTCTCGACGGGAGACGGGGGCAGTCACCGTGCGAGCAGGGGTTGGCTGCGGGGGTTCTGTGGTGGCCGCTTCCGCTTCGGGGCGCGGCTTTGCTGCCTGCCGCCCCTTCTCATGGGCGGCATCAAAAGGTTTTCCGGAAATCCAGCATCCGTAGATGATGTGAAGCATCTTCCTCATGCACGC
>JAKQOH010000069.1 GCA_029565415.1 Candidatus Rifleibacteriota bacterium | reverse complement strand
GCCAACAGATTTACAGTCTGCCCCCTTTAGCCACTCGGGCACCCATCCAGGTATCTGCACAAGCCGACGATGGGAATCGAACCCACAACCTTCTGATTACAAATCAGATGCTCTGCCAGTTGAGCTACATCGGCATGTTTGAGATGCATTGGTCAAAGAACGTACCGGCAAGGCCACCGGTATTTGGCGATTATAGAGGATGTTCGATCGAAAGTCAATATCTATTTTTCCGGCGCGCGGCCAACCCCAAACCCCTTTTGCCGCAAGACTTCGAACAGGACGACCGCTGTACTGACGGAAACGTTCAGCGACGCGGTCTTGCCCCCAAGCGGAATCGAAACCACCTCGTCGCACGCGCCAGCAATGCGGACACCCAGCCCGACATCCTCGCCGCCGGCCACGAGCAGTACCTTTCCCGTGTACCGGATCTCGTCATACCGCTTTGGCGCCCCGCCCTCGAGACCCACAACCCAGTAGCCCCGCTTTTTCGCCTGCTCCAGTGCCACGCCGAGGTTCACGACACGAGCCACGGTGAGATGGGAAGCGGCCCCCTGGGCTGTACGAATCGCCCCCCCCGTCATGCCCGCGGCACGCTCTCTCGGAATGATGATGCCAGCCGCCCCGGCCGCCTCGACCGTGCGCACGATCGCCCCGAGATTGCGCGGATCCTCCACGTGGTTCAAGGCAACGAGCACGGTTTCCGGGTTCTTGTCGCACGCGTCAAGCAGAGCGTCGAGATCGGCATACTCGAAAGCCCCCGTCCGGGCCGCAACCCCCTGCGTATCGTCCCCATGCATGCGCCGGAACGCCTGAACCGGCACGACCTGCAGCTTGAGCCGGCGGCGGTGGGCTTCCTCGCGAATCGCGCGGATCGCCTCCCCATGCGCCGAGTCGGCGATGACGATCGCCTCGACCGGCTTTCCGGTCTTCAGCAGCTCCTGCACCTCATGTCGGCCGACGATCCACATGGCTTCGTCTTCACCACCGGTCTGGCCCAGGTCAGGCGCTGCCGGAGGCCGGCGAACCGGCTCGAAGCCCTGGTCATCACGCCGGGTCGGCTTTCTTTCGCCGCCGAACCGCTCTCGACGCTCGTCGTGACGGGCAAACTCCCGTTTTTCCCCGTGATGCCTGGCCTCGCCCCTCGGCTCGCCCGATTCGAACCGCTTCTTGAAACCATCCGGCTTTCCGAACTTCTTCCTGCCACCGGCCCCCCGGTCGTCACGGCGGGGGCCATGGTGTTCCCCCTCGTGCCGGCGCGGCGCCTCACGGTTCTCGGAATCCCCCTGCCATCCGCGTGATTCATGCGGATCGCGGGATCCCCGGAACTCGCGCGGCTCACGGGGCTCTTTCGGCTCGGACCGCTCGCGCTTTTCCCGCAACGGAGGGCCGTCGTGGGAGGACTGGCCGCCATGTTTCTTGTGAAGACCCTGTTTCTCGCTCCACCACTCGTTTTTCTTGGTATCACGACCGCCCTGCGGGCGGCCGGGGCCACCGGAACGACGGGAACCGGAATCGAACTTTCTGGGGCGGTCAGAGCTCATGGTCTTCTCCTTCTTCATCGGCCGGCACAGCCGGCTCGGGCGGGTTCACGAGGGCGAATACGTCTTCCAGCCGGCCATCCTGGCCGGTCAGGAACAGATACCCAACCCAGGCCTCGAGCGCCGTGGCGCGGGCATAGGTGAGCCGGTCCATCCGGGGTCCCCGGTAGGGCATCTTGGCGTTGCGCCAATGGCGCAGCAGCTCCTGCTCAGCCGGAGAGACGGTATTCCAGAGCGTTTCGAAGATGCGGGCCTGGTTCGGCGCGCAGACGAGTTTCACGACGGAGGAGTGAAGATGCCCGGCATCGTCGGTCCCCCCGGCGACGTGGCGCAGCCGCACCCCCAACTCGAACACGCCGTCGCCGACATAGGCCAGGGTACGCGCCGGTAATCGCTCGACCTCGCTCGCCACCCAGGGCCGGGAAAAGGCAAATTTCAGGGCGTCAACCGGGAACGCAGCACCGCTCACGCACGCCGCCAGCGGGCACCGTCGCGGGTGTCCTCGATCGTGATGCCGGCGGTCTTGAGCCGGTCGCGGATCTGGTCGGCCAGGTCATACCGTTTGCTGGTCTTCATCTCTTTCCGGAGATCGAGGATGATGCCCATCAGCGGGTCGATATCGACGCCGTCGCCGGCAGCCCCCTGGACCGGGGGCAGAATGCCCAGCACGTCGCCGGCCCAGCCGCGTAACATATCAAGAGCTTTATGCGCCGCGCCGGAGGAGATCCCGGCCGCCATCAGTCGGTTCGCCGTGGTGACGAACGTGTACAGGTGCGCAATCGCGCCGGGCGTGTCGAGATCATCGTCGAGGGCTTCGCCGATCGCCTTTTCCGTGGCCTCGGATGCGGCCAGGAGCTCCGTATCATTCCTGCCTTCCGTCACCTGGCGTTTCCCGTGCTCCTCGAGCGCGGCGTGGAGCTGGCCAAGGCGCTGAAGGCCGGTCGCGGCAGCCCCGATCGCCTCTTCCGTGTAGTTGCTGGGCGAGCGGTAATGCGTCGAGAGGATGAACACCCGGATGGCCTCGGGGCTGTGCCGCTGGAGCAGGTCTTCGCAGGTGCGGAAGTTGCCGAGCGATTTGCCCATCTTCACGCCGTCGACCGTGACCATATTGTTGTGAACCCAGTAGCGCGCGAACGGCTTGCCCGTCACGGCCTCGCTCTGCGCGATCTCGCACTCGTGGTGCGGGAACATGTTCTCGAGGCCGCCGCCGTGGATGTCGAACGTCTCGCCCAGATACTTGGTGCTCATGACCGAGCACTCGATGTGCCAGCCCGGATACCCCGGGCCCCACGGCGAATTCCACTGAAGGATGTGGTCCGGCTCGGCGCGCTTCCAGAGGGCGAAGTCCTGCGGGTTCCGCTTGTCGGAACGGGCCTCGACGCGCACGGCTTCGCGCAGCTCGTCGACGGTCCGACCCGACAGCTTGCCGTACCGCTTGAAGGACGCGACATCGAAATACACGTTCCCGTCGGAAACGTAGGCGTGGCCCTTCTCGACGAGTTTCTGGACGGCCTCGATCTGTTCGCCGACGTGCTGGGAGGCCCGGACGTAGAAGCTCGGATGCGCCACGCGCAGTCTCTCCATGTCGTGCATATACTGGAACATGCATTTGTCGACGATTTCGTAGGGATGCACGCGGTCGATGCGCGCCTGGCGCTGGATCTTGTCCTCACCGGCATCGGCATTGTCGGTCAGATGGCCGACATCCGTGATGTTCTGCACGTAGCGAACATTGAAGCCGCGCCGGCGCAGGTGCTTCACGAGCACATCGAACGTTATATAGCTCTTGGCATGGCCGAGATGCGGAGGGCCGTAGACGGTCGGGCCGCAGACATAGATGCCCACGTGTCCCTCGACCAGGGGGACGAATTGCTCTTTCGAGCGGCTCATCGTGTTGTACAGCATCAGGCCCATGACCATGCCTCCGTGGCTTGTGAATTCAGGTGGAATCGAAGGTGCGTGATGATACCACAAACCCGCTCTCAACGAAACCGCCCCCCGAAGCGATCGCTCCGAGGGCGGCGGGTGGTCAGGCCCGTCACCATTCCTTGGTCAGCAGGAAGGCTCCGGCGTCCGAATCGAGACCCGCAAATTTCTGGTCACAATTCGAGACCTTTCCGAGCATCGAATCCGACAGCGTCTCGAACTCGAATTTGTTGTATCCATACACGAACGTGAACTTCGTCGAGGAGATGTTGCCGCTCGTGAAGGTGCTTGCCGGATAATTCGGCTCGGGAATCATGTTATCAACATTGGGCATCTTTTCCTGGTTTCTCACGGTGATCGCCAGGGTTCCCGTCACGGCATTGCCGCTCTGACCCGTTACCTTCAAGATGAGATCGCCGGTGAGTTTGGTGGCACGTTGCCCATTGAAATTCAGATTATAGAAGACACAGTTCGTGCCCCTCCACGTCCCCCGAAGGTCGACGGCCGGCGTGAGGTCGGAGGCCAGAGAAGCAATCGTGGGGACATTGTAGGAGAGGCTGGCCAGCTCGGCTGTCCAACGATTTTGGAATCCGCTCAAACTGCTGCCCAAATCCTTAAGCCAAGCCTGGAATCTGCTGGCCATGTACGTAACATATGTCGATTTGATCTCCCAGTTTGCCATCTGCGTTGGCGTGAAAGCGTAACGTTCCATGATCCACGCCTTGACTGTCGAATCAACATTCACCGGAGTACTCATATACGGTGAAGTATGCGGCACAATGGTCCGGAGGACGAGGTTCTTATAGGTGAATTTCACGTCGTAGAAACTGGCGGTCGGAATATCCGGAATCTGGAAATGCTTCGTTGCGGTCGCCAGAGAAAATGCCATCGCCTGTCCGTTGACCGTACAGGTGCCACTTGCAGCATACTTCGGGAGGAGTTCCAAACCTGTCAATCCCCGAACACTTCCGGCAACACCGGGTGTCGTCACATCGGGAGGTTCCAGGGAGCCCGCGATCGTCGTGTTCATCGAGGGCAGGCTCGAGCCACCGCCGCCTCCGCCGCCACCACATCCCGCGAGAGCCGAAGCAATCAGACCCAGACAGAGAATCCAGAGGGAAAAGCGTTTCAGTTGCATTGTCGTTCCTCGTTCGTCAAATAAGATGTTCTCACTGCCCTTCCGGTTTACCGAGCATACTCCCGGGAACTCCCCGGATACAAGGCCGGAAAGCCAGCCGGATGATCCGGCCTCTGGACGGAACAGGGGATGCTGCCGATAGAGAGGGCATGAAGTCTGTGAAGAACCCGGGAGGATCCCCCATGGCTCGAAACCCCCTGATCGAGGCCATTCTGGACCAGTTGGCGGCCGGCGTGCCGATGGCGGACGTCAAGCGCCGCTTCAATCTCACGCAGCGCGATATCGTCAAGGCGGCGATGTACGGTGTCGCCGAACTCCGCGAGGAGTATATGGCCCTGCTCGCCAAGAAGCACATGAAACCCCGCTGACACCGGAAGGCGTCCTTGCCCTGACGGGCGGTGATGTTGCCGGTCCGGAAAGCGCCATGCCCTCTGCGGAGGCCTGCCAGCCTTGCCTGGCCGGGCATTCCACCGCAGGCAGGACGAGATAGCAGATGGTATAATGCAGGGGAAGGGAAGAGAAGATGTCGTCGGCAGAGGAACTTCAAAAACGGATCATCCGGCAGTATGGGTTTGCCCTGAAGGACCCGAACCCGAACATCCGCTTTCTCGCGCTCGAGGGACTCCAGGCCTATCCCGAAGCGCCGGAGTGCGAACAGATCCTGCCGCTCATCAGCGACACCGACCGGTTCGTCAAGTGGAAGGCAATCCAGGTCTGCGGCGTCATCGGCCTGAAAACAGCCCTTCCCCTACTCCAGAAGGCACTTGGCTCGGCAGACCTCAACACCCGGCTGTTCGCGGTCAATTCGCTGGGCCTGACCGGTGATCCGGCATTTCTCCCGGCCCTCGTCCAGACCGTCCAGAACGAGGCCTCGCCAAAAGTGCGCCAGACGCTGGTGCGCGTCCTGCACTTCTTCGGCGAGCACGTTCCCTGGGACTTCCTCGCACGAACCGCCCGGGATCCCGATATCGGCGTTCGCATCGATGCGGCGTTGGTCCTCGGCCATCTCGCCCCGCTCCGACCGGCCTCCGAAATCCTCGTCAACCTGCTGGAATCCGAAGACAACAACAACGTGTTCGCGACGGCCCTGCTGTCCCTCGGGAAGTATCACAACCCCGCCCTGATCGCCTATTTCCAGCACAGCCTCCTCCACTCCGAGGCGCGGATCCGCGCCAACGCGATCGAAGCGCTCGGACAACTCCCATTTCCGCTGATCGAGCAGGTCGTGACCCCCTACCTGCGGGATCCCTCGAACCGCGTGAAAGCGAACGTCATGGGCATCTTTTACGAAAACGGGCTCAGCAGCCGCATGACGAACGAACTCCAGCGGTTCATGACCTCGCCGAACCGGTGGGAACGCTCGAGCGGCGCCTGGCTGGCCGGAACCTACCGGATCAAGGAAGCCGTCCAGGCGTTGATCCGCCTTCTTTCCGACGAGGAGGGCGTGGTCGCGGGCCGGAGCGCCTGGGCGATCGGCCGCATCAACGCACCGGGCAGCTTCAACGGTCTGACCGCAGCCTACACGCATGCAACCCAGTGGGCTCTGACGCATTTCATCAGGGCCATGGGCGAGGTCATGGCTCCGGCCGACGCCTCGCGCATCACCCTGATGTGGAGCAAGGAACGCAGCCCCGTTCTCCGGGCCCAGTTCATCGACCTTCTCGCCCGTCTCCGCGCGGCAGATTTCAAGCCCCACGCCGCGCCGCTGCTTCAGGATCCCGACCACAATATCCGGGCCGCTGCCTACCGGTATCGGGCCGCCATCGACGGCGGCCAGGCAAATGATCTGCTGTTCAAGGGAACGGCCGACCCGAGCGAAGGCGTGCGGGCGGTCTGCGGCGAGCTGATGTTGAAAAACGGGGATTTCCGGGCTCTGAAAGTGATGGCCGAGCTGCTCAACGACAACGACAAGCTGCAGCGGGTGCAGAAGGCCTATTCCCTGCGCGAAGCAGCCTGGCTCGCCCAGAAACAGAGCCCTGCCGCCGACCGGTGACCCGCTCCAGCCGCTTCTTCCGGAAACGCAAAACGCCTCCCGTAGCCTGGCAACAGGCCGGGAGGCGTCGATCGGACCCGGGAATCTTACTCGGACAGGTACCCGTAGACGTAGCCAGCGAACGCGGCCAGGCTGATGATCATCGCCCACCAGATGAAACGGAAAATCGACATACGGCCTCCGATTGGGAAGTTGGTTTTGTTGAAACTGATGGTATCATAGGATTCCGGTGACGTCAAAAACCCCACGCTGACGGGGCCTCGCGGTTGCCCGCCAGACGGACGACAGGATGGCGTAAGATGCAACACGATTCAACCTTGAAAACGACCTTCCGGCGCGGAACCGGCACCAGGCACTCCTGGTTCGCCGCGCTTCTGTTCGCGGCCGCCGTGCCGGCATTCGCCGCCTTCGATGACACGAACATCCTGGTCGAGGAAGCCGTCAACCATATATATCAGCAACGATACAAACAGGCCCATCAGGCTTTGCAACGGGCCTACGAGCGGTCGCCCCGCCACCCCGGCGTCCACTTCAATCTCGCCCGGGTCTTCGAACTGACGGGGAACTTCCAGGAGGCGTTGAAGGAATACCAGCTCGCCGCCGTGCTCGATCCCTCGATGGTTGCGGCCCGGCGCGGCATCGCCCGCTGCACCGTCGAAATGAAACGGAGCCGCGGGGAGGAGCAGGCCGCGGTTCTCGAGGATGCCGCCCGGGAGCGGGCCGCCCGGAGTCAGCAGCGGTCGCAGCAGCCCGCCCGGCCGCAGCGGACGACCCAGGCGCCGGTCGTGACCCGCCAGAACACCCCGGATCTTCCGGTCCTTCCGCCGACCCGGCCCCCTCAGTCCGTCGCGGCCCTCCCGGCCATGCCCCCCTCCTCCCAGCTCCCGCCGGCCGAGACGCTGCGCGTGCCGCCGCTTCCCCCCCAGGCGGCCCAGAAAGCGAAAGACAGCATCAAGACCAGTGCCGAGTCGCGCGCCGAGGATTTCATCGAACGGGGCCGGTACCAGCAGGCGATCGAGCTGCTCGACTCCCTCTCGACCGACGACGAGGACAATCCCCGGCTGCACTACCTGCTCGGCAAAGCCTTCAGCCTCAAGGGCGACCTGTTCGCCTCGATCAAGCATCTGGAAGAGGCGATCCGGGTCGACGAGCATTTCCATGCCGCCTACTATCTCCTGGCACAGAACTACTCGAAGGTGAACCTGCTCGACGACGCCCTGAAGAATTACCAGACCTACTTCGCCGTGAAGCCCCAGGCCGGCGTCGCAGTCGAGATCGCCCGCATCTACGAACGCATGGGCCGTGCCGACCTTGCGAAGGAGTATTACGCCAAGGCGAACTCGATGAATCCGGGCAATCCCAACCTGCAGAGCCGGCTCGACCAGGCCTCGATCGACGTCGCGAACGATCTGTATCTGAGGGCCAGCCAGGCGTTCACGACCGGGGACTTCGCCGGAGCGGTCACCCTGTTCGAACAGGCGCTCGCCGGCGGCGGGCTGGACTCGACCTACCGCAGGGACGCCCAGCGCAAGATCGAGATCGCCCGTGTCCGGGCCGCCGAGGCAGAGGAAATCGCCCGGCCGGCCCGCGAGGGATTCGCCGCCTCGCGGAAGATTTATGCCAGTACGAATCTGACCTACCGGCAGCTCCAGGATATCAACTTCAAGACACGGTTCACCGGCTCGGTCACCCTCGAATGGCGGGGCTACGTCGCCCGCACGATGAGCCGGTATGGCCTCGACTTCCTGCTGATGATCAAGGAACTCTCCCAGGAGGAACTGGACCAGATGGGCCGCGACCGGAACGATTTCCGGCTCAGTCCCGGATTCAACAATCAGCCGGTGTTCCTGGTCGCCGCCCCGAAAGGCGGCCTGCCGCCCTTCGCGAAGCAGGGCGCCGTCCTCAACGTCACCGGCCGGGCCGAGTGGAAAAGCTACCGGGTGATCAACGATCTGGGCCAGTCCGTCGAGCTTCCCGCCATCGAGTATATCGCCGCCCACCCCTGACCCGCCGGGTCACCCCGAAAGACCCGATCCGCAGATGACGCAGATGGCGCAGATGAAATTCTGAACGTCTTATCAGCTGACTCTTCATCTGCGTTCATCTGCCCTCCATCTGCGGATGCGTTCCTGAAACCGGGGGCATTTCAATGGAGTATCACTGCGGTTCGTCCACGGATTCCGGCGCGGGGGTCAGAGGTCGCGGAAGGTGGTGACGCGCTCCGAGATGTTGAAGCAGACGTTGTTGCCGGTCTGGCTCTTGAGGTTCGAGTCGTAGTTGATGAAGATGCGCTTGGGCATCAGCACCGGCCCTTCCTCTTTTTCCATGCGGTTGAGGTTCTCGACCACGAGGTTGCCCAGGATCGAAACCTGCTCTCCGCCCTTGATGCTGTTCTTTGCATAAATAGCCGACTCTATTTTAGCCTTCGTCATGCCGGGCCGGAACGAGACGAGGCCATTGAGCGCGACGACCGAGAGAAAACTGTCGGCGCTGTCGTGGATGACGTTGTCGGTGAGGATGACGTTGCCCTCGGTGACGATCATCGCCTGGCCCGAGATGCGGCCGCCGATGAACACGTTGCCCTGGACGTAGATGATGCCCCAGACCGAAGCGGGCTTCGCGTAGGTGCCTTTCACCACAAGATCCTTCTCGTAGAATTCGTGGCAGTATTCTTTCGCGTTCTTCTTGATGCGGTCGAGCTGCAGCGGCTGCAGCTTGTCGGGGTGGCGGGTGGTGAAATCGAACTTCGTGTTGATGGTGTAGGGATCCGAGCTGGGATACGGCGTTTCGGTGATACCGAGCACGTAGGGCTTGAGCTTCTGGTAATACCGGATGATCTCGCCCTCGTAGTAGGTGTATTTGCTCAGATAGGGGTCATGCAACTGGTTGTTGCAGAACAGGTAGCCGATTTCGGGCCGCTGATGGGAAAAGATCGAGTTGTCCTCGAAATAGTTGATGATATCGTCAGCGGCGAAAAACGGCAGGTACACGTGCAGCCGGCCATTGGTGCGGATCTTGCCCCACAGGTAGGGATGGAGATTCTGGATCGTCGTATCGACGTAGTCCTTGATCTTCACGTCGGTGACCGACATGACGAGTTTGCGGATGACCTTCAGCACCTTCACCTTGACGTCGCCGTCGAAGCTGATCATGTTGACGGTGTTCGGCTCCCAGAACAGGGCTTCGGCGCTGTTGCCGAGCGTCTCCTGGACGGCCTCGTTCGTGCGTTTGATGATCTCGTCGATCATCTCCTTAAGCGAGCGCACGACGCTCCAGTTCCGCACCCGGAACTCGCCCTCCTTGATGTACTCGTCCTTCTTGCCGGCGACGAACAGGGTGTAGTTCTCGGCCGGCGGGGTCAGATCGCTCACCTTGAGATCCCGGATCATCTCGACCTTGCGGACGGTTTTCTTGAAGGTGCCGGTCGAGACGAAGCGCAGATTGCCCTCCCAGCCGCCGAGAGCCTTGTCGGCATAGGTGTCCCGGTTCTGCTTCCGGTAGATCTTGAGGGGCGAGGGAACCTCTTCATACTCGTCGATATACGTTTTGAAGGGAGTCAGCTTGAGGTTGGTGACCTCGACGATCACTTCGGCCGCGCCGTTCTTGATCAGGTCACCATCCGGAATCTCGACCTTCATCTGGAAATTCTCGGCCCGGTCGATGTCGAGCAGCGCCAGAAGCCGGTCGTTGATCTCGCCTTCCTTGATCAGCTTCTCGGTGAACAGTTCGCGCATCTTCACCTGGGCCTTCTCGATGCCGGCTTCGGCAAGGTAGTAGGCGACGATGCTGTCCCCCTGTTTTGCC
Source organism: Candidatus Rifleibacteriota bacterium (assembly GCA_029565415.1). The sequence continues at coordinate 11,583 of JAKQOH010000069.1, read as the reverse complement.
GTCTGGGCCCGCTCCTGCGTCATATACCGGACGAACATCGTGCCGAAGATATACAACAGGCCGACGACCGTCAGGAGCAGGAACATCGCGCTTCCGCGCGGACGCACGAACGCGCCGGGTTGCGGGAATCCGCGATCCGGCGCACTCGGGGTCGTGCAGCCGCGTGGGTTCAGACTTCCAGCTCCTCCTCGCCGTCGGCGCCGACGTTGCGGGGCTTTTCCCCGGCCGCGTGCCATTTGAGGTAGGCGTTGACGAACCGGTCGAGATCCCCGTCCATCACCCCATGCACATCGCTCGTCTGTTCGGCGGTGCGCAGATCCTTCACCAGCGTGTAGGGGCAGAAGACATACGATCGGATCTGGCTTCCGAACGAGATGTTCTTCTGGTCGCCCTGGAGGCTCTTCAGCTCCTTGTCGCGGCTCTCCTGCTGCAGCTTGTACAGCTTGGCCTTGAGCATATTGAGCGCGACTTCACGGTTCTGGTGCTGGCTCCGCTCGATCTGGCAGGCAACGACGATGCCTGTCGGCAGGTGGGTGATGCGCACGGCCGAACTGGTCTTGTTGACGTGCTGGCCGCCGGCGCCCGAACTGCGGAAGAAGTCGAGCTTGAGATCCTCGTCGCGCACCTCGATGTCGGCGTCATCCGGCAGCACCGGGGTCACGTCGACGGCGGTGAAGCTGGTGTGGCGGCGTGCGTTCGAGTCGAACGGCGAGATGCGCACGAGCCGGTGAACGCCCTTTTCCCCTTTGAGATAGCCGTAGGCATACATACCCTTCACCAGCAACGTGACGGACTTGATGCCCTGCTCTTCTTCCTGGAGATCCATGACCTCATACTTGAACTCGCTCCGGTCGAGCCAGCGGCAGTACATGCGGTACAGCATCGAGGCCCAGTCGCACGACTCGGTGCCACCCGCCCCCGGCTTGATGGCGATGTAGCAGTCGGACTGGTCGTATTCCTCCGAGAGGAAGGTCGTCAGCTCGAGGCCGTCGAGCCGCTTCGTCAGCGGATCGAGTTGCGCAACGAGCTGGTCGAACATCGCCACGTCATGCTCGGCGTCGGCGAGCTCCAGCAGGTCGGCAGTGTCCCGGATCTCGGCCGAGAGTGTCTCGAATGCCTCGCACGACTTCTTCAGCTCGGCGAGTTTCTGGGACGTGCTCTGGGCGCGGTTCCGGTCGGTCCAGAAGTTGGGTTGCAGGGTCAGCTCTTCGAGCTCCTGAATCTGCCTCTTTCGTCTGGGCAGGTCAAAGATGCTCACCGATGCCGGAGAGCCGTGTTTTCAGTTCGCGAAGGCGTTCTGCTATGGCAAAATCCACGGTTATACCTCCTGAGATGTCGTGCCCATTACCGGGTCACGCGGAAAATACGTCTGATGCTCTCGCCCACGCCGTCCACTTTTCCCTCGGCGACGATCTCGATCGTCATCTCGCCCTTGTCGAGATCCCGGGTGCCGATCGTGAAGCTGCCGATGCCGTAGGAAAGCGCATAGCTCGCGGGGGATTCCTGGGGAATGACGATATCCTCGACGAACGAGTTTGCGAGCGAGGCCCAGTTCGCGGCCGGCGCCCCATCGAGGACCGCCATCGTCTCGGGCAGCTGGCGCTGCATGACTTTCATCTTGAGAAAAAAATGCTGCAACCCCGAACGGGCCATGAAGTAGGCCCGTCGGAGCTTGAAGGTCTGCGTGAAGCGGCTCCGGCTGTTCGACATCGTCCAGGACAGCGAGCCGACCCAGACGGCGAAGCACAGGATGATGCCAAGCACGATGGGAATCGCGATTCCGCGGCGTTCGAACATGTTCACAGGTCCGCCTTGTACGCGACGAGATCGAGGTTATGCCGGGAGCGGCTTCCCCAGCCGGCACGCAGGATGAGCCGCTTGTAGGAGGCCTCGAGGCGGGTGCGCTCCATGCGCCCCGTGTCGGGGTCGGCGACAGCCGAAAACTCGAGCGGAACGGGTTCGACCTCGAGCTCGAAACCGACCTCCTCGACACCGACCTGGACAGGTCTCAGATCCAGTGTGACGCTCCGTTTTCCGGTTTCATCGGCATCATGGCCGAGGCGGACGTTTTTCGAACGGCCGACCGGAAGGGCGTCGAACGGAAGCGCCAGGGCGGTTTCCATTTTTTCCTCGAGGATATTCATGACCTGGTGGTACTCCCCCAGTTCGCTGCTGCCGCGCAGATACTCGACCATGAACATGCCGACGGGAAGCAGAACGGTTGACAGGATCGTCAGGGCGATCAGCACCTCGAGCAGGGTGACCGCCCGACGCCGGAATCCGTCCCTCTGCCGAGCCATGGTCTTAGACAATACCACAATCTCTCGCCCCCGCGCGACCCCGGAAGAAACGCACCACCGAGTCACCGAGACACAGAATTTCTCAGACTTGTTCACCCTTTTGCTCTGTGTCTCTGTGACTCCGTGGTGCGCCGTCTTTCAACACACCGGATATCACGTCCCTGGGTGACGCGGGCGGATCACGATCCGCCCCTACGGCACAATTGTCAGGCCGACGACGCGGCCAAATATAGTGCCAACTTCAATAGTCGATACATTCCGTTAATCTGCGTCATCTGCGTCATCTGCGGCATCTGCGGATCGATCTCTTCGGTTGCCGCAGATGCTCCATCGACCAGATGCGAGGAGGGGCGGGTATGAAACCCGCCCCTCCGGATACGCTCGGTATCAGATTGTATCGTCTTGCGGAATCAGGAACCCTGGCCGCAGCACTTCTTGTACTTCTTGCCGCTGCCGCAGGGGCAGGGGTCGTTGCGGCCGATCTGGGCCCCGGCGCGCTTCGGCGCGGCCGCCGTACCTTCGTCGGGTCCCCGGTTGTAGGAGACTTCCTGCTGCTTCTGCTCGACGGCCTCTTTCTCCTCGGCGCGCGAGTACTGCATGCGGAACACGTAGTAGAGGACATCTTCCTTGATGTTGTCGATCATGTCCTGGAACATCGCGTGGCCTTCGATCTTGTACTCGACGAGCGGATCGCGCTGGCCCCACGAGCGCAGATGGATGCCGTCCTGCAGGTTGTCCATGTTGTGCAGGTGGTCTTTCCACTTGGCATCGACGATCTGGAGCAGGACGAACTTCTCGAGCTGCTTGAAGTCCTCGGGGCCGACCTCCTGGCGTTTTGCCTCGAGGGCGCCGAAGATCGCGGTCTTCAGCTCATCCTCGAACTCGTCGCGGGACAGCTTCTTCCAGTGGTCGACGCGGCGCTCGATCGGGAAGATCTTGACCAGGCCGTCGGCGAACGTCTCGTAATCCCACGAGTCAGGATCGATCTCGGGGTTGAACGCGCGCTCCATGTGGTCGGCGATCGTATCCTCGATCATCGATATAATATCATCATGGATACTATCCTGTTCGAGGGCCTTGCGGCGTTCCTTGTAGATCGTGGTGCGCTGCAGATTCATGACGTCGTCGTATTTGAGAACGTGCTTGCGGATCTCGAAGTGGTGGTGTTCGACCTTCCGCTGGGCATTCTCGATGGATTTCGAGATCCAGGGGTGCTCGATCGGCTCCCCGCGCTCCCAGCCGAGACGTTCCATCCAGCCGGCGATGTTGGCCGAGCCGAACAGGCGCATCAGGTCATCCTCGAGCGAGAGATAGAACTGGCTGGCGCCCGGGTCGCCCTGGCGGCCGGCGCGGCCGCGCAGCTGGTTGTCGATGCGGCGGGCTTCATGGCGCTCGGTGCCGATGATGTAGAGACCGCCGGCCTGGACCACGCGTTCCTTCTCCTCGGAACAGAGCTTGCGGAAATTCTCGACGGCGGCCTCGTATTCCGGCCCTTCGCGCAGCCCCAGTTCCTTCACGGCAAGCATTTCGGGGTTGCCGCCGAGCAGGATGTCGGTTCCGCGGCCAGCCATATTGGTCGCGATGGTGATGGCCCCTTCGCGGCCGGCCTGGGCGACGATCTCGGCTTCCTTCTCGTGATACTTGGCGTTCAGCACCTGCGGCTGGATCCCGCGCTTGCGCAGCATCTCGGCGATCCGCTCGCTCTTCTCGATCGAGATCGTGCCGACCAGCATCGGCTGTTTCGACGCGCTGACCTCGATGATGTGGTCGACGATCGCCTCGAACTTCTCCTCGGAGGTCTTGTAGATGATGTCCGAGAGGTCGTGGCGGATGTTCGGCCGGTTGGGCGGGATCACGACGACCTCGCACTTGTAGATCTCCTTGAACTCCTTCGCCTCGGTCTCGGCCGTGCCGGTCATGCCGGCCAGCTTTCTATAGAGACGGAAATAGTTCTGGAAGGTGATCGAGGCGAGGGTCTGGTTTTCCTGCTGGATCGTGACGCCTTCCTTGGCCTCGATGGCCTGGTGCAGGCCGTCGGAGTAACGCCGGCCGAACATGAGACGGCCGGTGAACTCGTCGACGATCACGACTTCCTTGCCCCGCCCGTCCTCGCGATCCCGGACGATGTACTCCTTGTCGAGATGGAAGAAGTGCTTCGCCTTGAGGGCGTTCTGCAGGTGGTGGACCAGCTCCATGTTCTTGTTGTCGTACATGTTCTGGACCCCGAGCACCCGCTCGACCGCCGCGATGCCGGCCTCCGTGACCGAGATGCCGTGGTGTTTCTCGTCGACGACGTAGTGTTCGTCGGGCTTCACGATCTCGCGCGCGACCTTGGCGAACACGTAGTACAGCGACGTCGCCTTCTCGGCCGGCCCCGAGATGATCAGCGGGGTGCGGGCCTCGTCAATGAGGATCGAGTCGACCTCGTCGACGATCGCGAAGTTGTATTCGGGACGCTGGACACACTCGGCCACGTGGAGGGCCATGTTGTCGCGCAGGTAATCGAAGCCGTACTCGTTGTTGGTGCCGTAGGTGATATCGGAGGCATAGGCGGCACGCTTCTCCTCGGCCGAGAGGCCGTGCACGTTCAGACCGACGCTCAGACCCATGAACTTGTAGATCTTGCCCATCCACTCGGAGTCGCGGCGGGCGAGGTAGTCGTTGACCGTGACCAGGTGCGCACCGCGGCCGACCGGGATCATCAGGCCCCGCTCGTCCTCGAGCGGCTCGAAATGCCGCACGCCGCGCTTTTTCGCAAGCTCGACCCAAACCGGGTTCAGCTCGAGAGCGTTCAGATACAGGGGAAGGGTCGCGACGAGCGTCTTGCCTTCGCCCGTCTTCATCTCGACGATCCGGCCCTCGTGCAGCGCCAGGCCGCCGATGATCTGCACGTCGAAATGCCGCATGTGGAGCACGCGCATCGAAGCCTCGCGAACGGCGGCGAACGCCTCGATCTTGATGTCGTCGAGCTCCTCGCCGTCGAACAGCCGCTCGCGGAACTTGACGGTCATCTGACGCAGCTCGGCGTCGGACATCTTCGAAAACCGCTCGGCCTGCTCGTTGACCGCCTCGAGGATCTGCGTCAGGCGGGTCACTTCGCGTGCGTTGAAGTCGGGGATGAAGAAGCGTATGAGTTTGAACAGCCAGTCGAACATGCCTGAAACCTGGTCCCTTTCCAAGAATCAGGGCGCGGCCCCGTTCGGGGTCCGCGCCCTGTCCTGCGTCTAATGTGTCGTTTGCCGGCCGCCCGGCAGCGGATCCGCGGCGGTCATTTCTCTTCGGACGAGATGATCTTGATGATGTCTTCCGCCGTCTTGGCTTCCATCAGTTCGTTCCGGAACTCCTGATAGCGCAGCAGGCGCGAAAGCCGCGCCAGGGCCTTCAGGTAGAGTCCGCCCGACTCGATGGGTGCGGCGATGAGGAAGATCAGGTGAACCGGCCGGCTGTCGAGGGCTTCGAACTCGATGCCCTCCTTCGAGCGGCCGACGGCCACCACCACTTCCCGGACGGTCGCCGTGCGGGAGTGCGGAATGGCGATCCCCTTGCCGATGCCCGTCGAACCGACCTTCTCGCGTTCGAGAACCGACTTGAGGAACGCGTCGGCGTCGGTGAGAAACCCGGCCTTGTCCAGGAGGTCGATCAGCTCTTTGATCGCGTCGACTTTCTGGGTGGAGGAAAGCTCCAGCTTGATCAGCTGGGGTGATATGAATTCGGTGAGCTCCAAAGTGCCTCCTGTGGCGTCCGACGCGGAAAAATCCGGTCAGAATTCGGGTTCGATCAGCCCGAAGTTGCCGTCGGTGCGCTTGTAGATGACGTTGATCTGGTTGGTCTCGGCGTTCGAGAAGACGTAGAACTCCTGCTTGAGCAGGTCGAGCTGCTCGGCGGCCTCGTCGGCGAACATCGGCTTGATCGAGAAGGTGCCGCTGCGCACGATGCGGTGCTCGGAGTGGGCCTTGTCGGACGGCTCGGCGGCGACGGTCTTCTTGCCCTTCTTGCCGGTGTCGAGCGACAGCACGGAGTGGACGGCGGCCAGATCCTTCTTGTCGGTGGAGCGGCGCGGAACGTCCTTGAGCTTCTCCTTGTGCTTCTTGATCTGGCGCTCGATCTTGTCGGCGACCATGTCGATCGAGGCATACAGGTCTTCGGAGGCTTTCTTGCCGCGCATCACGATGCCGTTGGCCCAGACGGTGACTTCGCACACCTTGCTGCGGGTCTGATCGCGGACATCGTCCGTCGAGAGGTTCACGTCGACTTCGATGATGTGATCAAAATACTTTTTGATCGAGGCCAGTTTCTTTTCCGCGTAGTCCTTCAGGGCCTGGGAGAGGTGGATATTCTTTCCACTCACGACGATCTGCATGACAAGATGCCTCCAAATGAAGTTCGGACACGAAATCCGTGTTTTACAAGGGATCAAGATATAGCATACCCCTCCCCCCCTGTCAAGGCGGCCTCAGGCGCGGGGAATCGCGCTTCCGGCTTCGGGAAGCGGCTATTCGCGGGCCACGCCCCCCTTCGCCGGCTCGAATATTTCGCGGTACAGCGCGGCAATGCGCCGGAGCCGGTGGTTCACGGCGGACTTCGAGAGCGGGGGGATGCAGCGCTTCCCCAGGGCCTCGATCGAGTCGATCGGGTAGCGGATGCGCATCAGGGCGAGTTCCCGCAGGGCATCGGTCCAGATCTCCTGGTCGGCGTGTTCGAGAAGTCGTCCGATCTGCTCCCGGAGGCGCTCCGAGGCTGAAACCTGCTTGTTGATGTTCGCCGTCTCGAAGTTGACCTGCCGGTTCACGGTACCCAGGAGCTGGCGGGTCGCGATGAGGTCCTCGAGACGCAGGGCCCGGTCGAAGGATTCGAAGGCTTTCAGCAGCCGCACGAGCCGCCGGGCCCCCTTCAGGTAGGCCACGATGCGGCCCCGGCGCCGGCAGAACCGGAACGGAACGCGCAGGGACACGGAGCAGAGCCGCAACAGCCGGAACGCCCATTTCCCGGGAAGGACGAGTTCGAGATGGTAGCCCTGCTCGGGATCCTGCATGTAGCCGGCCCGGATGAACAGGCCGCGCACGAAAGCCCGGGCACAGTGGCCGCCGGACTTGCCGGCCGCCTGAATCCGGATCCGGCCGGCCACGTTCCGGCGCAAGGCGGTCGGATCGATCCCGCCGATCCGCAGCTCCCGGCCCGTGCGGTCGAGAGAGACACCGGGCGGGCAGGCAGCCTCGACGCCCCGAAACAGGGAGCGGCGCAGTTGGCGCGGACCGCGCACGGCCATGGTCGAGCCGCGCCGGCGCGCAAGCCCCGCGAGGAGTGCTTCGCCGCAGCAGGGCATCGCGGGGGGCGCGGAGAGCAGATCCCGTTTCAGGGCCAGGTGATACCTGCGGCTCATGCGGGAATGCGGACGGCCGGATCCTCGGCGATGAGGGCCACCAGCACCTCGGCCAGGGCGCGGGAGTCGTGGCGCACCATGTCGGTTTCCTGGAGGAAGTCGCCGCTGACGACCCGGATGCCGCGATCCTCGATGCGGGTCACGGTGGGCGGAACCCAGTACTGGTTCATCTTCTCGTACCGCTCCATCAGCGGCCGAGCCGCCCGACGGGAGTTGACGACGGCCACGTCGATGCGGCGGAGTGGCGTGTGCCGGAGCAGGGCCTCGACGTGCTCGGCCGCCGAGAAGTTGTCGGTCTCGCCGGGCTGGCTCATCACGTTGCAGACATATACGACGCGCGCCGGGCTGCGGTTGATGCGCTCGGCGATCTCGGGCACGAGCAGGTTCGGAATGACGCTGGTGAAGAGGCTTCCGGGGCCGAGCACGATCAGCCTGGCCCGGTCGATGGCCGCGAGAGCCTCGGGGTTGGGAAGCGGCTCGCGAGGCTTGAGGGACATCGCGACGATACGCCTGCCGACGGCAGAGATCGCGGTTTCCCCGACGATCTCCGACTCGTCGTCGAAGCGGGCGACCAGTTCGACGTTCTCGCAGGTCACGGGCAGCACCTGGCCGCGGATCGCAAGAATCTGGCTGGCGGCGCGCACCGCCGTTCCGAAATCACCCAGAACGCCGCTCATGGCCGCGATGAAGAGGTTGCCGAAGCTGTGGCCGCCCATCTCGCCGGCCTCCCCGAATCGATACTGGAACAGGCGCGACAGCAGGCTTTCCGATCCCGAGAGGGCGACGAGGCAGTTGCGGATGTCGCCGGGAGGCAGGATCTGGAGATCCTTGCGGAGGCGGCCCGAGGAGCCGCCGTCGTCGGTGACGGTCACGACGGCCGTCAGATCGACCGGCAACTCCTTGAGGCCCTTGAGCAACGAACTGAGGCCCGTTCCGCCGCCGAGGGCGACCAGCTGGGGCCGCGGTCCCTCGGGCTGACGCCGGAACATCAGCGCCCGGAGCCGTTCGGAAGTCTCGTAATCCTTCATGCTGAGGACCTGGAACGCGCTTCCGACCGCCTGCGACAGCCAGTAGAAGCCGAGCAGGAAGGCACTGAGGGCGGCGAAGGCAATCGCGCCGGGATCGAAGCTGCGGACCGTGTCGAGGTGGAAGGGGGTCAGCATCATGATCGCGAGGCCGGCCAGAACGACGGCGAGGCTCACCATCAGGATGCCGATGGCCAAAAAGATCAGCCAGCGCCGGGTCCGTATCGACGGCCCGAACCAGCGGCGCAGCGAAAACCGCATCAGAAGTCTCCGGTCATTTTCGCCTGGAGACGTTTGGCGAACTTTTCCGCGGTGAGCACGCCCATACGCTTGAGATAAAAGTTCATCGCGGCCGTCTCGACGACGACGGCGAGGTTGCGGCCCTCGCGCACCGGGATCGTCGTGCTGGGCACCTCGACTTTCAGCAGCTTGGTGGTACGCTGCATGATGCCGAGCCGGTCGTATTCCTTGCGGTCATCCCATTTTTCGAGGTTGATGACCATCTCGACCATCTTCTCGTCGGAGGTCGCGGCAATGCCGAACAGGGCGCGGATGTCGATGATGCCCAGGCCGCGGATCTCCATGTGGTGGCGGATCATCTCGTCGGGCGAGCCGACCACCTTCGTGTCGCTGATCTTGAGGAGCTGGACCGCGTCGTCGGCGACCAGCCGGTGGCCGCGCTTGATCAGTTCGAGCGCACACTCGCTCTTCCCGATGCCGGACGGCCCCATGATCAGGATGCCGACGCCGTAGACCTCGAGGAATACGCCGTGGACGCTCTTGCGCGGGGCGAACCGGTTGTGCAGATACCGGGACAACTGGTAGACGAACTCGCCGGTGCGTTCCGGAGTGCGCAGGATCGGCACCTGCTTCTGGTTGCACAACTCGATCAGCTCGTCGAGAACGAGCAGGTCGTCGGTTGCTATAATGCATGGGATATTGAAAAACAGGAGCTGACGGAGGCGGACCTTCCGGGTCTCGGGCGATTGTTCGCCGAGGTAGGCGAGCTCGGTGCGGCCGAGAACGATGATGCGTTCGTAGCCGAAATGCTCGAAAAAGCCGGCCAGCTCGAGGCCGGGCCGGTGGACCTCGGAGGAGATGATCTTGCGGTCGAGGCCTTCCTGGCCGGCGATCACCGTCAGGCCGTGATCGCGGGCGATTTCCTTCACCAGTACCAGTGCCATGTTGCCCTATCCCGTTGTTCGTGGTGCGATTCCGCTCCCGGGGCGGTACCCTGCCCGGTGCGCGGCCGCAGTATACCACAGATTCCGATCCGCAGCCGAAGCCGATGCAGAAAGGCGGGGCAAGCGGGGATCCATCGAGTCGAGGGGAGGTCCTTCCAGAGGCGTCAGCGGATGGCGGCGGTGGCGGCAGCGTCGAAGCCGATGCGGCCCGCGAAGTCATCTTCACTGTCATACAGGATGACGTCGGTGGTGCCGAAGCGGTCCCGTGCGACGGCGAGGGCGGCGGCGGCCTCGGCCGGACGGCCGAGGGCCTGGAGAGCGCGGACTTCGTAGAGAGCGACCTGGGGGGCCATGATGCCGTCGGGGAACAGGCGACGGTACTCGCCCGTCCATCGGAGAGCCGCTGCCGGATCATTGCTCTTGTCGAGGGCGATACGAACGAGACTGGCCACGACGTCGTCGGCCCAGACGTTGTCGGTGCCGTATTCCGCCAGAAACGCCTCGTAGGCGCGGGCGGCCTCGGCGAAGTTGCCGAGCCGTCGCTCCTGCACCCACGCGCTGTGATACTTCACCGTATCGAGGTACCGGTAGCCGGGATACCGGCGGACGAGCTGCTCGAACATCGCGAGCGCCGCGTCGGGTTTGTGGAACGAGCGCAGTTGCGCCATTCCCCGATAGTAGAGGATCAGCTCGGGCCGGAAGAAGACGATCCAGACGAAGCTGCCGATCATGGTGAGGAAGATGGCGAGCATGCCCCACCGGTTGCACCGCCGTGCGCGCTCCCGGTCGATCTGGATCGCCTGCTGCCGCTCCCGGCGCTGCTGCAACAGTTCGACGGGGGGCGGGCCGTCCTTGTGGGTGGAAAGGCGGGCGACAAACTCGCCCCAGCCGATCGACCAGCTCAGATACCGCCAGGCTTCCCCGATCGTCCAGGCCAGCAGCAGCAGGAAGAAGGCCAGAAACGGCCCGGTGAACGCCCCGGTGACGGTCTTCGCGTTCAGCCGGATCAGCCCCGTCCAGAAGCCCCGGCCCGCGATCTCCGGGATGCCGCGCAGCAGGATCCAGGAGAGGATCCAGGTGCAGCCGAGCGTCACGAGCGGGTACAGCCAGAGAACGACGGTGGGCATCACCTGGTCCGTGCGTTCGAGCAGGGCATCGACGATGCGGCGGGCGAGGATCGCCGTTGCCGTCAGGGCCACGGAAAGGCCCAGGATCAGTCCCGCCCCGCGGCCGAGCGTCAGCATGAATCCCTGGCCGAGGGCCACCTCGATGCTGGCGATGACGAGGCAGAAAACGCCGAAAAACACGATCACCGGCAGCCGGAACTGCGAGCGCGCGAACACTTCGGATTCGGACGGTCCCATGTCTGCATGATACCAGACCCGGCCGCGGAAGTTCGGCCCGAGAAATTCCGCGAAAGGAATATCAGAATTCGCGCAGGAAATGCCGATAGGGCTGATGGGTCAACTCAGACGAAGGACGCATCGAGCCCGCACATGAGGCAAACGAACGCAAGAACGCGGTTTTCGCCCCTGGCACTGATCGGGGCGCTGCTGCTGCTCTGCTTGTTTCCGGCGATCGCCGGCGCGCAGAGCGCGGCGTTCCAGGATCTTCCGAGAGACCACTGGGCGTACAAAGACGTGGATTTCCTGATCAAATCCGGTTATATGGACGGGTATCCGGACGGCACGTTC
>JAKQOH010000050.1 GCA_029565415.1 Candidatus Rifleibacteriota bacterium | reverse complement strand
CGGTTCACCACACACTGCGCGTCCCATTCCTCGGCGTCGAATCCCGACACATACCCAACATCAAATGCGGAACGGTCGTCCACGCCGTGCGCCCATACGCCGATTGGGATCATCTCCCACTTATTCGGGTCGGGCCTTTTGTATTCAATGAAATAGCGGATTTTCATCAGAACGGTTTCTCCCAATTGAGCGCCATTACCATAGCCTCGGCAGTGAAGTTCTGGTAAAGCCGTTCGAACGCCTTCTGGTTCTGCCCTCGATATTCCCGCCACTGTTTAAAATCAGCTTTTTTCGCATCGTCAATTTCATCGATGGTTTCAATGAAGCAGGAATATTCCCGATGGTCGCGGAACAGGAACAAATCGGAGCGTTCCTCCCGGACGTTCTCCATCTTGAACAGCCGGACATTCTGCGGCCCGCCCTGATCGAACCCGACCTCAAAGCACACAGCCCAGTAATAATGACCGGAGACGGAGCCGTCAGCGCCTATAACGGGGCGGGCAAACAGGATATCGAACCGATCCACAAGAATGCGGACGGATTCGGAGGCGCCGATGTCAACGACCACCACCGCCCCGGGCTCAGTTATACCGGCGATCTTTTCCTGCATCTGTTGTTTCACGGCATCAAGTTCCTGCTGCATCAGAGCACCACTTCCTCTATCTTCCGGCCATCCGGCAGTTTTGAGAAGCCTTTCTTCTTGAACAGTTCAATGACCTTTGCGCGTTGCGCCGCGCCGCTCGTTTTAATGACGTCGATCTCATCCACGAGCGACACCGTATATTTGAAAATCGTCTCGTCGCTTCGCCCGCCGGAAGCCAGACGCCTGTAGTCTTCGATGCTGGTCTTCCGTTTGTTTCGAACGTAATTATCTATAACCTTGCCGAACGCATCGTGATCATAAGTGATTGCATCCATCCGGCGCAGAAGCCGCTTTTTGAAATAGAGCCCCGTGCTTCCCCGGCCACCACCGGTCGGCAGCTTGCGCACGCGAGTAAAGAAGTAAGACGCGCCGCCGGTTCCCATGTCACTCGTCGGGGACATGCCACCAGGTTTCACGCCGATGCGGATTTTCTCGACGGTCGAGACCATGTTGCCGTTGTTATCGAGCACCGTCTTCACGAGGTCTTCGACGTTGCCGCCGTCCGTTACGTTGTGATACAACCCATATCCCTTCAGTTCCCGATCCAGAGTCTCTTCCGTCAGATCGAACCGCATCTGATGCCTGTATCCGGCGCGCCGGGTCGGGTCATTAAATCCGAGTTCGTAATTTCCAACCGGGTCGTAACCAGGTATCTTCGTCACATCGTCAACGCCGAGTTCATCAGCCCAGAACTTCCGCATGGACTGGATGCGCTCGGCCTTGGTTGCATTCGATGAATCCAGTTTCTGCGACATTTTCTTCCACGCAGCGGATGTGTCTTTCTTCAGAAGATATGCCTGTTTCTGAAGATACATGATCTCGGCATCCTCCGCGCTCGCTGGAATCGAGTTGATTCCAAGCTGGTCGAGCCGGTCAAGAATTGTCTCGAATCGCTCCGGGTCCGCGATCTTGCCGGTGACACGGATTTCCACCTGTCCCTGAACGGCATAAGGGTTCGCGGAGTCCCATGGGCGATAATCCATGACCACGCCGTCGTCGAGTTCTATCCGGTACTGCACGCCCCGGCTGAATCCCGAACTCCGTCCGAATATGTTGTTCAGGTCCGCGTCGGCTTTCACAACGTGTATTTCGCCGCCCCGGCACTGACGCTGATCCAGTTTGATATTTGTTCTCTGAAAGCGGAAACCGGCTTTTTTCGGCTCCGGCTTCGCTTCCTGTGCTATGAGGTTCTTTTTCGCGGTGTACTGCTCGAACTTGCCCGC
>JAKQOH010000228.1 GCA_029565415.1 Candidatus Rifleibacteriota bacterium | reverse complement strand
CTTAACAGATTCTCGTTCTTGATCTCTGATAGGTGCCGTTGTATCGTATTCAGATCGCCGATGGGAAGCCCCGAACCAACGAGACGCCGGAACACCTCGCGGCTGACGGTCTCGGACAGCCCCCCGACCGGTTTATCTGCGAGGGCAGACGCCCCTCCGGAAATCATGGCAAGCAGCCGCGTTCCCCGTTCGAGCCGGTCGATCATCCCAAGAAGACGGTCCCCCGCCCGGAACGAACCCTCATCCGGAAGGGGGTGGCCGGCCGCGACGATCGTGACAGGCTTTCCCGCCAGCGCATGCACACCCGGGTCAATCCCGGCTGGCCGGATACAGAGCGCCGGCACGGCATCTCCATCAGTTCCGAGTGCCTCATACGCAGCGGCGAGCATCGCGACAGAGGCTTTCCCGAGCGAAACGATCGCTGCCGGCGGCGTCTTGAACCCCCGAACGATTTGGCCGACACGGCGACCCGCTTCCAGCGATGGGAGCAGGCGCCGGGGCAGTTTCTCGAGCAACACTTGGCAGTCCGTGTTCAGCATGCTTTTCATGATACCTCTCGCATTGAGCATCTGTCCTGATTGTTGGGTTCAACGTAATTTCATCGAGCTGGGGGGAGGGACTTCCAGAGGATCGATTCGCCCTCCAGCTCTCGCATGCCGGGCCGGTTGCCGTCGTTCGCGTTCTCCTCGGGCGATCTCGCTGTCGAGGCGAACGACGGACCGGTCTCAGCAGCGCTCGACAGTCGGGCTCATTCGATCCTCTTCCAGTCCCTCCCGGAACCTGAAGGTTTGCCGTTTGCCCTGCACCCCATGTCTTGAGGGGTTGAAATGAAGCGCGATTATGGTATCTTCGAGGAAACGGAGGATGCCGAAGCTATGGGAACGTTTCTCGTCGAGTCACAGAGCCAGAAGTTCGAGCTGAAGTCGTATCACGTCTATTTCGACATCAAAGACAGCCTTGCCGCCGAAGAGATCCTCGATTATCTCGACCGCGGAACTCCTGGCCTCAAGCAGGTCTTCAGCCTCGATGCCGATCCGCCGTTCGAAGTCTACATCTACTCCGATCTCGCTGGCATCGAGCGCGTCACGCGCCGCCCGATGGGGATGGGGGAAACCTCCCGCATGATGCTCGACGAAGGGGCTCTGCTGCTCAGCGCCCAGCATCTTCCGAAGAGCATCGGCGAGGAGGTTCTCAAAAGTCTCTGCTATAGTATTTTCAACCGCGGGGTAAAGGAGCGCGAGATCGGCATCATGCAGATGCGCACGCCCTCCTGGCTGCGCGAGGGCATCTGCCTCCAGGTGCCTCACAAGGCCCGGCACGACGCGAGCGAGTTTCTGATCGCCGGCTGGAACTCCCTGCAGGAGGCGAACAAGGCCGATCAGCTGATCAAACCCGGTCTGATGCTCAAGAACATCAATTTCATCCCCGATCCGGCACGCCGGCGTCTCGCCCAGTTTCAGGCGTTCTACATGGTTCGCCTGCTTCTTTCGACATATAGCGACAAGTTTTTCAAACGCTACTCGACCCTGATGGGCGCCTTTGAGGACATGGAGTCGGAAGCGGTGTTCAGACAATGCTGTAATCTCGATTTCGAGAAGTTCTTCTCGCTGTTCAAAGACTGGGTCCGCACGACGAACGCCTGGGCCGCCGCCAGCGACTGACCATGGCCGAACGGGAACAGCCGGAAAAAAGCGACGGGAACACCTTCCTGATCGGACTTCTCCTCACGACGCTCGTGCTCGGCATTCTCGTCGTTGCCGTTAAATCCGATTACCGCATCGATCAGAACCTGATCTCGAACGAGGACTACTACTCGAACGTCACCGTCGGCGACGAATCCGACGAGGCAGGGAACTGACGTGACGATTTTCATCCTCCTCACGCTGGCATACGTCGCCGGCATGTCGACCATCAGCCTGCTCGGCATCCAGGGCGGGGCTTTTTTCCTGCTTCTGGCCGTGATGTTTCTTGCCGGCGCCTCGATTCCCTTCTGGCAGCAGCACAGCGAGCGGATTTCAGCGGGCGAGTACCGCGACATCCTCGACGACGAGTCTCCCGTTCCCGTTCTCACGGTGCTGTTGCTCGCCGGCGCCTGTTTCTTCTTCGGCATCTTCCGGTACGGCTCGGCCCTGAACGTCCTTTCGCCGCACCACATCGACCGGGTCATGGACGCCTCGGACCCCTTCGGGAAATGGCGCCTCGTCGGCCGGGTGATCGAAGAGCCGAGCCTGAAAAACGATTATCTCGAAGTCGTGATCGCCCCCGAACGCGTCCAGGAGCTCGTCTCGTTCAAACAGGCGAAACCGTCAGGCGCAAAAAAAGCGAAAGGCAAGGGGAGGGGACGCGGCCGCAAGAAAGCCGGCGCCGATCTTCCCACGCCCGCCGAGCCTGCTCCGGCCTCTTCCGCCGCTCTGATTCCCGAGATCCAGCCGCCCGCCGAGATCGAAATCGATGACGGCCTCGTGCTGGCCCAGGTGTTCGAGGAGAACGAGGCGTTCAAGCTGCTGAAATACAACCAGGTGGTCGAGATCAGCGGTCATTTCTCGGTGCCCTCAGCGGCCCGGAACCCCGGCAGCCTCGATTACCAGCGCACACTCAAGAACCGCGGGATCTTCCGCACCGTGCGCGTCGCCGGCCGCGGAGCCCGCATCGACATTCTCGACGAGGGGCAGGGGGGTTCGCCGTGGTACCGGTTCGCGCTGTATCTGCGTTCCTCCTTCCTCGGCGTGATCAAACAGACAATGCCGTACCCCGAGTCGTCGTTCCTGGGCGGGGTTCTGCTCGGTCTGAAAGGCGGCCTGCCGCCGATCGTCACGACCGAGTTCCGCAAGACCGGCGTCTCCCACGTGCTCGCCGTGTCCGGCCTCCATGTGACGATCATCGCGGGCCTGTTCTACGGCATCTTCGTGATGTTCCGCGTGCCGCTGCGCGTCTTCGCCCCGATCATCGTCTTTTTCCTGTTCACGTTCGCCCTGATCGTGGGCTGGCCGAGCTCGGCCGTACGCGCCGCGATGATGAACAGCCTCTTCCTGTTATCACGCGCGTATCTGAGCGATCGCGGTTTCCGCACCTCGATCATTTTCGCCCTGGCCGTCGCAGCCGCCTACATCCTGACCGTCAACCCCCTCCAGCTCACCGAGCCGAGCTTCGTGCTCTCGTTCATGGCGATTTACGCGCTCGCGATGTTTTCCGAACCGTCGGAACGCCTGCTGCGCGACTGCCTGCGCGGCGCCGGCCTGGGATTTGCCTTCGGCGCCACGTCGCTCTTTTTCCTGGCCGTCATCATCAAACGCGACCTCGTTCTCGCCCCGCTGTTTTTTCCCTGCACGGCGGTTTATATATTCTTTACGATGTATATTTCGAAGAAGCTTTCCGCCACCTCTGGTTTCCAGAGCTACAGTTTCGAGATGCTCCCCGGCTGGCTGATGAGCTTCACCTCCTCCCAGGTCGCGATCTTCCTCGCGATGATGGGGCCGCTGTCGGCCTACTACTTCGGCTCGATGTCCCTTTCGGCGCCGATCGCGAACATGATCGCCATCCCCCTGATCGGCGTCATCGTCCAGCTCGGCATGATCGCGGGCATCATCGGTTCGTTCATTCCCGTCATCGGCCTCCACCTGGCGCTGGCGATCAACGCCGCCAACTGGCTCGCCGTCAAGTTCTTCCTCGGCATGGCCCACTTCTTCGCCGTGCTGATCCCCTTCCCGCGTGTCTCCCAGCCGGGCATCGGCATCCTCGCGGTCTACTACGTCATTCTGCACCTCTACTTCTTCTGGGATGAAATCTCCTCGTGGATCTCCGCCCTCTGGAGCGCCGCCGTCGAGCTGTGGGAGGATCCCGACTACAAATGGGGCCTGGGCCTGATCGCCGGCAGCGCGATCTGCGTCGCCGGGTTCCTGGCCGTGTTCGGTCTTTCCCGCATTGAAAGCCGGCCGTCGATGCGCCTCACGATGCTCGACGTGGGCTTCGGCTCATCCCTGCTTTACGAGAAAGACGGCCGGATTCTCCTGGTCGACGCGGGGTACAGCGACACCTTCTCCGGCTACGACGTCGGGGAACGGGTGATCCAGCCCGCGCTCTCCTCGAAACTCACCGGCGAGATCGACGCCGTGGTGCTCACCTCGGCGCTTCCCGAGCGCATCTCGGGCCTCCTCTCGGTGATGGCGAATTACCGCGTCCGGGCGATCTACGCCCCCTTCGCGATCCCGACCGACGGGAACCGCGTTCCGTTCGCCGATTACGTCAAGCGCTTCTCCCTCGCCGACATGAGCGTCGAAGGGGATTTCCGGAAAGGCATCGTCGTCTCGACCCCGCCCAACTACTACTGGGAACAGGCCGCCGAGTCGTACAACGCCCTGATCAAGTCCGTCGCGAAATACCGGATTCCCGTCCACCCGCTGTCGGCGGGCTCCACGATCGACGGGTTCGCCCAGACGGTCGAGGTGCTCGCCCCGGCCAGCATGCCGGAGCGGTTCTCCTGCTATTACGACGGGGCTGCCCTGCTGTTCAAGGAGGGCGCCGCACGGATCGCGTATGCCCCGGGCAATGCCTACGTCTACGAGCGCGCGCTTCCGACCGAGCTTACCGGGCTGATTCTCGCGGATCTTCCGTATCCCTTCGACCGGTTTGCCACCTATCTGCGAACGGCGAATCCGGAATGGGTCGGCGTCAGTTTCCGCAAGCCTTCGTCGTGGCTGATGGAGCGGTATTACATGCAAAAGCTGCTCGATATCCGTTCGATGCAGTTCGCCAAGAGGATCCGCGACCTGCCGATGCCCGTCTACCGTACCGAACGCAACGGGGCACTCCAGGTGACGGCCCGCAAGGGCATGCTCGATACCAAAGCATATATTATTCCCGCGCCGGGGGATGACCGATGAACCGCATGACGACCCTCGAAAAAACCACGTTCGCCCTCATGGGCGGGATGATCGTGATCGGCCTCGTGCTTCTCGTCGTCCAGATCGCGCGGGGCCGCAGCGCGAATCTGCACATGCTCGGCCGCATCGAGCGCATCTCCCGGATGACGGACCGCACGGTTCCGGTCAAAACCGAGGAGCATGCGGAGCCCGAAGAGGAGAGTTCCTACGGCAGTCTGCCGCGGCTCAACGTGAACACGGCGTCCCTGGCCCAGCTCGACGGGCTTCCGGGCATCGGCAAGACGATGGCCGAACGGATCATCGAGCTGCGCAAGGTGAAGGGGGGCTTCAAGTCGCTCACCGAGCTGAAGGAGATCAAAGGCCTTTCGGGCAAGAAGTTCACCCAGGTTTCCCGCGTGCTGACCGTCGCGGACGGGGCTTCGGGCGAGCCGAAAAAGCTGAACCTGAACTTCGCCACGCTCGACGAGCTCGAAGTGCTGCCGGGCGTCGGCCCCAAGCTCGCGCGCGCCATCTTCGACGCCCGCAACGCCAAGGGCGGATTCCGATCCGTCAAGGATCTCGAGGACATTCCCGGGCTCACCGAGAAGAAATACAAGGTGTTCGCCCCGCTGGTCGAAATCAAGTGACGGATACGACTCATGACTGAATACGGATTCGAACAGAACTCCTTCCAGAGCACACGGATCAAAGTCGCGTTCGTGACCGTGTTCCTCGTCATGATCTCGATCTGGGCGATGGTTCTGAGCCCGGACCACGGCGGGATCGGCCCCGCCGCGATGCACGAAAAACTCCGGATGGATTTCGTCAACGTCGGCCAGGGGGATGCGATCCTGATCCGCACCCCTCGGGGCCGGACCTACCTCGTCGACGGCGGCATGAACGTCCCCTCGATGCAGGCGACACGGGAAAACCGCGAGCTGATCCAGAATTATCTTCGTTCCAAGCGCATCCGGCGGCTCGACGGCATCGTCGTGACCCACCATCACAACGATCATCTCGGCGGGATCAACCCCGTCCTGAAGCTGATCAAGACCGACCGCATCTGGGACTGCGGCAGCCCGGCGAACTCCCAGACCTACAAGGAGTATGTCGACCTGTGCGAGAAGAAACGCATTCCGAGAGAATCGGCAAAAGCCGGTGACGAGCTCGACTGGGGATCCGAGCTGCATGTGTCCGTGCTTCACCCCGAAGCCGTGAGCAAATCCCAGGGATTTTCGGACATGAACAACATGTCCGTCACCCTGCTGATAAAATACGGCAATGTATCTATTCTTCTCTGCGGCGACATCGAAACCGAAGCCGAGCAGGAAGTCGCCCGGTACGGCGCTTCGATCCGCGCCCAGATCGTGAAGATTCCGCACCATGGCTCGGACACGAGCATCGACAAGACCTTCTGGAACCTCGTGAAGCCGAAAACCGGCATCATCCAGGTCGGGCGTGACAATCCCTTCGGACACCCCAAGATCGAGGCGACCGATCTGTACCGCAAACTCGGGACGGACCTGAAACGCACGGATGTCAACGGAACCGTCCGTCTCGAAGTCGGTGGAGAAAATGAAAACGACTACGCTCTCGAGGTTGACCGAAACCTGTAGCGTCTCTATACTTAGACTTATTTCTTCCCACCCTTACATCTGCTCCGCGAAAGGAAAGGTATGGAAACAGCCATTCTGAAGAACCTCCCCACCTCCGTCGAAGATTATCAGGCCCAGTGGCAGGCGCTCAAAGCCGCCGACGCGGGTCTTGCCAAAATCGTCGAAACCGTCGCGAAACCCGAGGGCACCGCGCTGATCTTCAGCCATGACGACCCCGACGGCATCACCAGCGGTCTCATTTTCAAGCGCATGCTCCAGAAAAAGGGCTGGAAGGCCGAACTTCGCATGCCGGCCGGGTTCCTCCTCCAGCCGCAGCAGTGGGAAGACGCGCTCCGCGAGATTCCCGATGTGAAGGCCGTGTTCATGCTCGACAAGGGCACGCTGATGCCGTACGCCGAGTTCGGCAAGAAGCTGCCCCTCTATATCATCGATCACCACCCGACGCCCAAGGCACCGACCGACTGCACGATGTTCAATCCGAGTCTCGAAAAGTATACCCCGTGCTCGACCTCGATTCTGGCGCACGGCATCGCGACCCTGAGCGGCACGCGCGACCAATTCGACGATTTCCTGTGCCTGATGGGCCTCAAGGGCGACTGGGCGGTCGAGCCGGTCAGCGGCGTCCTCGTCGATTTCGCCAAGCCGTTCTTCGTCACCTACGGGCTGGCGTTCAAGAACATGCTGACCCTGCTGCACGAGCGACCGACGATGTTCGACGCCTCGCAGCGCGAGCACACCTGCCTGCTTTCGCGCGTCACCGAGTTCGTTCACGCGACGGGCGGCGGCGGCTTCCAGTATTTCTACAACGACCGGGAAGAATCCCTCAGGAACGTCGACCACCCGGCCCTGATCGCGAAAGCCCTCGAGGTACTTGCCCCGCAGGTCGAGGCCCTTACCCGCATCTCGACCCTCCAGAGCTTCGTGCAGATGATCCCGGCCGAGTTCAAGCAGCCGCTCGACAAGATCTTCCGCTACTTCCTGCAGGACTGGGACAGCGCCGACAAGCTGCTCAACTCTTCCGTGCGCGCGCTCAAGCTCGAGCACACCAGCATCTACCTGTTCGTGGGCGGCAAGGTGCCGCTGCTGCCGATGATCGGTTCGATCAAGCTGTTCGACCTGAAGCAGGCCGCCTGCGACAAGGATGCCCAGATCATCATGGTCAGCTCCGTCTCCCCCGACTACACCCACGTCTCAGTCCGGGGAACCGGCGATCGCGTGCACTCCGGCAAGATTTGCGGTTCGCTGCAGGATGCGTTGCAGGCAAAGCATGCGAAGTACAAAGACAAGATCAGCGGCGGCGGCCATCCCCGCGCGGCCGAGTGCACGGTGCGCACCGCCGATGTCACGTTTTTCAATGTTCTCAGCCAGCTGACGGCGCATCTGAACGAAATGTGCGAGATCGACCAGAAGTATGCCGAAGGCAAGCCCAACAAGGGCCTCGCCAAACGCGCCAAGGAGCTCGGCCTCGAGTATCTCGCCACCGCGGGAATCTGACACAAAGGACAGAACATGACCTTCAAGGAAACCGATTTTCCCGGACTGATCCGGTATCTCAAGACCGTCGCGACCGACGAGACGGACCCTTTTCTGCTGAAGCAGGTCGTGCTCCAGCTCGTGAAGCTGTATGACGATGTCCCGCTGTACCCCGGCATTGTGAACATGTGTCTCGGCAAGGTCGTAAAGACGGTGCCCGCGAACGAAGTCGAAGTCGGTCAGAAGGTGTACATCAAGAACCGCGAGGACTGCTACGCGGGGACGATCGCTTCGAAGGACGAGGACGGCGTGACGCTGAAGAATGCCCGCCAGATCACGGTCGAGGATGAGATCGAACTCGGATTCAAGGAGATGGAGAAGGTTTCCGTCATCAACGACAAGGTTCTCGAGGAGCTGTGGCCCTCGCTGGTGTTCCCGAAAGAAAAGGGGCAGTGATGAACTATCGTATCGAACGTGAGGAAAATCATCTCCTGGTCGGGCCGGCGAAGTTCAAGGTCGTTTCCGGCGCCGTCGAGGTCATCGCTGCGAAGCTCGAAACGGGCAAATCCCTGACGGTCCCCGTCGGGAAACGCGTTCCCATCCTCGGTCTCGAGTCTTCCCAGCTCGAACTCGAAGCGGCCGAAGGTGCCATCACGAAGATGGAGGCCAGTTCGATTCCCCCCGAGTGGGACAAGCTCGCCGAAGACATCGTGCGTGAGCACAAGGCCGGGCAGCTTTCCACGATCATGGTTCTCGGCGAGGTCGACACCGGCAAAACCTTCTTCAGCACGTATCTCGCGAACCGGCTGACCAGCAAACTCGGCCGCACCGCGATCCTCGACTGCGACACGGGCCAGTCCGACATCGGCCCCTGTGGCTCATTCGGCATGCTCGTCCTGAAAGAGCCCTGTGTCTTCCTGACGGAAGAGCCGGCCACGCATCTCTACATGCTCGGCGCCCACTCTCCGGGCCTGCACTTCCTTCCTGCCCTGACCGGTCTTTCGGCCATGATGAAGAAAGCCCGTGCCGGCGCGGATGCGCTGATCATCGACACGACCGGATGGGTCCAGGGTGACGGCGGCCGAGCCATCAAGAAGGCGAAGCTGGACATCGTCGATCCCGACAAGGTCGTCCTGATGCAGCGGGGGACCGAGCTCGAACACCTGGTGAAGCATCTTCCGCCCGAGAAGATCGTGCGGCTGCCCGTGTCGAAGAAAGCCTCGTCGACCTCGCAGATGGAGCGCAAGCAGCTCCGCGAGCTGGTCAACGTGAAGTATTTCAAGGATGCGCGGGTGCTCGAGGTGCCGTTCAGGCAGGTCATCACCGATCGTTGCTACTTCATGAGCGGCACGAAGTTCGATCTCGAGGGCACGCTCTGGGCCGAGAAGCTGTCGGGCTGGGAAGGCACGTTCGTCGTGACCTCCGGCTCGCTGCTTCCCGAAATGACGAAGAAGTGGCCGAAGGATCTGGGCATGGTGCGCACCTTCGTGTCGGGCGAGGAGAAAGGCCTGATGATCGCCCTGCTCGATGCGAACCAGGATGTTCTCGCCATCGGCCGTCTCGAGACGATCGACTTCCTGAACAACGCATTCCGCATCCGCGCCCCCTTCAAGGGCGACATCGGCAGGATCCGCAGCATCCAGATGGGCTCGCTGAAGCTCAGCGAAAAGGGCGAGGAAGCCGGTTTCCTTGAACCCGGCAGCCTCTGAGTTCCCGAGTTCTATAAGAAACGGTATAAAAAGAACCCCGGCACCATGCCGGGGTTCTTTTTATAGTGCGCCCGACAGGGCGATCGTCCTCGTGGGGCGGGGCAGGGCGGATCACGATCCGCCCCTACGATGCAGATGTCGTCTCCATCATGCGTAGGGGCGCATCGCGATGCGCCCGTGGGGTTGTCCCATCCAAACTACCGGCCCACTTCCCGCCTCGTGCGGATAGGGGCCGAAGCCTGGATTTCGATGGTGGTCAAAGACGAAGATTGTAAGGCCGAAATGCCTGCCGATCGATTCGTTCCGGTTGGTTCCCGGGCTTCAATCCCCGGAAGCCTTCTGGGGCGCTGCATCGGCCGCGGTGTTGTCGAAATCGCGTTTCAGAAAGGCGTGCAGGATGAGGAAGACGGTTCCCAGGCCAAACACAACGGTCAGGGCGGCCCCGTTCCGGCCGACGGCTTCCACGAGATCCGGGATGAGGGTTTCAGGGATTCCAGCCGTCACAAGGGCCGGCTTCGGGGTGACCAGCGCCGGCTTGTGACCGTGAGCCAGGCAATAGAAGAGGGTCGGGGTGATGGTCAGGTTGAACCCGAAGACGCGAATCACTTCCGAAGCCCGCCAGGGTTCACCGGTGGTTTTTCTGACGGAAAGAAGCCGCTGGACGACATACACGGCGAAGAGCAGGTTGATCGCAACGACTGAAAGCAGGAAGAAAGCGACATGCAGCCCATACGACGGGCTGCCGGTGAAGAACAGGCTTCCTGCCGAAAGGATCGTCAGGGCGTGGAGGGCGAGGAAGAGGAGTCCCAGGAAAAGACAACAAAAGAGAAGGCTGTCGAACAGACACGATATAAATCGCATGATATACTTCATCTGTTCCACAACCTCCTGGGAACGCGGGATATCACTCTGCCTTCAGGAGCTCCGTTTTCCGGTGAATGAACCGCCCCTTCTCGAACGTGAAAGTGAAGGCGGCGGGAATGGGCTGTTCGCCTTCTTTTTCTGAATACTGCATGCCGATGACGGTCACGGTGTTGTCGGCGGCGACGTGCATGTCCGAGCCGTCCCTCGCCTGGATGTCGGATACGAACAGATCGCGCGTCAGATCGTCCTTCGGGAAGGTGACCTGAACCGGAACGAAGGTATGAGAGGCGAGATCATACGTGAACACGTAAAGGCCGCTGGCTTTGGGGCCGTAGAAGGCGGAAGCGAGGGCTTCGGGGATCCCGTCGCCGGTCAGATCGCGGATGGCGAGAGAGGTGTCGCGATCCTCGACCCGGAACAGCTTCTCTTCGGAGCCGAGGACATCGCTTTCGAACAGGGTTTTCCCCGCTGCATCCTGGATGAGGAGGCGGATCGCGTCCCCATCCTGTCGCTTGATGGCAGTCACTTCAGGCGATTCGGGGATCAGTTTTCCGCTCGCAGAGGCCAGATCGAGCGCCGAAAGGGGCATCGCGAAGAGGGTCGCCAGAGCGAGACCGCAGAGGTTCCTATGGAAGGAGTTCATCATTCGTTCTCCGGTTGGTTCATTTATCATACTGGTACAGATTGTTCGCGCGCATGATGCTGATGAGCTTGTTGGCATACTCCGGATCGGTTGCGTATCCGGCTTTCTGGAGCTCGCGGGCGAACTGGTCGGGGTTGTTCTTGTTGTTCATGCAGTTGGCATACCGCGATGCCTGCGTGATCAGCTTCGCGTGATCGTCGAAGGATTCCTGCCAGGTGTTGTATTTGCGGAACGAGTCGTTGACGGTGATGTAGCGCCCGTTCACGTATTCCTGGGTCGACACGGTGATGGAGCCGGCGGGGCCGGTTCCCTTGATGCCGAAGAGGTTCTTGGCGTTGCCGATCGTGGCGGCGCCCCAACCGGTTTCGAGCGCGGCCTGGGCCAGGGTCACCGAGGCGGGAACGCCGGTCGCCCGGAACGAAGCGGCAGCGACGGGCCCGAGCAGGGCGCAGAAGCGTTCGGGGGAAAGGCGGCCGCCCTGCCAGGCGTTGAGTTCGGCGGATTCATTCGCTCCGGGATTGGACGGGGCCGGATTACTGGGAGCCGGAGTGGGGGTCGAACCCGGATTCGCGCCCGAGGGGAGCCGGAGGGTCCATCCGGGGTGGATCAGATTGGGATTGCTGCGGAGAGACGGATACCGATCGGCATTGAGGTTTACGATCTCCATGTACCGCCCCCCGTTGCCGAGACAGCGCTGGGCGATCGCCGAGAGCGAATCACCCGATCTGACGGTGTAGGAGCCCGAGGTGGCCGGAGAGTTCGACGGGGCGGTCGATCCGCCGGGGATGGTGAGATTCCAGCCGGGATGGATGAGATCGGGATTGTTGCGCAGCGAGGGATACCGACCGGCGTTGAGGTTGACGATCTCGATGTATCGGCTTGCGTCACCGAGAAGCCGGCGGGCAATGGCGGAAAGCGAGTCGCCGGATCGAACGGTATAGCTCGAACCTGCGGATCCGCTTCCAGAGCCGGCGTTTGCCGGCACGGCACCGTCGTCGGTCACCTGTACATCGCTGCCCGAGAAGGGCGTTTCGGCGGAAGTGGCCGGAGAAGGGAGAGTGATGGCTGCGGCAAGCAGAAGGAAGATATACGGCCTGTTCATGCGGCACCTCGGTTCGGTCGGGATTCGTACACGCTCATGCTACAGAGAATACGCACATCGGCGGGGAAAGTTGCAGGAATCGAAGAAAATCGCGCCGGGCGTTTGCCCGGCGCGATTTTATAGAAAGCACGATATTACTTCTGGAGGGCCTCGGCCTGTCGGACGGCGGCGGCCTGCTTCAGGAGCTTTTTCCCGGCTTCGCTTCCGGCGTTCTCGACGGCGATCGAGAGGGCGCGGAACTCGCCTTCATCGAGGCTCTTGCAGCGGACGAGCAGGGAGTCGGCGAGGGGGGCGGCGAGCGGCGAATCGGCCTGGACGCCCACGAGGGCGACTTCCGCGGAGAGGGCGCGATCATAGGCGGCGAACGCGGCTTCCAGGGAAGCGTTCTCGAGGACCTTCTTGATCGTTTCGACGGCGTCGAAGCGGCCCGAACCGAACTTGTTGTCCTTGCCGGGGGTTCCGAGTTCGACGGCGGTCGATTCGGCCAGGTTCCGGACCTGTTCGATGGTGAGCTTGGGGTTGGCCTGGAGCATCAGGGCGACGAGGCCGGCGACGTGCGGGCAGGCCATCGAGGTGCCCATGTTGGAGACGGTGCCGGCACCGGTGTCACAGGAGATGACGTTGTAGCCGGGGGCGGCGATATCGGGCTTCACGTAGGTGACGCCGTCCCAGACGGTTGGGCCGACGCTGCTGAAGTAGGCGATGGTGTCATCCTTCTTGGTGGCGGCAACGGCCCAGGAGTGAGGGAACCCGCCCGGGGTGCCGACCTTGCCGGAGGGACCATTGTTGCCGGCGGCGAACACGGGCACCATGCCGGCTGAGACCCAGGCATTCACGGCATCCCAGAAGGTCTTGTCGGTGGAGTCGTCGGAACCCCAGGAGTTGCTGACCAGCTGGGGAGCATCATTGGTTTCGGGGTTGCCGTCCGGATCCATGACCCACTGCATGGCCTGAAGCAGCCATGCATCCTGGGCTCCGCCCTGCTTGTCGAACACTTTGGCGACGATGAGGCGGGCGCCCGGCGCGACGCCGAGGCCGTTTCCGCCGGCGATCGTTCCGGCGGTGTGGGAGCCGTGGCCCTGGTCGTCATAGGCTTCGGGCTTCGGGGCAGAGGTGAAGTCCTTGAATGCGAGGATCTTGTCCTTGAGAGCCGGGTGAGCGGCGGCGGCGCCCGTGTCGAGGTGGCCGACGACGATGCCGGAGCCGTCGATGTTGTAGGTCTGCCAGACTTCGGGGGCGCGGACCTTCACGATGTTCCAGACCGGGGCCGCATCCGTGCGGGTGATCCGGGTGGGGTTGCGCAGGTCGATCCATTTGCGGTACTCGACCGGCTTGACGGAAGCGACGTTCTGAAGCTTCTCGAGCGAAGCGAGCTCGCTCTTCGAGGCCTTCACGACGGCGCCGTTCACGATCCAGAGCGGGGAAACCGCGTCTCCGCGGGATCCGACGGCCTTCGTGAGCTGGTCGATGTTCTTGCGGTTGGCATCCTGAAGGAATCGTACAACCTTTTCATGGCTGCCGGACGGAACGCTTTTCGTGGTCTTGAAAAACACCAGATACTTGCCGGGAACGGTTTCGGCGATGGCCGGAGCCGCCGCGACAGCCGCCAGAGCGGCAACAGCCAGGGTCCTGAGGATCTTTTTCATTCTTCCTTCTACTCCTTACACATAATGCTCGTCAGGAACTATAGATCATAATACCACCCCCCAAATGGGTACAACAAGTCGAAAATCCGGGCATCCTTTCAGGGCGGGTTTGAAACCCGCCCCTACAGACGATCTATGCCACTCTCACCCCTCAGGCAAGTGAGCACAACACTGGTGTGGATCAACGACGGGGGGTTCTTTCGCCCGGTGACGGGTTCGGGGTATAGTGAATGTCATGAAAACGGTGGGGTTGGTTCTGTTTGCCGTCATGCATGGGTATTTCGCGGCATGGCTGGCGGTCTGGATGTTGTTTTATCCGCGGGAGCCGCGGTATCTCTTCGGCAGGCGGATTCCGTTCACCCCGGGACTGATTCCGGCTTCTCGCGCATCGCTCGAGCGGGCGATCGCGGACGCCGTTTCCATGCAATTGCTGCGGCCCGAGATGCTGGAAGAGGCGGCGATCCGGCAGGGGATCCCGAAGCTCATCCGGACGGCGCTTCCCGAGCACCTCGACGATCTTTCGAACGATGCCGAGTTCCAGGAAATGCTTTCCCAGGGAGTGGCGCAGGCGGTCAAGGAGTATCTTCGCTCACGCAGCGGCCTCAAGAGCGAGCTGAACGAAACGTCGCTCGTTCCCTTCGGGAGGGCGGCCGGAATCACGCTCGACGGCATTCTGTCGGCATTATGGACGCATCTCGAGGCAACGGTGGACAAGCTGTGCCGGTCGAACCGGTTCCGGCAGGCCATGAAAGAATCGGTGCTGCGCCTCGCACACGAGATGAAGACGGACGGCACACCCGTTGCCATGAAAGTCGAGACGATGGCCGGCCGGATGCTGGGCGCAGCCATGAATTCCCTCGACGTGCGTTCGATCGTTGCTGAACGGCTGGGCAGTCTCACGAACGAGGAGATCGAACAACTCGTCCATCTCACGGCCGGCAGACATCTACAATCGATCAAGAATGTCGCCGCCATGATCGGCGTACTCTTTGGAGCCCTCTCTGCGCTTCTGTTCTGATGAAATCCGCGTCAAAAATATTTTGGCAAGGGCACATGCCGATCGGCAACTCCTACATCCCCGAAACCCTGATCACCAAAGGGATGAAAAAAGTTGACCACCCCCCTTGCGCGAACCCCTCCCGGCGTGGTGTACTCTCACCCGGTTCGATCGACCGACGAACATCGACGAATCAGATTCCCATAAAGTACGCACCAGGCGGCCTTTTGCAGATGATGCGAAATAACCCGTCAAGGCTTTTGCTGTCTTCGAAAGCCTTCTTCCTGGGGCACGGTATCTGTGGAACTCGTATCAATCCGTTGACAAGGCACCAGAAGTAGCGGGTGTAAAAACATTTCATAAAAAGGGTCGGGGAGCGGAGGCAGCATGAAGCAGGGTCGGGAACTTCAATACTTGGTTGGTCGTGATGGCGTGAAGAAAGCGTTCGATCCGGAACGCATCCGGTCTGCGATCGAGCGCGCCGGCAAGGCAACGGGGGAGTTCGGCTCGGTCGATTCCGCCCGCATGGCGAGCCAGGTCGTGAACGTCCTTGCTCACCGGCACCAGTCCGGGGTCCCCACCGTCGAAGAGATCCAGGATGTGGTCGAGCACATCCTGATCGCGAACAACTACCTTCAGACTAATCGCTCCTACATCGTCTATCGCGAGCAGCACAAGCAGATGCGCGAGGGCAAGCGCAGCTTCGTCGACGTCGTGAGCTCGATCAACGAGTATCTCGGCCAGCAGGACTGGCGCGTGAAGGCCAACGCCAACCAGGGCTACTCCCTGGGCGGGCTGATCCTGAACGTCTCCGGCAAGGTCGTGGCGAACTACTGGCTGTCGCACGTGTACACCCCGGAAATCGGCGAAGCCCACCGGAACGGCGATTTCCATATCCACGATCTCGACATGCTGTCCGGCTACTGCGCCGGCTGGTCGCTGCGCATGCTGCTCCAGGAGGGCTACAATGGCGTTCCCGGCAAGATCGAGGCCGGCCCCGCAAAGCATTTCCGCAGCGCCCTCGGCCAGATGGTCAACTTCCTCGGCACCCTTCAGAATGAATGGGCCGGGGCACAGGCTTTCAGCTCGTTCGACACCTACCTCGCCCCCTATGTCAGGCTCGACAAGCTGACCTACAACGAAGTCTACCAGGGCATCCAGGAGTTCATCTACAATCTGAACGTGCCATCCCGCTGGGGCACGCAGACCCCCTTCACGAACCTCACCCTGGACTGGACCTGCCCCGAGGATCTGCGCACGCAGACCCCGCTCGTCGGCGGCAAGCACGTCGAATTCAAATACGGCGACCTTCAGACCGAGATGGACATGATCAACAAGGCGTTCATCGAGGTCATGTGTGCCGGCGATCGTGCAGGGCGTGCATTCACGTTCCCGATTCCGACCTACAACATCACGAAGGATTTCAACTGGGATCACCCGAATTGCGACGCGCTGTTCGAGATGACCGCGAAATACGGTCTCCCGTATTTCCAGAACTTCCTCAACTCCGACCTGCAGCCGAACATGGTGCGGTCGATGTGCTGCCGGCTCCAGCTCGACCTGCGCGAACTCCTCAAGCGCGGAAACGGCCTGTTCGGCTCGGCCGAGCAGACCGGCTCGATCGGCGTCGTCACCCTGAACCTCGCCCGGCTCGGCTACAAGCACAAAGGGAATTATGAAGGCCTTGTCACGGATCTCGACAATCTCGTCGGGCTCGCGGTGAAGAGCCTCGAGATCAAGCGCAAGGTCATCACACGCCTGATCGACGGCGGCCTGTTCCCTTACACCCGCAGATATCTCGGCACGCTGCGCAACCACTTCTCGACGGTCGGCGTCAACGGGATGAACGAGTGCATCCGCAACTTCACCGACAACACCCTCGACATCACCTCGAAGGAAGGCGTCGAACTGGCCACGCGGATCATGAACCACATGCGCGAACTGATCGTGCAGGCCCAGCAGACCACGGGGCATCTGTACAACCTTGAGGCCACCCCGGCGGAAGGCGCGACCTACCGGTTCGCCCGCGAGGACCAGAAGCGGTTCGAAGGCATTCTCCAGGCCGGTCCGCAGTCGGCTCCGTATTACACGAACTCGACCCAGCTTCCGGTCGGTTACCAGGGTGATCTGTTCGAGATCATGGGCCACCAGGAACAGCTCCAGCGGATGTATACCGGCGGCACGGTGCTCCACCTGTATGTCGGCGAGCGGATTCCGGATGCCGGCTCGTGCAAGCGGCTGATCCAGAAGTCGCTCAGCCAGTTCCGGCTGCCGTACATCACGGTCACGCCGACCTTCTCGGTCTGCCCGAAGCACGGCTACATCGCCGGTGAGCATCCCTACTGCCCGACCTGCGACAATGCCGAGATCACGCGGCGGCGCGCCGAGATGATGGAAGCGAACCCGGATGCGCCGGTTCCCGACCGGATCGAGCTGCCCGCCGACGCCCGCACCACCTGCGAGGTCTGGACGCGCGTCATGGGGTATTACCGCCCGGTTTCGCAGTTCAATGCCGGCAAGAAGAGCGAATACAACGAACGCAACGCGCTTGACGCGCAGGAGCTGGTGCGCACGGTCGTCTGACCGGAAAGACAAGCCATGATGCAGACACACCCCGACATCCGCGTCGGGGGTCTGCAGCCCTTTACGATGATCGACTTCCCAGGCCGAATGGCCGCGGTCGTCTTTCTCCAGGGCTGCAACCTCCGCTGCTCCTACTGCCACAATCCCGGCCTGCTGGACACCCGTCAGCCCGGCGACATCACCTGGCCGGAAGTCCTCGCCTTCCTCGAGAAGCGGCGCGGATTTCTCGAAGGCGTCGTCTTCAGCGGCGGCGAGCCGTTGATGCAGCCGGGGATCGATGGAGCGATCTCGCGCGTCCGGGAGCTGGGCTTCGATGTCGCCCTGCACACGAACGGCTTTTATCCGGCCCGGCTCGAGTCCCTTCTCCATCAGAATATGCTGCAATATGTAGCGATGGATATCAAATCGAGCGACGAAGGGTATCGTTCCCGGTTCGGCGTCGAGACGACGGATCCGGTGGTGCGGAGCGCGCGATTGATTGCGGGAAGCGGGATCCGGCATGAGTTCCGGACGACGGTCCACCCGAAGATCGTGACGGATCGGGACATCCACGGCGTCGCCGACATGCTCGAGGGGATCGGGGTCGAGCATTTCATCCTGCAGAAGTTCAAGCCGGGCAAGGTGCTCGATCCCGGGCTGAAGGAGTCGGGGGAAGACTGGGTCCGGGCCGCGACGGTCCGGGAGCTGGCCAGGCGGTTCCGGCGGTTCGAAGTGCGCGGCGATGCAATGTATGAGGACCTGCTGCATCACGCGAAGGCCGCCTGACCTCCGGCAGATCCGTCTCAGTCGCGCTCGGGGCTTCCGGGCGGAACGACGGCCCTCCAGAGGGCCTTGAGCGGCACGAAAAAGCTGACCAGCAGCAGGAAGACCGCGGCGAGGATGCTCCAGATCTCGATGGCGGCGGTTTGCAGCCAGAGCTCCAGCCCGGCCGCGGGCACCACCACCCAGACGATCGTCATGACCGCGATGTTTCCGAGCAGGGCCAGGCGGGCCGAGCGGGCCATTCCGGCCGCGATCGAGAGGCGCCACATCAGCAGGGCGACGGCGGCAACGATACATCCGCACATCAGCGGAACCGACGCGACGGCCTGTTCCCAGATGGTCACCGGGGGAGGGGACTGCATGTTCTGGGCAAGGCGGAGCGCCGCATACAGCGGCAACAGGGCGAGCATATTCGAGAATGCCGTGAGCAGCAGCGCGTCGAGCATATCTAACGAATAGCACGCCGGCGCGCCAAACGAAACATCTTTTCGCGTGCCGGTCTGGCTGCCGGGACGCGGGACCGGCTTGACAGATCAGGTGAGAAGCCGGTAGTAAGAACCGGACACGGCGGAAAGAGCCATCGTGAATCTGCGGAGAGGGGAAACGCCATCATGGAGATCAACCAGCAGGATTTCATCGTATCCGAGCTCGGGGAGCCCAGATTCGAGTCACCGCTCGGCCTTTCGAAGGTCGACGGGGATTATCTGACGAACTACGTGCCGAACGACGAGCGCGTTCTGTACAACGTCTCGTGGAACTCCGTCCAGAAGTGCCTCCAGGAGAACCGGCAGCCGATCACCTTCGAGCGTGCCGGCCCCCGCGAGAAGATCTTCTTCGAGCCGTCGAAGACGAAGATCGGCATCGTCACCTGCGGCGGCCTCTGCCCCGGGATCAACGACGTCATCCGTGCCCTCGTGATGCAGCATTCCTGGTGGTACGGCATCAAGACGATCTACGGCTTCCGGTATGGCTACCAGGGCATGGTCAAGGAGTTCAAGCTCAACCCGATCGTGCTCGACCCCGAGATGGTGTCCGAGATCCACGAGCGTGGCGGCACGATGCTCGGCTCATCGCGCGGACCGCAGGACGTCAGCAAGATGGTCGACCGGCTGATGGATTTCGACATCAACATCCTGTACTGCATCGGCGGCGACGGCACCCTGCGCGGCGCGCTGGATATCCATAACGAGATCAAGAAGCGCGGGCTTCCGATCGGGGTCGTCGGGATCCCGAAAACGATCGATAACGATATCAATTTCATCGAAAAGACGTTCGGCTTCGAGACCGCTTTTTCGATCGCCGTCGAATCGATCCGGGCGGCGCACGTCGAGGCGAAGGGGGTCATGAACGGCATCGGCCTGGTGAAGCTGATGGGCCGCGATTCCGGCTATATCGCGGCGAACGCGGCCATCGCCTCGCAGGACGTCAATTTCTGCCTCGTTCCCGAACTGCCGTTCGATCTCGAAGGGCCGAACGGGTTCTACGAGAGCGTGAAACAGCGGATCCTGCGGCGCGGACATGCCGTGATCGTCGTCGCCGAAGGCGTCGGACAGCGGCTCGAGAAGAGCAGCGAGAAGGACAAGTCGGGCAACATCAAGTTCAACGACGTGGGGACCTTCCTGCGAGACGCGCTCAAGAATTATTTCGCCTCGCAGAACGTTCCGATGACGATCAAATATATCGACCCGAGTTATATGATCCGGAGTTCGAAGGCGCTTCCCTCGGACAGCGTCTACTGCACCACGCTCGCCCAGAACGCGGCGCACGCCGGCATGGCGGGCAAGACCGGCCTGGTCGTCGGCATCTGGAACAACCAGTTCACGCACATACCGATCGAGATGACCGTCAAGAGCCGAAAAGTGATCGATCCCGAAAGCTCGCTGTGGCTGAACGTCATCGAAACCACCGGTCAGCCCCGAACGATGCAGAACACCCCGCATACACCCAAGCCCTGATCCGGCTTTCTGGGGCCGATCATGGATCGTCATCGCAGAAAAACACACCGCGCTAAAAGGCTTCGATTACTCATCTGATGGCGGATATTTTGTCACGATCTGTACGAAATATCGGGTCTGCCGCTTTGGCGATATCGTCGATGGTTCCATGCGATTGAACGATGCCGGCAAGATCATTCATGATGTTTGGAAATGGCTGGAATCACAATACACGTATATCGTCCTGGACGAATTTGTCGTCATGCCAAATCATCTCCATGGAATCCTGCACATCCGTAGGGGTGGTTCGCGAACCACCCCTACACCAAAGACAGAAAGCATCACCCAACATGCAAATCCGGCTATCAAGCCATTGGGCAGATTGATCGGGGCTTTCAAAACTGTTTCGTCGAAACGCCTGAATAGCCAAGTGGATTCACCAAACGGCCAGATATGGCAGCGGGATTATTACGATCACATCATCAGAGACGAGAATTCATTGAGCCAGTTGAGGTTGTATATTGAAAACAATCCTCTGAAATGGGCACTGGATCCTCAGAATCCCGCCAATTCAATCGTGAGTCCCAATATATCCAAAACAGAGAGTATGCCCTGGAACATCTGAGTTCTGGCTTCGTTCTATGAATGATATTGGATCATCTGGAGGGCGATGGGGTGGAGGAGGGTGTTGGTGGCGAGCATCTCGCCGCCGTTGAGGGGGGCGGGGCCACCGGAATAGTTCGTGATCGTGCCGCCCGCCTCGCGAATCAGCAGGAAGCCGGCCGCGACATCCCACGGTTTGAGGGTCGTTTCCCAGTAGATGTCGAACAGCCCCGCCGCGATATAACACAGATCCATCGCCGCCGATCCGAGACGGCGAAGCCCCTGGGTGCGGGGAATCACGGATCGTACCCGGCCGACAAGAGCATCGAGACAGTTCGTGGGATCATAGGGAAAGCCGGTCACCGCCAGGGCCTTCATGGGATCCGACTGCGTGGAGACGTGGATGCGCTTTCCGTTCCGCCAGGCTCCGCCGCCTTTCCAGCCGTAGAACAGATCGTCATTGATCGGCTGGTAGACGGCTCCGGCAACGGGTTCGCCCCGTTCACAACAGGCGATGGACACCGAGAAGTGCGGAATCCGGTGCGCGAAGTTCGTGGTTCCGTCGAGGGGATCAGCGATCCAGACCAGATCGGCATCAAAGGCGGCACCGCCTCCTTCCTCCCCCATGAACTGCTCCCCGGGAAACGCGCGCGCGAGTTCGTCGCGCACCAGCGCCTCCGATGCATAATCCGTCTCGGTGACGAGATCCGTCGTTCCCTTGAACTCGATCCTGCTCGTTCCCTCGAAATTCCGCCTGAGGAGCTTTCCGGCAAGCAGGGCAATGCGTCCCGCCATCATCGCCCGGAACCGGTATCCATCCTGTATATTCATAAGTATATATGCTCCGGCCTTCCGTATGTTTGCAGCACAACCGTGTGATCGCGCCCCCTCTTCAATACTCGTCCTTCCCGCCTTCGTCAATCACCCGCATCAATCTTCTCATTGCCGGCACCACGTGGTAACCTTGGTCCGGTGAGATTCAGGCAGAGGAGCGAAAACATGGGGTACAGCCCGGCTCGAGACATGCCCGGGAGCCTGAAGCGGTTTCTCCCGGCGATCATCCTGGGAATTCTTCTTGCAGCGTGCCCGGCGGTGGCCTTCCAGCAACTGTCGGATCAGGACACCCGCATGCTCGACCGGATCCAGCGGAACACGCTGGCATATTTCTGGGAGCATGCAAACCCGACATCGGGGCTTGCTCCCGAGCGCAACACGACACCGGATACCGTGACGACCGGTGGAACGGGGTTTGGGCTCATGGCCCTGATCGTGGGCGTTGAGCGAGGCTGGCTCCCCCGTGATCGCGTGCTTTCCCGCATGCACCGGGTCGTCGACTTCCTCGGCCGGGCCGACCGGTTCCATGGGGCATGGCCTCATTGGCTCCATGGTCGGACAGGCAGGACGATCCCGTTCAGCCCCTATGATGACGGCGGCGACATCGTCGAGACCTCGTTCCTGATGCAGGGCCTCCTCACGGTTCGGACCTATTTCTCCGGTGCCGAGCCCTCGGCGCGACTGCTGCGCACGAAGATCGACCGGCTCTGGCGCGGGATCGAATGGGATTGGTACACCCGCGGTGAGAACGTTTTGTATTGGCACTGGTCGCCACGACACGGCTGGAAGATGAATCTTCCGATCAGGGGATACAACGAGGCGCTGATCACATATATCCTGGCCGCCTCTTCCCCGAGTCATCCCATCGAGCCGCGCGTGTATCACGAAGGCTGGGCCACCGGTCCCTGCTTTCTGAACGGCACGACCGCCTTCGGGTCCGTCACCCTTCCACTCGGTCCCGAGCTTGGCGGACCTCTGTTCATCTCCCAGTATTCCTTCCTCGGCCTCGACCCGCGCGGGCTGAGGGACCGATATGCCGACTACTGGCAGCAGAATGTCAGCCACACGATGATCAACTATCTCCATTGCCGGACGAATCCCCTGGGATACCCGGGCTATTCCGCAACCTGCTGGGGGCTGACATCCTGTGACAACCCCTGGGGATACGATGCCCACAGTCCCACGAACGATCGCGGAGTGATCGCCCCGACGGCGGCCCTTTCCGCGATGCCGTATGCCCCGGCCCAGTCCCTGCGCGCCGCCCGATATTTCCACGATGTGCTCGGGGAGGGACTGTTCGGCGAAGACGGGTTTAGAGACGCGTTTTGTCCGCATCTCGGCTGGATCGCCACATCGACCCTGGCCATCGACCAGGGACCGGTTGTCGTCATGATCGAGAATTTCCGGTCCGGCCTCCTGTGGAGATTGTTCATGAGCGTTCCCGAAATTCGGAGCGGTCTCATGCGGCTCGGCTTTACGTTCCCGCAGACATCCGGAGCATGTCAGGGAGGAAAACGATGAGGACAACGATGGTGCGCACCGCCCCATGGCGGACAATCTTGGTGGTCTGCCTGCTTGCCGGGCTTCTGATGCCGGTCTCCGGCGCCTCACGGGATATCGGCGCGCTGGTCGAGTCCCTGCTCGGCCGCATGACCCTCGCAGAAAAGATCGGCCAGATGACCCTGTTCACAAGCACCTGGGACCAGACGGGGCCCACGGTCGATGCCCATTACCTCGAATACGTCAGGAAGGGGGAGTGCGGCGCTCTTTTCAATGCCTTCACCGCCTCGTACACCCGGTATCTGCAGAACATCGCCGTGACCCAGACCCGCCTGAAGATTCCGCTGCTGTTCGGATATGACGTCATCCACGGGCACCGCACCATTTTCCCGATCCCCCTGGGCGAGTCCTGCACCTGGAACCTCGAAGCGATCGAGAAGTCCGCGCGCATTGCTGCAATCGAAGCCTCTGCCGAAGGGATTCACTGGGTCTTTTCGCCCATGGTGGACATCGCCCGGGATCCCCGCTGGGGACGCGTCTCCGAAGGTGCGGGAGAAGATGTTCTGCTAGGAAGCCTGATTGCCCGGGCAACCGTGCGCGGCTATCAGGGAACGGATCTCTCCGCGTCGGATGCCGTGATCGCGTGCGCCAAACATTTCGCCGCGTATGGGGCAGCGCAGGCCGGACGAGACTACCACACGACGGATCCGTCGCTCCGCACCCTGGAGGAAACGTATCTGCCGCCATTCCGGGCCTGCGCGGAGGCGGGTGCCCGCACCTTCATGACGGCGTTCAACGAAATCTCGGGAACGCCCTGCACCGCCAACCGCTGGCTGATCACGGACACGCTGCGAGGCCGGTGGGGGTTTCCGGGTTTCGTGGTGACGGACTACACCTCGATCAACGAGCTCGTGCCCCACGGAGTCGCCGCCGACGAGCACGACGCAGGACGTCTCGCCATGCAGGCCGGGGTCGACATGGACATGCAGGGTGGGGTGTATCTGAAACATCTCGCGACGATGGTCCGCGCCGGTGAGATTCCCGAACGATCCGTCGATGACGCGGTCCGGCGCATCCTCACCGTGAAGGCGGAGCTCGGCCTGTTCGAAAACCCGTTCAAGGGCTGTGACGAGCAGCGGGAGGCCCGGGTGGCGTTCTGTGCTGCCCATCTCGAAGCCAGCCGCGCGATTGCCCGTGAGTCCTTCGTTCTCCTGAAGAACGACGGCAATGTGCTGCCATTCAGGAAAGACCTGCGCTCGATCGCCGTCATCGGCCCGCTCGCGACCGCGACGACGGATCTCCTCGGCAACTGGCACGGTGCCGGCGATGGCGGGAAGGTGGTCTCCGTGCTCGATGCCGTGCGCGAGGCGGTAAGCCCCGGCACGGAAGTTCTCCATGCGAAGGGGGCGGATGTGACCGGCCGCTCCGTCGCCGGATTTGCCGAAGCGCGGGACATCGCCCGACGGGCCGACGCCGTTCTCCTGGTCCTGGGCGAATCCGAAACGATGAGCGGGGAAGCCGCCTCCCGCTCGGATATCGACCTCCCCGGGGTCCAGAATCAGCTCGCGGAGATGATCGGACGATGCGGGAAGCCCGTCGCCGTCGTGCTGCTCAACGGCCGCCCCCTTGCCCTGACGCGTCTTCACAACGCCGTGCCCGCGATTCTCGAAGCGTGGTATCCCGGCTCGATGGGGGGAAAAGCCATCTGTGACGTGATATTCGGGGATTTCTGCCCCTCCGGAAAGCTCACGATGACCATTCCCCGTTCTGTCGGCCAGATTCCGATTCATTACGACATGAAGAACACCGGACGTCCGGAGTCGGACAACAAATATACGAGTAAATATTTGGACATCCCGAACACGCCGCTGTACCCGTTCGGCCATGGATTGTCCTACACGACGTTCCGCTACTCGGACCTGCGCCTCTCCTCGAAGGAGATGGGCCGGGACGGCAGGCTCACCGTCTCCGTGACGGTCACCAACACCGGCTCCCGTGATGCCGAAGAGGTCGTCCAGCTGTATCTTCGGGATCTCGTCGGGAGCGTCACCCGCCCGGTCCGGCAACTTGCCGGCTTCAGAAAACTTGTGATTCCGAAATCCTGCAGCAAAGCGGTGTCCTTCGAGATCACCCCCGCCGACCTCGCCTTCCTGCGGGCGGACATGACCTGGGGAACCGAGCCCGGCGCCTTCGACGTGATGGTGGGCGGGGATTCGGCACATCTGCTGAAAGACGGGTTCCGTCTGACAGAATGAGACCATACGACGATACGAGGAGCGAATCGATGAACGAGAAGAACACGGGGAAAACGATTGCCATTCTGAGCGTTTCCGCGGGTGCCGGCCACATGCGCGCAGCGGAGTCCGTCAAGGCTGCAGCGGATAAGTATTTTCCTGGAACGCAGGCCGTGCATATCGATCTGATGACGCTCGTGAATGATATATTTCGGAAGATGTATGCGGAGTCGTATTTGTCGATCGTCGAAAAGCACCCTTCTCTCTGGGGGTACCTCTATCGCAAATCCGACCGGCAGGACCACGATTCGGCGATGAACAAGGTCCGCCGGGCGATCCAGCGGCTCAATACCGGCAACGTCATGACGAAGCTTCGGGAAATAGCCCCCGACATCGTCGTCTGCACGCACTTCCTGCCCGCCGAGCTGCTGTCCCGCGAAATCCGCCAGGGTGGCTGGGACAAGCCGACGTTTGTCCAGGTGACCGATTTCGACATCCACACGATGTGGCTGCACGAGGGGATGACCGGATATTTCGCGGCGACGGAAGAAGTCGCGTTCAAACTCGCCGACCGGGGAATCCCGCGTGAGACGATCCGGGCCACGGGGATTCCGATCATGCCGGTGTTCGCCGAAACCCGCGATCGCGCCGCCTGCGCGGCCGAGATCGGGGCCGATCCGAAGAAGACGACGTTCCTGATGATGTCGGGCGGCTTCGGGGTCGGCGGGATCGATGGCCTCGCCGAGCGGCTCCTCGCGATCCCCGGGGAGTTCCAGATCATCGCCCTGGCTGGGAAGAACGAGCAGCTTCTCGTCTCTCTCCGCAGCCTCGCCGCGAAGCATCCGGGGCGGCTGTTCCCGATGGGGTTCACCCGCACGATCGAGCGGGTGATGGCCTGTGCCGATCTCGCGATCACCAAACCCGGCGGGCTGACGACTTCGGAGTGTCTGGCTGTCGGGCTTCCCATGCTCGTCGTCTCGGCGATTCCCGGCCAGGAAGAACGGAATGCCGATTTTCTCCTCGAGAACGGCGCCGCGATGAAAGCCTACGACCCGGCAGCTCTCGAGTTCCGCATCCGCGCCATTCTCGCCAACCCGGGCCGTCTCGCCTCGATGCGCGATCAGGCGAAGCGGCTTGCCAGACCCCATGCGGCCCGCGATCTCCTGGCGGCGATTCTCGAACAACGGTAGTTCCGGTCGAACCGGGCCTTGCATATCATCATGCATATATATCTATTATTAGAAAATGCCCATCCGCTAGGCGGAGGGGCGGTTCGCGAACCGCCCCTACAGAACGATGAAGGCAGAATTGCATGCGATGAGGGTAGAATTGCATGCGATGAGGGTAGAACTGCATGCGATGAGGGCAGAATTTCATGAAAGAGGGCGTGGAACTACCGCATTCCCTGAAACCCCTGGCGGGGGTCTTGTTCGTGGCGGTCACGGCGGTGTTCTTCGGGATGGCCGAGATCCAGATCGAAGGGGCGAACGGCTGGGCGTCCGGACTTCCGACCTGGCGCATCGAGAGCCACTGGCTACTGGACCTGTTCTGGGGCGGCCGGCCGATGACGGGATATCATGCCTGGATATTTTCGTTCATGGCCCTCGTCTTCCACTGGCCGGTCTTCGCGACGGGTCGCTGTTCGGCACGCATGGAAGCCCGCATTCTCGGCAGCCTGATGGTGTTCTGGATCGTCGAGGATTTCGCCTGGTTCCTGTTCAATCCGGGGTGGGGGTGGGCAAAGTTCTCCCCGGCCTTCATCCCCTGGCACAAGAAATGGGTACTGGGCCTGCCGCTCGACTACGTGACCTTCACGATCGTGGGCAGTATGCTGCTGGCGTGGTCCTGGCGGTCCCGGGAGGAGTGATGGCAGGGAACGGGCGCAGATCTGTCCGTCTGCCGCGACGCCCTGTCACTCGGTGCCGCTGGCCGCTGCTTCCCGGCGCATTGCCTCGATCTCAGCCATCAGTTTCGCTTTCGTGGCGTCATTCTGACCATCCGTCGCGAGGCTTTTCGCAGCGAGATCGAGAGCCTTCCCGGCTTCGGGGCGGTTTCCGAGGCGGAGATGGGCGCGGGCGCTCAGCATGTTCGCCTCGAGCGGATAGGCCGCGACGGCGGTCTCGAGCCAGCCGAGGGCATCCTTCCACTTCTGCTGCTCGATCTTGAGCCGGCCGATCTGGAAAGCGGGCGCCGGGTCGTCGGGATCGGCGGCAAGCGCCTCGGATAGGGCGAGTTCGGCTTCGGCATATCGTTTCATGCGGCCCAGAGCCGCTCCCTTGTCGAACAGGGCGGCCCGGCCGGTCGGGGAGTCGGGGGTGCGGGCGATCACGGCTTCGAACGCTTCGAGAGCCGATTCGGGCTTTCCGAGCGTCAGATAGGCGATTCCCTGGGCCAGGCGAGCCTCGGGGAAGTCGTCCCGCAGGATGAGAGCTTTGCTCTGAGCATCGAGGGCTTCTGCGTGTTTCCCGTTGAATGCGAGGGCGAGACCGAGGTTGTAAAAGCCCTCGGCAGAGTCGCCGGATGCGGTGAGCGCCTCGAGAAGGAGCTCCTCGGCTTCGATCGATTTTCCCTCGGACAGCAGGCGCGCTCCTTCGTTGATCCGGTCAGGGACGATACTCTGGGATGCCGGCGGCGGCAGGGTGATGCCGTCGATATCGTCGAGATTCTGGGCGAAGCTGGTTGAAGCGTTCAGCATCGCGGCAATGACCAGAGCGGCAACCGTCGATCGGTTCATGATGGGCTCCCGGCGGTTCAGTCCTGTTTGACGGGTTCGATGATGACGGGCGTTCCGACGCGCACGAGGTCGAACAACTCTTCGGCATCGGCGGTGTACATCCGCACGCAGCCGTGAGAAGCGCGCGAGCCGATCGAGCCGGGCGCCGAGGTCCCGTGCATGCCGATGCTGCCGCTCCAGGTGTTGAGGCCCATCCAGCGGGTGCCGAGCGGATTGTTGGGTGCGCCGCCGGCGATGCCTTTGTAGATGGGATTTTTGGCCTTGTTCATGATTTTGAACGTGCCTTCGGGAGTGCGCGAATCGCCCTGCTTCTGCTTGTTCATGCCGTCAGGATTCGCCCCGTAGGCGATCGGGAAGACGCGCACCACGCGGCCGTTCGAATAAACGGTCGAGGTGAAGTCGGTCTTGCTGATGACAACCTTGTCGACGGTCGATCGGCCGGATTTGATGCTGCGAAGCGCCGTGCTCGTCTTCACGAGCGTCTTGTAGGCGGCATATTTCGCCTGGAAGGCCGAAAGGGCCTTTTTCGCCGCGGTCCCGTTGCGTCCACCCGCAAGCGCTGCCTTGGTGTAGATTTTATAGGCATCGAGGAACTCGTTCTGGGCGGCCTCGATCTCTTCAGGAGTAGCCGTGGCCGTGGGTTCGACAGCGACCGCCTTCAGGGAAATGCGGTACCATCCGTTCTGGGTGCCAAGAAGCGCGAATGTGGCCCCGAGCGGGGCCATCTGGAGAATCTTGTTCGATGTCGATGGGCCGGAGCGGATGTTGACGTTGTCCTTGATGATCAGCACCGTGTTTCCCTGCTTTTCGGCCATGTCCTGGCGCACCCAGGCGACATCCTGGGCCGAAGCCGCGGAAACGCCGGTCGCCGGCGTGGACGTCGTGCCGGACACGGCGGCCGGGCGATCCGTCTCGGTCTCGACAGGGCGGCTGCCGAACGGGGAAACCTGCTGGGCAAAGAGGGGCGTGCACACGCCTGCGAGAAGCAGGGCAACACACAGAGTTCCTCGCATCATCGTATGACCCATGATCGGCACCTCCGGCAAGACGTTTCCCATTCCCTATCCGAAGGGAGAAGGTACTTCAATCTTATGAATCAAACACGGAGGTGTCAATGGTTCCCCATGAGCCGGTCAGAAGCCTCCGGCTTGGTGAAGATTCGCGCTCGCCCTGCCCCGAAGGGCTGGAAATGAGGGGTAAAAGATGATATAGTGCGGCTTCTCAGAGCTAACGGGAGCAAAACAGTGGGCAGCATCATTCCTCGAAATCTCGCCGTCATCGTTTTTCTGGCACACGCCTTCTGCGGCGTGCCGGACGTTTGCCGTGCGCAGGAGCCGTCGCCCTTCTCCCCGCCGGCATCTTCGGCGCAGGAAATCACGGTGATCGGGGAGGATGCGGCTTTCGCCGGCTCTGAGCCCGCACCACTCGTTCCTCATGAGCCCGAGACGCCTTCGATTCCCCCTCTTCAGAGACCAACGGCGGATGATCTGTCGGGGTTGATTCCCTTGCTTCCCGACGGGTCTGCGCCGATCGAGCTGCCGGACACCGAAGCCGGCGCGATGATCCTGCCCCCGGTGGCCGCTTCCGCGCTTCCCGCCGAGATCGCCTCTGCCGTTCCTCCCTGGCCGTTCGAGAAGCTCGACGGCATCGATATCTCGCTCATCAAAGGAGCCGAGATCGTTCCAAGCGCCGCGGCCGCCGAAGAGAAACAGGCGATCCTGCTGGGGTATCTCGTGATCGAGGAGCATCACGTGGGCCGCAAACGCGCGTTCCGCCGGTGGGTTCTCAAAACCGACGAGGGCGACCGGATACCGCTGTCCTCGAATTACACCCTGCTTTCCGCCGTGAAAGCCCCAGGCATTGCTGACGAACGGGTCAAGGCGACCGGGAAATGGGTCTCTGCGGCCGCCGATCCGCGCCTGAAATTTTTCACCGCCGACCGGTTCGAAGCCGTCGGAACGATGACGCCGTCGCTTCCCGGAGCGAGCGACACCCAGGGGATCGCTTCCCCCGCGTTATCCATTGCCTCCGGCCCGGCTCCGCTCGCAAGTATATCGCTCGATATTCCTTTCGCCACCTCTTCGGTCGTCGTTCCCCCGCGCACAGCGTCCACGTCCCCGGTCCTGGATTGAACAGGAGGAGCGGGTGATTCCGTTCGCGGTCAAAATCCCCGAGGCGGACCGTGGACGGTATGCCATAGACGCGGTTTCGGGAGCCTTCTACGGCATCTTCATCGGCATGATGAACCCGTTCATTCCGGTTCTGATGAAGCATCTCGATGCATCCGCCCTCGAAATGGGGCTGGCGCTCGCGGCTCCGTATTTCTCGCTCGTGTTCGGGTTTCCGGTGCTCAAGCTCATGACGGGCTGGAAAGCGCTCGACATCGTGACCGTCCCGACAGCCCTGACGCGGCTTCTGATCGCCGGCGTGGGGTTCACCGACAACCCGACCGTGATCCTTGCGCTGTATGTCGTCTGCCAGTTCGTCGAGAGCCTGGGGATGGGTGCCTACACCCGGGTTCTCAAGGAGTTGTATTCGGATGCCGGCCGCAGCCATGCGATGGGGTATGTGCGCTTCTACATCGCGATGACGACGATCATCGGCGCGGCGGTGGGCGGCTGGATGCTGGATTCCGGCCACAAGACCCTGATGTTTCTGATCGCGGGCGTGTGCGGCTCGATCTCGTCGATCAATTTCAACCGC
Organism: Candidatus Rifleibacteriota bacterium; assembly: GCA_029565415.1. The sequence goes on along the minus strand of JAKQOH010000228.1, from coordinate 18,661 downwards.
GTGCTGCCGCGCGCCGCTTCCCCCCTGTTCGCCACGGGCGTGTTCCGGCTCTCCTCGATCACCCAGACGCTGCGCGCATCTGCCGGCTTTTTCTGGATGAACGCCGCGGTGATGCTGTTCGGGTTCGGCAATCTCCTCGTGCTCGGCGTGCTTCCCACAAAGCTCGTCACCGGGTGGCAGGTGTCGAACGCCGTCGTCGGGTATCTGAACGGCCTGACCAACGTCGTGCAGATGGTTGCGTATGTCGTGATCGGCCGGTTCATCGCGAAACACGGGGCTCAGCGCGGGCTGCTGCTCGGTTTTTCCGGCGGTCTTCTGAACCCCTGGCTGTTTCTGCTCGCCCCTTCCGCCCTCTATCTCACCGTCCCTTATGCGTTCACCGGCGTCATGAACGTCGGGTTCGACCTCTGCTGGATGCAACTCGTCATCGCCTACGCCCCGGTCGCCGAGCTCGGTGTATACGGCTCGGTATATACATTTCTGATGGGCGTTCGCGGCGTCATCGCGATGCTGGCGGCGAACCTGTCGATCGCGACCATCGGCGTCGACGCGCTTCTCGCGCTCGGCGGACTGTTCATGCTGGCCGGTATGGCCGTCGCTCTGCGCAAACGCGAACTCTGGAAGGCCTGATCATGTCGAAGGTGGCCGCATCATGATCGAACGGGAGAAGCTCGACCGGCTGCTCGGACAGATTCCGGCAAAGCCTGGCGTCTATATCATGAGGAATACCTCTGGCCAGGTCATCTACGTCGGAAAATCGCGCAAGCTCGTCAACCGTGTCCGGTCGTATTTCCGCGCCCGCCACCGGGATGCGAAAACCAACCGGCTCGTTGCCGCCGTTGCGGATCTCGAGTTCGTCGTGACGGACACCGAGTCTGAGGCGCTGATTCTCGAAAACAACCTGATCAAGAAGCACAAACCCTGGTACAACATTCGCCTGAAAGACAGCAAGACCCACCCGTATCTGATGGTCACGACGAGTGAGACGTACCCCCGGATCCTGAAAGTGCGGCGGGTGGTGTTCAACGACGGGAACCTGTATTTCGGCCCCTTCACCGACGAGTATGGTCTCAAGCGCATCATCGAATTTCTGAACACCACGTTCCGCCTCTGTTCTTCCGGAAAACTGATCGATCCCGAGCGGCCAGCCGCGCGCAAGCAGTGTCTTCGCCACGACCTGGGCGCCTGCCGCGGAGCCTGCTACGGCCGCATTCCTCCAGACGAGTACCGGGCCCTCGTCGATCGCGCGGTGCGTGTTCTCACCGGGAAAGAGCCTCCGGATCTCGCCGCCCTGAACCGCACGATGGAGGAGCTCGCTGCCGAGTTCCGCTTCGAGGAGGCGGCCGAGATCCGCGACACGATCGACGCGTTCACCTCCTTCATGGCGGCGCAGAAGGTCGAGTTCCTCAAACCCGTCGACGGGGATATCTGGGGCCTGTCTGAAAGCGGCGACCTGTTCATCGCCTCGGTGTTTTTCATCCGCGACGGCAAGCTGCTCGGCCGACGCACGATCGAGACGGAACGAGAGCCCCGTTCCAACACGGGCGAGCTTCTCGGAACCCTGATGTCCCGGTTCTACGACGCGAACCTGATTCCTCACCGCATTCTGACTTCGCTCTGCCCGCTGCCGCTCAACGCGCTGCGCGAGATGCTCGAGAAGCGGAGCGGTCATGTCGTGCGGATCGCGACCCCACGCCGCGGGCGCTTCAAAAAACTGCTTGCCCTCGCCAATCAGAACGCGCTCGAACTGATGAAAAATCTCCGGGCGGAGGGCGAGGGGAGAGTGGCCGACGGGGTGCTCGAACTCGAGCGGCTGCTGTCCCTGCACCGAACTCCGCGCCGGATCGAATGTGTCGATATCTCCCATGTGAGCGGGGTCGATCCGGTTGCATCCCTTGTCACGGCTATCAACGGGGTTCCCAAAAAGAGCGAGTACCGCTTGTATCACATCAAAACCGCTTCCGGCGGGGACGACCCGGCATCGATCGGGGAGGTCACCCGGCGCCGGTTCACGCGCCGGCTCGAAGAGGGAAGCCCGCTGTGCGACCTGTTTGTCGTCGACGGGGGCATCACGCAGGTACGCTCGGCCCGCGCCGTGCTCGACGAGTTGGGAATCGACCGCGACGTGTGGGGGCTCGCCAAGAAAGAGGAGCTGCTGGTCCCGCATGAAGGCGAGCCCGTGCGGCTACCGCACACATCGTCGGCGCTTCGCCTCCTGGTCAGGCTGCGGAACGAAGCGCACCGGTTCGCGAACGCCTTCCAGAAGAAGGTGCATGGCCGCACGACCATGCGCTCGGCCCTGATGAACCTGCCCGGAGTCGGTGAGAAGACGCTGCGCAAGGTCATCGATGCCTACGGCTCGGTGCTGCGGGCCTCGGAAGCGACACCGGAAGAGCTCGCCGGCCGGGCAGGCATCCCGTTGAAAACCGCGTGCCTGATCGCCGCCTCCCTCCGCGGAAAGGCCGTTCCGTGATAGGATACCCCCGCCGCATGGAAACGCATGACGCGAAGGCGAGAACCACCATACCAATGATACATCTTCGCATATATTATATATTGTCTTCTATTGCTCTTTTTCTCCTGCTTTTTCCACATCCCGGACCAGCCAGCCCGGGAAGCGGGACCGAGCACCTGCTTCATACGGCGTTCACGGCGGCTTTTGCCGATCCTGCCGAGTTCCGTGCGACACGGCTGTTCGACGTACTCGGGTATGCCCCCGACCAGGTGCGGGCGATGGCCGAGATCACCCCGAGGCCCGCATCGCTGACCATCGAGGCCGAGCCCGACGCAACGGCTTCAGGCGCATACCGTCTGCTGCGGGTTCATTGTTCGAAGGTCCGATACTACAACCTGACGATCGACCATGCCGAATTCGCGTTTCCCGACGTGCGGATCGATGCGGCTGCCCTGGATGCCGGACACCTGCGGTTTCTCGCGGCGGATCGAGTCGATCTCGAGACGTTCGTCTCCTCCGATGACATCCTAAAAGTGTTCGGATTCTTCGCCAAAGCCCGGCGACTGTCGCAACTTGCCCTTCGGCTTGCCCCCCAAGAGACGCTGCTGACGGGCAACCTCCGGAAAGGAATCCTCGTGGCACGATTCCGGGTCTCCGGCAAACCGACGCTGGTTCAGACCGATCGCATCGCCTTCGACTGCCGCCGACTCGACATCAACGGGGTGCCTCTTCCGGCCACGGCGATCCGGGCGATGTTCTCCCGCATCAATCCCGTGTTCGATGCCAGAAAAACATGGCTCAATCTCCGTCTCCGGGAACTCACCGTCGAGCCCGGCTTCGTCCTGACCAAGGCAACGATCCATCCGGCGCAGGCCCAAGCCGCGTCGGCCACTTCACCGATTCCACGAGGATGAACATGCCCAGTCCGCGCCGTATCCACCGCCTCGCCACCTCGCTTCACAACCGCCAGACCGACATCATCGTCGCTCTCGACGGGGTACACGATCCGCACAATGTCAGCGCGATCCTGCGCAGTTCAGACGCGGTCGGCATCGACCGGGTCATCTGGCGGCCCGATCCCGAGGCCAAATGGGTGAATCCCGAGGTCACCCGTGGTTCCGAGCGGTGGGTCGCGTTGGAGGATTGTCCGGATTTCCTTGGCGAACTCAGGGGCCTCAAAACCGCCGGATTCCGCATCGCAGCCACCCATCTGGCACACGACGCCGTCGATTTCCGCACCCCCGACTGGACGAAGCCCTGGGTCATCGTGATGGGAAACGAGCATCGCGGCTGTACCGACGAGCTTCTCGAGCTTGCCGACGAGAACATCTTTCTCCCGATGTACGGTCTCGTACAGAGTCTCAACGTTTCCGTTGCGACGGCCGTGACCTTGTATGAAGTCCAGCGTCAGCGACAACTGGCCGGGATGTACGGAAAAACCCGTTCCCGGGAGCATGTCGAACACATGTTCCACCGCTGGGGACTCGGTATCGAGGGATTCACCGTCGAAGAACTGCTGACCTTCCCGGAAGGGGATCTTCCCTCTGAAACAACCGCTCACCAGGACGGTCGCAAGGTTCCACGCCGTCGAAAACGTGCCGCCGTGGAGTCCTGACGGGCGGGGTACGGACGCATTGACGTTTTTCCATCTTTCAGTAGAATCTAGAGAACAGGATCCTATCAGATCATACGAAAACGGGAGGGATTCCAACGTGAACAAGCATGCGTTCCGTGGTATTTCTGTGGCGATCTTCTCAGTTCTTCTGATGTTCGTTTTTTCCGTGTTTTCGGCCCCGCTCTTTGCGAGCAGCTCGAACGATGCGGAGATCAAGGCGCTTAATGAGCAGATCAAGAGTCTCTCGAAAGACATCAAGCGGCTCAGTGACCAGATCAAGCAGCTCAAGGCATCCGGCGGGAACGAATACGATATCGACGAGTGCAAAGAGCGGATGCGTGAACTCATCTGGAAGCGAAGCGATCTGGTCGAACGGCGCGATCAGCTGATGTCTGAGAAGCAGGCAAATCCGTGATATAGCAGCACCTCTGTCGTAAAGATCCCAAGCCGGAAGGGTTGACGTTCCGGCTTTTTTCATCGTAGACAGCCTGTAGAAACCTGGCCTCGAAAGGAACCATCCATGAGCTCCCCCCGTCCCGGATACACGTTTTCCCGCGAACTCCATGTCGAAGGCCATCTGATCGATTCAGGCATCATGTCTGCCTGCATGGATCTCATCATCAAGAACGACGGCGAGTATGAAATCCACGAGTTCGTCGTCGGAAAATCCCATGAACAGCCTTCCCGCGCCCGGTTCACGATCTTCGCCCGGTCCGATGCCGAGCTTCTGCGCCTCTGCGAGGGGCTTCACGGGCACGGCTGTCAGCCGGTGGTCGAAGAGAATGCCCTCCTCGAGCCGGCACCGAAAAACTGGGTGGTTCCCGAGCATTTTTATGCGACCACGAACCATCTGACCGAAATCCGTCTCGACGGGGTCTGGTACAAGGCCACCGACCAGCGCATGGATGCCATTCTCGTCTGCGCTCGTGAGGGGAACGGCTGGAACGTCGTCTGTCGCAAGCCCAGAGACGTGAAAGCCGGGGACCTGGTCGCCTGCGGTATCCGCGGTATCCGCATCAGACCCGAGTCAAAGGAGCGTGACCGCGAGGAGTTCGCGTTCATGAACAGCGAGGTCAGTTCGGAACGCCGCGTGAAGATCGCCGTCCGCAAGATCGCGCACCTGATCCTCGAGAAGCGCCGCAGCGGCGGCCGTCTCGGCATCACCCTCGGCCCGGTCGTCGTACACACCGGCGGCGCAGAGTTTCTCGCGAAGATGATCCGCGAGGGGTATGTCGACTTCCTGCTCTCGGGCAATGCCTCAGCCGTCCATGACATCGAACAGAACCTGTACCGCACCTCGCTTGGCATCGATATCGAGAGCGGCGAACCGGTCGAGGACGGTCATCGCAATCATCTCCGGGCCATCAACACGATCTTCCGGTGCGGTTCGATCCGCCAAGCCGTCGAGCAGGGGGTTCTCACCCAGGGCGTCTTTTATGAATGCGTGAAGCGCAACGTCCCCTTCGCTCTTGCGGGCAGCATCCGCGACGACGGCCCCCTTCCCGAGGTGTACACCGATATGGTCGAGGCCCAGAAAGCGTATTTCGGGTTGATGCAGGGCTGCACGATCATGCTGATCCTCTCGACGATGCTGCACGGCATCGGTGTCGGGAACATGCTTCCCGGCTGGGTCAAGACGATCTGCGTCGACATCAATCCGGCCGTCGTGACGAAACTGGCCGACCGCGGCTCGCACCAGACGATCGGCATCGTGACCGACGTGGGCAGCTTCCTTTCGGCGTTGTACCATGATCTGAAACTCCTCGAGCGCGAATCCCCCGAAGCCGGCGCGGTCCGGTGACCCCGAGAAAGATTCCCGTCGAAATATCATAAAGAAATCCTGGGAAGCGTCCGAAAAGGTACGAGCGTCCCCGCGTTCTTCACGGGTGCCATCCCGAGCCCGGAAGGGGACGTTCGGGTCTGATCTGTCCGGTCGCAACAGGAGCCGTTCCATGATGGGCGAATACAGGGAAGCTGTTCGCGAGTGGTTCAAGGATTTCGTCAAGGCACTGATATTTTTCGTGATCCTGCAGACGTATTTTCTGCAGGGATTCGTCATCGAAGGCGCCTGCATGGAGCCGCAGCTCTCTTCGCACGAAAAGATTCTCGTCAACAAGCTGATCTACCGGCTGCGGCAGCCATCGCTCGGCGAAGTCGTCGTGTTTCCCTTCCCCCTGGATCCGAAGAAGGATTTCATCAAGCGGGTGGTGGGCGGGCCGGGCGATCTGCTCGAGGTGCGCGACGGGTATCTGTACCGCAACGGCGTGCGCATCTCGGAGCCGTTCGTGCGGGAATACGTGTTCGGTTCGTATGGACCGCTTCGGGTGCCGAACGGAAAGGTGTGCGTGATGGGCGACAACCGCAACAACTCCCATGACAGCCGTGCCTGGGGCTTTCTCGACATCGACAAGATCAAAGGGCGCGCCGAGTTCAAATTCTGGCCTCCCTGGGCCATGGGATCGATCTCCTCGATCCCTTACTGAAGCGGAGTGGTGAGGTTGACATGGTTCATTCGCAGGCATATACTCGCGGTGGAGCCGGCAGCGACGCGACGGCCCCATATTCTGCTCCGGAGAAACGTCCGTTGACCCGACTTGCAAGACAGCATTTCGCCTGTCCCACGTGCAAATCCGAGTTCGACGCCGATATCGTCGAGTCGGTGAGTCACCAGGGCCAGGATTCCGATTTTTTCCCCCATTATCTCGGGGATGACCCGCTCGAGTATTTTCTCGTCGCCTGTCCCACGTGCGGATTCTGCGGGTACCCCGACGATTACCAGTCCCCTTCGGAAGCTGATCCCGTCACGGCACACCGCATTCGCGAAATCCTCGAGCAGCCGGTCATGAAGAAGCTTCCCCGTCTCGCGCAGGCGTATTACCTCGCGGGCAAACTGTATGAGGACCAGAAGCGGAATCCGTATCTCATCGGGAACCTGTATCTGCGCGGCTCCTGGGTGTGCCGCAAATCCGAGAACCGCAAAGCGGAGATCGAGATGCAGCAACTTGCCGTGAAGTTCCTTCGGTTCTCGGTCGAACGTTCGACGGTTTCGAATCCCGACAACGTGCCGGTCGTGACGTATCTCGTCGGCGAGCTGTACCGCCGCCTCGAGGACAAGACGCAGGCCCGCGAATGGTTCGGCAGCGTCGAGGAAGTGCTGATCGACCAGGACCAGCAGTGGATCCTCGAACTCACCAAGAAGCAGGCCGAGCTGAACGAGCATTTCATCAACTGAACCTCCTTGCCATCCGAAACCGGGGTTCGTTTTCCGAACTCCGGTTTTTTCACTCAGGTGATCCCCGCATCGTTCCGATAGGGGAACGCGACAGGGGGAATTGTACATGCGCGTCCTGCTGGTTTCCGACATCCATTCGAACCTCGAGGCCCTTGAGGCCGTTCTCGAGGCTGCACCGGTCGAGCGGTTCGACGAGGTCTGGTGTACCGGCGACATCACCGGTTACGGCCCGAATCCGTCCGAATGCGTCGGGTTTTTCCGGAATCTGCCCAATGCCCGGATCGTCCTCGGAAACCATGATGCCGTCGTAGCCCGCCTCGTTCCGCCCCTGGCATTCAACCCGCACGCGATCGCCGCCGTCCGGAAAAACATCGAATCGATCGAGCCGGAAGCCGCTGCATGGCTTTCCCGTCTCCCGAAACAGCTCGATCTCGGACGCGGCATGGCGCTCGTGCACGGCAGCCCTCTGGATCCCGACGAATACCTGCTTTCCCTGGAACTGGCGATCCCGTCCCTCTCGAACATGCCCGGAAGCGGTATGAAAATTGCCTTTTTCGGCCACACGCACCTTCCCGCCTTCTTCATGCACGATCGTGACGCGGACCGGTACATCGAAGAGCCGGTCATCCCGGACCAGGATATACGGATCGATATACGAGAAAACCGTACCTGGCTCGTCAATCCCGGATCGGTCGGCCAGCCTCGTGATGGAGATCCCCGCGCGGCCTTCATGGATATCGATATCGGGGAGAATATCATTGTCATCCGGAGCCGTCGGGTCTATTATAAGATCGCCACCTGTCAGGAAAAGATGCGACTCCGGGAATACCCGGCCATGCTGATCAACCGGTTGAATCTCGGATACTGACGGTCGCCGGAGGTTTCGATGCAGTGCGTGAAGGTGCGGTATGCCGATGAAAAGGGCCGCATGCAGGAGTTTGTCCGGGAAACCGCGTCGGTCGAGGAGCTTCGCACGGCCCTGACCGACCACGGGTGTTATGTCCTCCGGATCGACCCGGTTCCGCGCACCCTTTACGAGCGGCTCTGCGATCTTCTCCGGCTGCGCCGGGGCGTCGGGATCGGCGAACTGATGGAGTTCACCCGTCTGCTTCGCACCCTCATCAAATCCGGGCTCCCCCTCAAGGAAGCCCTGGATCTTCTGGTGGAGGACGCGCCGGATGGCCCTCTGCCGAACGCCTTGAAAGCCGTGAGCCGGGACGTCGAGGAAGGCGTCTCGTTCAGCCAGGCCCTTGCCCGTCATCCCCATGTCTTTCCCGAAATATTCGTTCGCACCGTCGTTGCCGGGGTCACGGCCGGCGCCCTCGAGAACGTGCTCGGCCGCATCACCTCCTATTACGCCGGGATCATCGCCGTCCGTCGCAAGCTCGTATCGGCCCTCGTGTATCCAACGATCCTGCTTCTGCTCTCGATCGTGGCCGTGATGTTCATGATGGTGAAAGTCGTTCCCGAGTTCACGGATCTGTTCCGGAACATGGACGCGCCCCTTCCCGTGTTCACCCAGTTCGTTCTCGGGGCCTCGGAGCTGTTGGCGCGATGGTTCTGGTTCGTGATGCTGGCGTTCGCCGGCCTTGCCTTCGCGTTCGGCCGGTATGCGTCGCGGCTTGACGGGCGCGCCACGATCGATCGCGCGAAGCTGGCGCTCCCTCTCATCGGGTCTCTCGAAGAGAAGTTCGCGTTCAGCCAGTTCGCCCGGACCCTGGCCACGATGGTCGACGGCGGAATTCCGCTTCTCCAGAGCATGTCGGTCGTTCTCGACAGTCTCGAGAACCGGGCTGTCGCGGCACGCCTCGCAATTATACCTGACGCTATTGAGCGGGGCGAGAGTTTCGCCCGGGCCATCCGCTCGGTCGCCGGGGTTCCCCGGATGGTGCCCCGCATCGTGCGCGTGGGCGAGGAGTCAGGGAATCTGGGCGAGATGCTCAACGGCCTCGCGGATCATTACGACGAGGAAATCGACGGGCTCACCTCGACCCTCACCTCGCTGATCGAACCTCTTCTGTTTCTCTTCATGGCGGTCGTGGTCGGTTCGGTGATCATAGCCCTGCTGCTGCCAGTTCTGACCGCGGCAACCAATATCCGGTGATGACGGGAGATCCGTTCATGGACCAACTCAGGCAGTTCCTCGCGGATAACCGGCTCCTGCCGGAAGCCGCCCTCACGAAGCTTGCCGACCGCGCAAAGAACGAGTCGAAGCCGTTTTCCGACCTCGTGGCCGCCGAGTCCGGCCTCGATTCGAAGGCCCTGCACCGGGCGTTCGTCGCCTCGTTCCGGAAGAAGCCGCTGTTCGAAATCCTGCTGGATATGCATCTGATCACGTTCGAGCAGATACAGTCGCTCGAGAACGAGTTCGGCGGGGTGCCGGCGAACCTCGGCCGGCTGCTGGTCGAGCGCAAGGTCATTACCGAGGAGCAGCACGCCCAGGCCGTTGCCCGCGAACTCGGCCTCGAATACGTCGATCTCACCAACTATAAAATCGACGACGCCCTGTTCAACAGCGTCGACGTCGCCCTGATGCGCACCTTCTCGTTCATCCCCGATACCCGCTCGGAGAAGGAGATCACGCTGATCATGGCCGACCCGGGCAACGTCGACGCGATCGAGGAGCTCGAAGTCAAGCTTGGTCTGCCGATCGTTCCCAAGGTCGCGGCCATGCACGCGATCCAGAAGCAGCTCTCCCTCATGATCGAGACCAGCCTCGACTCGAAGATGGTGTTCGCCGACCTCGAGAACATCCAGCCCCTCGAGCTCGTCGTCGACGAGGAAAACGCCGAGGAGTCGGCGCCCGGCATCGCCGTCAGCCAGGATCTCAACCAGGAAGCCCCGATCGTGCGGCTCGTCGATGCGATCCTTCTCAAGGCCGTCAGAAAGCGGGCGAGCGACATCCATTTTGAAGTATATGAATCGCAATTGAAAGTGAAATACCGCATCGACGGCGTGCTGTTCGAGATCCTTTCGGATGTCGAGCCCCGTCAGCGAGCCCCGATCATTTCCCGGCTCAAGGTCATGGCCCAGCTCGACATCGCCGAGAAGCGCATTCCCCAGGATGGCCGGTTCAAACTGCGCATCGACGAGCGCGCCGTCGACTTCCGCGTCTCGGTGCTTCCCTCGATTTTCGGGGAAACCGTGGTTCTGCGCATTCTCGACAAATCCGCGCTCGGTCTCGACATCCGCCGCCTCGGCCTCGACGGAACCGATCTCGTGGCGTTCCAGCGCAACGTCCTCAAGCCCTACGGGATGATCCTGGTCGCGGGCCCCACCGGCTCGGGGAAGACGACGACGCTGTACTCCGCGATCAAGTATGTCAAAACGCCCGAAGACAAGTTCATCACGATCGAGGATCCCGTCGAGTATCAGCTCCCGGATATCGTCCAGATCGCCGTCAACGAAAAGAAGGGCCTGACGTTCGGCTCCGGCCTCCGCTCCATTGTCCGCCAGGATCCGGATGCGATCATGGTCGGTGAGATCCGGGATCCCGAAACGGCCCAGATCGCCGTCAACGCCGCCCTGACGGGCCATCTCGTGATGAGCTCCATCCATGCGAACAACGTCATCGACGCGATCGCGCGCTTGTCCAACATGGGCATCGACCCGTACGAGTTCGTCAGTTCGTTCAACCTGATCCTCTCCCAGCGCCTGATCCGACGGATCTGTCCCAACTGTATAGCCGACGATACAACCATCACCGACGAGGTGAAGCGCCTGACGGTCGATTTCGAGGAGCATGCGCAGATCGCATTCAAGCGCGGGGCGGGTTGCCGGTTCTGCCATAAGACGGGCTACCAGGGCCGGTTCGGCATCTTCGAGGTGCTCGAAATGACGCCGCGCATCAAGCAGATGATCCTGGAAAAGCAGTCCCCCCTGTTGATCCGGAAAGCCGGCATCGAGCAGGGAATGATCCCCCTCCGGCAGGCCGGTTGGCGCCGGGTTGCCGCCGGGGAGACAACGTTCGAGGAGATGAACCGCGTGACCTTCGAGGAAGGGAAGCTGGTATGAGACTGTTCACGGAATACGTGGCGATCGACATCGGAACATCGGCAATCAAAGGAATCTGCCTCGATCACGTGAACGGCAACGTCGGATACAAGCCGGCGGCTCTCGTCAGCGAGCCCGTTCCGGAGGGGATGATCGGCGGCGGCTTCACCAACCCCTCGATCACGAACTTCGCCGGCTTCGAGGCACTGCTCCGTCGGGTGTTCGCAGGCTTGCGCGGCAGTCGCCAGGGCTGCATCGTGGGCCTGCCCGACCGGTGGGTGAAGCTTCATCTCCATGATCTGACGCTGAAATCCGGCGAGGCGGACTCGGCCGAGTTCCTTCGATGGCGGATGAAACGCGATCTCCAGGTTCCCGCCGGCATGGAGGTCGAGATCGATCACCAGCTTCTCTCCGTCACCGACACCCCTGACGGGAAACGCTGCCGTTACCTCGTCGGGATGGTGCGGCGCGACATCCTCGATGCGGTTTCCCAGTGCCTGGCCAACATGCGGATCCAGCTGATGGCCTTCGACACCTCCTCGCTCGGGGTATACAACCTTCTCGAGGCGCTGCGGCCCGAAAACGCGATCGACCGCCATCTGATGCTGTTCCACATCGGCCATGAAACGACCGTCGTCAAGTGTTTCGACGACGGCATCCTCCGGTACGAGCGCGTCATCGAATCGGCCGGGTCCGAGTTTTCCCGCCACTGCGCCGACCTCCACCCCGACCAAGCTGGAAATATCGATGAATATAAAAAGAACGGGCTGCTGTTTCCCACGGACACCCCGGGACTTCTCGCAGCCATTCCCCGGCGCCACGAACTCACCCGGATCTTCGGGAACTGGCTCCGCGAGCTGAACGTGACGATCCGGTTCTACCAGGAGAAGTTCAAGATCCAGAAGCTGCCGCGGGTGTACCTGACCGGCGGCTCGAGCCTGTTCCAGGGACTTCCCGAGTTTCTCTCGGCGTATGCCGGCACCCCGTGCGAACGGTTCAACCCGCTCGTGATGCTTCCCGGGTTCGACGGCGGCAGCCTGCCGCTGGTCGGGGAGGGGCCCCGGTTCGCCCCGTGCCTCGGCCTGCTGATGGAGTGAGGTGAAGACGCGATGAGACACCTGCTCAACTTCGTGCCGACCGTGAAATACCGCTCCGGCAGCAGCTTCATGTTCCGCACGATCATCGTCCTGCTCTACACCGTTCCCACGCTCATGACCTGCTACATGGGCTACCGGTTTTTCGCGGCTGGCCACGTGATCGCGCGGCTCGACGCGGCGTCAACCGATCTCGAAAAGGCGACGGCGGCGTTCCAGAAGAAGCTTGCCGAGTCACGGCCCGACGGGGACGAGCTGGCCACGATGAAGACGCGGCTGCTCACGTATCACCACACGATCGAGACCCTCAAATTCTCCTGGAACGACCTGTACAAGACGATCGAAACGATCCTCCCCCCGGGGATCCGCCTGACGCGCATTCGCATCCTGCCCAAAACGGTGCTGCGCATCACCCTCGAGGGAAACGCCCGCTCGCTCGAGGATGTGACGGGCCTTCTGCGCTCGCTGTACACGCTCGATCAGTTCGCGAATCCCCGCCTGACGAGGCATGCGGCCCTGTCGAACCCGCAGGAGCAGGGGGTCTCGTTCAACATGGACGTCGATTATCTGCCGACATCCGGCAAGGAGGCCGCCCGGCCATGATGAACCCGACCGAAATCCAGAAATTGAAGGCCAAGGCGCCGCTGCCCTTCATCATCACGCTGATCATGTATCTCGCCCCGGGGTTCGTTCTCGTGCCCCAATTCGAGAATCTCGCCATCACCGAAGCCTCGTTCGACGCGAGTCTGAAAACCGCATCGGAAGCGCTCGAGCAGCGCAGCCAGGACCGCCTGCTCACCGAGCGCCACGCGAAGCTTTCAAGCGACAGCCGGGCTCTCGATGCCTGGCTGCCGCCGGAACACGCGCTGCCCACCCTGATCGATCGCATTGCGGAAACGGCTTCCCAGCTCGGCATCGAGCTTTCGACGGTGCGCTACGAAACCGACCGCTCGACGGACACGCCGCTGCCGCCACGGGTCATGATCCGGTTCGATCTGCGCGCCGATTATATCGGTATCCGATCCTTCCTCCAGGCGGTGAGGGCCATCCCCATGCCGCTACTGATCACCGAGGTTTCCGCGACCGAGCGGGGAACCTTCGCGATCTCGCTGATGGAGCTGGTGCAGCCATGAACGCATCCCAGACGACCCTGCCGCCCAAACTGCGCTCCGACGTCATCGACACGGTCACCCAGCACCGCGACGAGGTGTGGGCCTTCAAATGGCTGCTCGTGCTGTTGTTGCTGACCATCACCTACGAGTTCGGCCAGCAGGCCATCACCTCGTATGCGTTGTCGGGCATCGAGATCAGGGAGCCCGAGCCCGTGACGGCCCGCCGGCCCCTCCCGCCAAAACGTATCACCCGCGTCTTGAACGAGCTGCGAAAGCTTCAGACCACGTATCCGATCGTCCGCTCGGCCGTGCGCCAGGAACTGGCCGGCCTCGAAGAGGTGCGCGAGCTGCGCCCCGAATCCCTTCCGAATGCCGCACGGGAATCGCGGATCGCCGGCCATCTCGAACGGCTCCTCGTCTTCTTCTCCCGTCCGACCTGGGACCGGCCGGAGGTATTCGAACCGGCTCGGGCCGAGTGCCGGGCAATCCTGACGCTGCTGAAACGGCCCATTCCCGAGGTCACCGAGCTGCCGCCGCTGCCGGTCGGAAACAGCCGCGTCGACCGGATCGATCTGCCGACCCGCGATATCTTTTCCTATGGCACCGCGTCGGGAGGCTCGATGGAATGAAGCGCCACGGTTTCACGCTGATCGAGCTGCTCGTCGTCATCTCGATTCTCGGTCTTCTGATCGGCATTGCCGGTCGCCGCCACAATATCGCCTTTGACCGGTCCCGCGACGCGGCCGTGATGGTCCAGCTCGACCACCTCCGCACGGCGCTGCACCAGCATGCGCTCGACAACGGCGGTCGATTCCCCGAGACGCTCGAAGCGCTTTCCCCGGCGTATCTTCCGAAACCCGTTCTGACCTGGAAGGGAAGCCGGGCAGCCGGGCGGCTCGCCTACGACGCCGGAACAGGCAGGGTGTCGCTGGCGAATGAATCCGGAACCGCTCCCGACCAGACGCCCGACAGCCGGGGAAGGCCGTATGCGGAATACTGATTCCCGGGCCGGTCTGACGCTGATCGAGCTGATGGTTTGCACGATCATCATCGGCGTGCTCGCCGGAACGGCGCTGCCACTTTCACGGAACTTCATCCAGGGCAAAAAGGAAGAACTGCTTCGGGAGCGGCTGCGCGAGCTGCGCCAGGGGATCGACCGGTATCACGAGAAGGCGCAGGCGCAGAATGCCCTGGCCCCGGAAGAATCGCTGTACCCAACCCGACTCGAAGATCTGGTCGAGAGGCGGATCCTGCGGCGGCTTCCGCTCGATCCGATGACCGGACGGGCCGAGTGGGGGACGAGGTCGACCTCCGATCCCCTGGATGCCGTCACGACGGATGGCGTGAACGTGTTCGACATCCACTCCCTCGCAACGGGCACGGCATTCGACGGTACGGCCTACACCACCTGGTGACGGTTTTTCCGAAACCCTGATAGCCAATTTTTACCCATTTTTCTGCCGGTTATCCGGCGTGACTGTTCAATGTTTGATCTGGCCTGTCTGAACAGGACACCGGGTTTCGCCTCACCGCCCCGAACCGCTCCACAGAGCTGCGAGCAGATGTTTTGCGTCGGCTATCGCGTGCCCTTTCGATGCTGGCACGAGATATGCAGTATGCAGGACGCGCTTCTGGATCACGTTCTCTTCCGGGCGCAACATCATACAGGAACGGGTGTTCCGAGGTGAAACCATGAAATCATCGAACAAACAGCGTTTTTTCCTTCTGATAGCCCTGCTGATCACGCTTTTTCTGACCACGGCGGCGTCGTTCGCCTCCCTGACGACGGATGAGACCGGTGACGACGAGCAGCCGCTGGCCCATCGGAGCCGGACCATCACGGACCGGGACGGGGAAGTCACCGTGAGCCTGGAATGGCTTCGCCGGCCGGGAGAGTTTGCCCTGACGATCGATTATTACGGGTATCTCACGCAGGAAGGGCCGGTGAACCTGTATCTGTCGGTGAACGGCACGCAGCGCGAGTTCGTCACGCTGCCGGCCGAGCTCGAGAACCGGCATCAGCGCATCCGGATCCTCTCGTTCCATCCGACGCGGGTGACGGAAGGCGCGCGAGGATTGCGCAGCCTGGCCCGTGACGAAGCTGTGGATTATCTGTTGTTCCGGAACGCTCCGTATTATCCGCAGTTCGGCGAGGTCGAGATCGAGATGAAGTTCTTCGCGCACGACCGCTGGGACGGGGATGCAAACGCCGGGAACGGGAACTACCGCGTCAGCTTCGCGTGCCCGGCCACGAAGAAAGGCGAGACCCCGATCGACCATTTCTGATCCCGTTGCGGGTATTCTCTCCCTTCGTGGGAGTTCATCATACAAAGCGCCCGGCATCCTGATCGATGCCGGGCGCCTGCTTGTGCAAGAGAAACCGAAGGGCTCAGGACCCCTCCTGTCAGGGCAGCGGAAGACCGGGGACGCTGCGGGGGTTCACATACGAGCCGTTCTTTTTCATCGCGAGATGCAGATGGGCACCGGTGGTCCACTGGCCGGTGTTGTCGGAACGGGCGATCTCCTGGCCCTTGCTGACGCGCTGTCCGGCCGAGACCGAGTAGCCCTGGAGGTGACACATGAAGGATTCATAGCCATTGTCATACCGCACCTTCACATACCGGCCGCCGCCGGATTCGTAGCCGGCCGAGACGACGACGCCGTCACCGATCGCGTTCAGGCGCGTGCCGGTCGGCACGGGCAGGTCGATGCCATAGTGGAAGCTATGTCCAAACAGATCGCGGGGGCCGTATTCCGAGGAGGAGCGGGAGGGCATGGGGGAACAGGGGGCCGCGCCGAAGCTGCCGGTGCCGCCGGAGGTGGTGGGGCTGGAGCCGCCGGTGACCGGGGTTTTCCCGGCTGCCTTGTTCGGGGTCGAAACATAATTGGCATGGACGTAGGCGGTTTTCGATCCATACTGGATCTTATACCAGTCGCCGCTGGAGCCGATCACGGTGACCTTGTCGCCGTTGTTGAGGCTGCCGATGATGCCGCCCCAGGGGCCGCTGCGAACGTTGAGTTTGCCGCTCACGACGACGGTTCCGGGCGTATTCGTGGCCGGGGTCGAGGAGTTCGAACCGCCGGGAAGCGTCAGTTTCCAGCCGGCATGGATGAGGCCGGGATTGTTCCGCAGCGAGGGGTACCGGCCGACATTGAGATTGACGATCTCCATGTATTTGTTGCCGTTGCCGAGCAGTTTCGCAGCGATTGCCCAGAGGGAGTCGCCGGACTTGACGGTATACGAACCACCGCCTTCGCCGCTGCCCGCGTTCGCCGGGACGACGACCCCATTGATCTTGACGGTCTGGCCGTCATCCTGGACCTGTTCGGGGGTACCGGTGAAAGGGGTTTCGGCCCCCAACCACGGCGTCGACAGCAGCAGCGCCGCCGAGAGAAGGATTCCATATCCATTCCTGTTCATGCTGCACCTCGCAGATAATATATACTCATTACTATATCAGATCCGTTTCCGGAGCGGGAGAGTTCTTGAATACTACGGAGCGACCGTCGATCGGTTTTGCGAATTTTCAGAAAAAACACCCCGAAACGATCGTTCCGGGGTGTTCGCATGTTCATAGGCGGATCTGGTCAGGAGGTCAGGGGATGTCGTAGGTGATCGGGATCCAGGACTTGGTGTCGCTGCGGAATCCGAGAATTTTTCCGTCGGGAGTCGCGGTCGTGTGGCGCACCATGTCGGGGGCGAGGAACGGGATCACGAGCAGATCGGCCTGGCCCAGCGTCTTGCCCTCGCCGGAGAGGCGGAGAACGCGGTGCTGGTGGACGACGCCATTGTCGTCGCAGGCGATCAGTTCGAGGTAGACGTTCGCCTTCGCATCGGCACCGATCAGCTTCGCCGAAACGTAATGCGCCTTGCGCTCCTTCGGCAGTTCGAGCGGGAACCGGGCGATCGAAACTTCGGCAACGGGCGAGGCGGTATCGGCGCGGAACAGCTCGGCCATTCCATCATCGAACTTGACGCCCAGGGGCTTGTCATCCTTGTCGACGATCGCGGACAGGTGGGTCTGGCCGTCGTATTTCTCGATCAGTTCGCCCGCGGGGTTGAAGCGGAGAAGGCTCTGCATGACCGGATTCACCACGAGCAGGTTTCCCTTGCTGTCGGCGCCGATCTCGAACGAGTCGGGCAGTCCTTCGACCTGGACGGCCGACACGCCTTTTTCGTCGACCCGCTCCACGACGCCTTCAGTAGAGTTGTAGAAGTAGAAGCCGCCGGTCGGGATGATCGCGAAGTCGCGCATGTGTACGAACGTCGCGGCCCCGCTTCCCGGGAATTTGAAGGCCTTGATGAAGCTGCCGTCGGCGCCGAACTGTTTGGCCGCCTGATTCACCGTATCGAGCACCCAGATCGAGCCGTCGGGCATCGCGCGAAACGCCGTGGGAGCGCCTTCCGTGCGGTGCTCGAGGTCCTGCGCGTCACCGCCGACATTCGCATCGGCGGTTCCGTAGGGGATCGAGCAGAGGTCTTTGGGGGCGACGGCGGAAGAGGCGAGCGTCGCTTCATACTGCATGCCGTTGACCATGACGGTCGTGAAGGGGGCGGCAGAAACGGCACCGGAGAACGAGAGGGCAACCGCGAACAACGAACCGAACAGAATGTTTCTCATCATTTCCTTGCTCACTTGGGGGGAAGTTTGATGCCGGGAACGGAGCGGGGATTCACCGAAGCTCCGCTCTTGTTGTACATCGCCATGTGCAGGTGAGCGCCGGTCGTCCACTGGCCGGTGTTGTCGGAGCGGGCGATCTCCTGGCCGTTGCGGACGCTCTGGCCCTGCCGGACGCTGACGCTCTGCAGGTGGCAGTAGAACGACGTATAGCCGTTGGCATACCGGACCTTCACGAACCGGCCGCCACCGGATTCATACCCGGTCGCGACGACGGTGCCGTCACCGAGGGCGTTCAGGCGGGTGCCGGTCGGAACAGGCAGATCGATGCCGGAGTGGAACGAGTGGCCGAACAGGGCGCGCGGGCCGTATTCCGAGCTGGAGCGGGACAGCTTCGGCTCTGCCCCCTGCTCGCCGATGCCGTCCCGCTCCAGCTCGGAATACGGCCCGCGCGCCCTGTTCGGCCACTCGTTCCACTCCGGCATCGATCTGCCTGTTCCGACCGGCACCCGCCTGAACGCCCTCGGTGACGGCACCGTCG
>JAKQOH010000222.1 GCA_029565415.1 Candidatus Rifleibacteriota bacterium | reverse complement strand
TCTTGGCGTCAAGGGCGGCCTTCACCTTCTTGCGGACATCGTCTTCGGGCCGAGGCGCCCGATAGCCGCGTTCGCTCTTGATCTTGGGCTTCCCGGCCTTCGTATGGCCCACGACCCTCTGCTCTTTGTATACGATGGCATAGAGTTGTTCGCCCATCTCGCCCGCCTGGGCCTGCCGTTTGATCTCGTCCCCGTCGATCGCCCGGCGGCAATCCGTGAAGGGGCACTCGCCATCCCCGCCGCTGACCGTCCCCGCCGAATGCTCGGAAACCTTATTCACAATTTCAAACCGTATATATCGATCATCGGGATCACTCGTCACCGGCACCAACCGAATCCCGACCCCATCCCCATTCAACCGCCAATTCGGACTCAACGGCACAACCCCCGCGCAATACGGGCACTTCACCGTCCTCGCCCAAAGAAAATTTGTTACTATAGAATTCGGAATAGGCTCGGAAGGAACCAAAGGGTCGAGCATCATATCACGCCGCTTGACGAACTCTTCTGCAAGTTCCTGATATCGATGTAAAACCGTTTTCCCAAGAAGCCCCGGGAATTCTACAGTAGCCTTCAAAATCAGCCATGCAACAGGATTGAGGTCATTCGCATATGTGTGCAAGCCAAGCCGAAAACCTTCAAAGGGGACGCTCCCTCCCCCCGATGTGGGGTCAACCATACTTCGACGATCGGCAGGGCACTGAGAGTGAAGCCAATTCAAATCATCGCAAGTGGGAAAGTAAGAGAACGCGCGAGGGTAGGAGTATGCCTGCCCTTCAAACCTTTCTCCAGTAGCCTTTGCCTGATTGATCCGCTTCCTCGATGCAAGCGGGTCCCCATGAATCCCCAGCACGTGCATGAACTTCTTCTTATCTGCATCCGCCGGGAGCAACGCCCCGAGAATCGCCGCCCGACTCGCCACCAACGGCCGCCTCGCCCACCACACATGAAGATAATATGTCGGCGGGAGCGCCGTCATCGACCGCCGCTCGCGAACAGACTCTTCGCTCAACTCCGCAATAGGCATCCACTCTTCGATCAGTCGTCGGCAGGTCGATGATTTGGTCACAGGGGCCTCACTTTCGTGTGTATATCAATGACTCTACAATACTTCTTCAACATCTCGATCTGAGAAAACACCGCAAGATGCGAGTATTTCTTCGATATCGTCCAGAAATCCTGGGAGAATGTTGAGAAAAACAGATTCAATCTTTTCGGCGGGAAGTGAAAGTTGAGCAGTCTCGTGCGCAGACTTATGTCGCAACTCCATTATTTCGCGAACAGCGGCAAAGGTTGAGGGTTCTGATTTCCAGCCACTCACCGTGAGGAAGCGCTTGAGAATTTTCTCGATTTTACCTTGATTCTGGGTTCGCGCAACACCCTCTGCCAATGAATCGATGAGCTCCTCCCTTGAGGAAAAGCGAAGAACCTCATCGAAGCGAATCATGTTTGAACCATTTCTTCGCTCTTGTTCAGGTTCATCTTCATCAGGGAGACCTCTGAACTTTGATTTCATGAGTTCTGGCTTCTGTTGAAACACAAGGAAAAACGCGTCTCCAAGGATGCCGTCGATGAGAGAGCCGGCAACAATGTGCATCTGGCGAGAAAACAAATCCATCAAAGAAGGGATATTTTGTGCGTCTTGCATGCTCTTGAGCTGAGCAACCCACAAAAGCACCCCATTCGTGCCAGTCTGAGGCAGGGTTTCTGAAGAAGGACCGCTTTCCTGGGCAGTTCGAAAAACCCCCTGCAGAGCGGACCATAACTCGAGGTGCTCATGTATCAGCTCTTTCCAATGCTCGATACGGAATACTTTTGGATTCATATCATTATATATGGCGAATCAGGAGGTGAGCAGCAGTCGCAGGGCAGCCAGGACCCGGCGGGGGCGGCGGCGGTGCAGGGCCATTCCCAGCCAGTAGCCGGCTTCTTCGCGGTTCATCTGCTCGATCTGGTCGGCGACCTGGCGGATCCGCTCGATGGAGCGCATCGGGGCGAGAGCGCGGAACAGCAGGCCGATGCCGAGGGCGGTATCCTCATCGATCGGGAAGACGCCCCTTCCGCCGGCTTTCATGCTTCCGAGGTGGACCCCCGCAGCCTTGAGTTTCCGCAGAACGCGCGTTTCGATCAGCTCGAGGCCGCGCCCCTTCAGTGCGGCAGTACATTCCGCCTGGGTCAGTCGGGGTGTGGCGGCGCTGGGAAGCTGCCAGATCGCCAGTTCCAGGCCGTCCCTGGCCTGGAAGGCCCGGAGTTCGAAGACCGGCCGAAGGGTGGCGAGGCCGTCAGCGCCTTTTCGGCGAGAGTCCCGGGTGAGACTGCGCGGTGTTGCGGAGGGGGTCATTTGTCCCCGCCTTTCTCGCCCGGCTCGCGTTCGGCTTCAGCCTCGACGAACGCCTCTCCGCCGCCGTATTTCGTCAGCGCGGCGATGAGGGTG
>JAKQOH010000186.1 GCA_029565415.1 Candidatus Rifleibacteriota bacterium | reverse complement strand
TCAAAACCGGACATTGCAGGCGTTCGAACTCGCCATGAGACGCCACCCGCCCGACGGGAATCCGGATTTCTGGCTGGCGAAGGCGCACATCCAGCGTCGAAGCTGGCCGTCGGCGGCACGCTGCCTTCAATCGGCGCTCCGGCGGCCTCTCCACCATCATCTGCGCCATGTCTTTTCCTGCCTGATCGCCCATATCGAGCTGATCCTCTGGCTGAAGCAGCAGGAGACGGCTCGGACAGGGGCATATCTCGACGCATTTCGCACAGGGGGCAGCGCGATTCCCCCCGAATGGGAAACAGGCACGTTGCGCGCCGGAGCCGGATTTTTTCTGAAGGAGTCGCGGAACGCCTCGGAAACCTCGAGCGCAACCGTCATTATTCCGTCGCCGGAGATTCTCGCGGAAATTCTCTCCAGAGAACTGGTTCAGGTCGCTTCCGCCCCCGAATCGATCCCGACCTATCTGATGTCGGTTCAGAAGAGGTATCGCGCCCGATGCGGAGAGGTTTTACGCCTGGTCAACAAGCATATCCCACAGCTCGAGTTCAACCAGACCTATGCGGCGGTCGATTTTCTCTACGAGGCTCTGCGCCCCGCCGCCCCCGAGGGAACCACCGGCTCCGGGCCAGGCCGGGGCGACTGGTTCGGCTGGTTCGAGAAAGAGTGGTGCACCCCGGCTGTCCCCGCCTGCCAGGGCCAGCGGTTTGAACGGATGAGAAACCGCTGGGGCTGCGTATTTCACGAGGAACTCGTTCCCGTCGAGTCGTCGGCATTGTCTGACCAGGATTTCGCCGTTGCCGAAGCCTGGGCGGAGTTTTTCATCACACATCCCCAGCGAGTTCCCGAACCCTACCTTCCGGAGATGAATCCATGACAGCCTCTTCCGCCAAACCCGGCCCGGATCCACATTCGGAAGCATTTGTGGGCTCGATCCTTCGCGAGGTGGACGCGTCGCTCGGCATCGTGAAGAACGATGAATCCTTTGATCTAAGCACCGCTCAGTTCTGGTACAAAGCTGCGTTCCAGAAGGAGATAGAGGGCCTTTTCAGCGAAAAAACACGGCTGAAGGTACTCATCGAGGGGCTGAAGGCCCGAAAATTCTCGGAAGAGGACATCCACAACCTCTTCGCCCGCATTCGCAAGGCGCGTGCCGAGATGTTCCAGGAGGCCCAGGATGTCGAGGAAGCGAGAAAAAAACTCAAACTGAAAGTTGCAGCGATCGTCGGAGTTATCGTCCTGGTATTTCTCCTTCTGGTCTTCTTTTCCGTCAAGCGCCAGCAGGAGGAGGAAAAGGCCGCGACCGCCCTGGCAAAGGCAAAGATCATCCGCTGGGATTCGGCGAAGAACATCAGCAGACGGCGCAGCAAAACCGATGCTGGATTTTCGGTCATTCCTCTTCGACAGCCGGAAATGTTCGAAGGCGATCTGGTTCAGACCACATCCGGGGAAAACACGATTCCGTTCGCGGACGGAGCACGTCTGACCGTGCATCCCGACAGTCAGTTCCGGGTCATTTCCGTCGAGGTCGCCCCGCCCGATCTTCACCAGACGCTCGTCAGGCTCGAACTCGAGAAGGGGAGCTTCTCCTGGAAAAAACCGGAAACGAGCTCCATGCGCTGGCAATTGGCTTTTCCAGGAGGGGAACTCCGGGTCAAATGGGGCCAGGGAACATTGCGCGTCGATGGCGGCAAGCGTCGCGCCACCATTCTCGAAGGCGAAAATTATCTTTCCAGGCCAGGGAAGCTCGACGTTCCTCTGAATGGTCTGATGGAAGCGGTCTTCGACGGAAACGCTCCCGAAGTCATCCAGATGGTGGAGTGACGCGAGTGCGATCATCCCCAGTATCCAATGAGAGAATTGCTTCCTGAAATACATAAGCCAAGTTCGCGTTCCAGTTCGTGCCGAGCCCGTCTACAAGAGCGGGGCCAACGAGGCGTTTTCTCCAGGAAACAAGAAATTGTCGATTTTGCATGTGAAGAATTGTATGCTGAAGTATGTAAAAAGTTTGCATTTCACTGGACGGAGGTTGCCGATGTCGTTCCGGAACAATTCGAATACCCGTGGGATAGCTCTGTTCTGCGCGCTCGTAATGGCCGCGATAATATCCTCTGCCGTATATTCCCAGCCGGCTCCCACGATTGCCAACGATGCGCAGGTGATGCAGATCGCGAGCATGACGGCATCAGACACCCCGTCATTCGTGTATCCGCCGAGTTCTACCGGCATCCTGCCTGATATCGGGCAGCGTCAGCAGCTGCGGGTTTTCGTGGTTCATTCCCTCATGCACCTTCATCAGGCTTACGGCTACATTTCCTGGTCCATGAGTGCGAGCAGGCGCAACCTGACCGAGAATCTCCACCACGTGCACCTCAAACAGGTCGCATCCCATGCCGATCAGATTCTGGCGCTCGCCCACGTGGTTCAGCGGTGGGACGGCGCCTCCCCGGCCTGGACGAAGGTCATGACACGGCTCGGGGAGATGAAGAAGGCATTCGAGCTGCTTCAGAAGGCCCAGGGCCAGGGAAGCGGCACGGCACCGGATCCGTCGGCCGAAGAAGCGGGCAAGCTTTTCGAAC
>JAKQOH010000155.1 GCA_029565415.1 Candidatus Rifleibacteriota bacterium | reverse complement strand
GACACCAGAAGAGAACCCGACCCTCACGACGCGGGAAGTGGGCCGGCGGCGCACGGATGGCGCAGTCCAGCCGGACCCATCCGCCCCCGCGCTCGCCGGGCTCGAAAAAGAGTTCGTGAACGAGATGCTGCTGCGGCTGGTCGGCCCGAGCACGTTCATCAACCTGCTCCAGTATCCCGAGCGGGTGTTCGAGATGAGCGTGCTGTTCAACACGAATTTCATCCTCGAGACGGTGATCCGCTCCCCGGCCCGGGTCTCACACCTCGTCTACTGGTTCTGGGGCAGCACGTTCCTGGAAAGCGCATTTTTGCGCGCCACCCTCGAACGACCTTGGCCGGCGGAGCGGCCGGGTGACCAGAACGCGGGTCTGGTCGGGTTCCAGACCGACGTGAAGTATTTCCCGGAGCGGCTCGAGACGATGGCCGCCTCGTTCACGGCTCTTCGGGGCCTGCTCGCCGACGTCCAGACGAGCCGGGGTTCGATCCGCAAGGAAGAGATCCAGGCCGACGGCAGATATCTCATGGAAGCCTTTCCCGCGAAGCATCTCAAGGCGGTCCTGGCGGGGCAGAAATCCCTCGCCGGCCTCGAGCGGGAACATGCCGCCCTCGCAACCCGATTGTCCGTGTTCGTTTCGGTCCTGTTCGCCCTGGCGCTGGGGGGTGGCGTGATCGCCGGACTGTATTTCCTTCTTCCCCTCCAGCGGATCATCCGCGGCATCGACAGCATCCGCAGCGGCGGCTACGGCATCCGGCTCGACGCAGACCGGAGCGACGAGTTCGGATCGGTGGCCCTGGCCTTCAATCGGCTCGCCCAGGGGCTCGAAGAGGGCCGCCTCCTGCGGCAGTATGTTTCGGATTCGGCCCGGCGCATGGCGCAGGCCGGTCCGGAGGAAGGGCGCGGCCGGACGGTCATGGCCACGATCGTCTTTTCCACCCTGCACGAGTTCGCCGAGTTCCAGGAGCGGAACGACGTGCGAACCGTGTTCGACACCCTCGAACGCCACCTCGATATCGTCAACACCGCGCTGGAAGGGAGCTGCGGGGAAATCGACAAGGTGATCGGCGACAAGATCATGATCGTGTTCCGGCATCCCGCGGGCGGCGGCGACCTCGACGCGGTGCGCAGTGCCTTCGGGGTGATCGATCGCATGCGGCGCGAGGCGGCGGCGCGGGGGCTGGTCCCGGGACTCTGCATCGGCATCAACACGGGCTCCGTCGTTTCGGGCATCATCGGCTCGGAAGACACCCATCTCGATTTCACCGTGATCGGCGACCCGGTGAATCTGACCGCCCGGCTCGCCGCGCTGGCGCAGCGTCTTCCGGGAAACCGGACGGTCGTTTCGGGAGCGACACGCAGGCTGATCGGAAGCGAGGTTGCAATGGAATCGCTCGGCACGACGCACGTCAAGGGCAAGACCCAGGAGATCGAGGCCTATTTCATCTGAGCGGGCTCACTCGCCGCGCGGCCGCCATCCCGGAAAAAACCGGTCGTAGATGAACCAGGCAGCCAGGGCGACGACGAAAACGCCCCATGGAACGAGGTTCCAGGGAGCGGGCAGCAACGGGGAAACAATGCCAGCCAGAATGCCCGCCGCGCAGGCGATAAGCGGAAACTCGAGCAGATAGCCGGCCCGGTGGGAGCCCTTCGTCCAGATGCGTCGCATGGATGCAGGATACCACGCAGGATGGTTAGAGTCCATGGATGTGGTGTATGAGGGCTTCTGAAATACAGCCCTAAAAAGAGCCACCGCAATCTCCGAAAGAATCGGTGTCGAAGCCAGATTCGAAAGGAGACCACGGTGACTATGACAAGGATAGACCCCTTGGA
>JAKQOH010000150.1 GCA_029565415.1 Candidatus Rifleibacteriota bacterium | reverse complement strand
GTCAAGAAAAACGGGACCAACCTTCACGAGGCGTTAAACGAGGCAGAGGATTTACGGCGGCTAATCGCCGGGGAACCGCGGTTTCGCATCTTTCTCGAAGGTCCCCAATTCCGCGAGGAAGACAAGGAACGCGTCGTCGGCAACGCCTTTAAGGGGCGCATTTCGGCTCTTCTTTTCCAGTTCCTGATTTTGCTCCTGCGCCGAAACCGGATCGAGCATCTGTTCGAGATTATCGACGAGTTCGAATTTCTGGTCGAATTGGATGAAGGCATTACGCCGGGTGTTGTCCGTTCCGCCATTCCGATGAATGACGACGAACGGCAACGCCTGCAGGAAAAACTGGAGACCGTCACCGGACGGAAATTCGATCTGAAATTCAAAGTGGACCCCCAACTGATCGGTGGCGTCAAAGTACAATACAAGGATATTCTGTTCGATTCATCGATCCAGACGTATCTGAACGATTTACGGCAGCGCTTGATGAAAACCCGGCTCGCTTCGTAGCGAGCCTTCCTATTCGGTATAGGAAGAGAGAAAAAAGATGGCTTTACGACCCGAAGAAATCACATCCGTTCTCGAGAAGGAACTCTCCTCGTTTGAAACCGAATTGAAGATGGATTCGGTGGGAACCATTCTCAAAATCGGGGATGGAATCGCCACCATTTACGGTCTCGACGAGGCCATGTCCGGCGAACTGCTCGAGTTCCCGGGTGGATTGATGGGCATGGTTCTCAACCTCGAGGAAAGCTGCGTGGGAGCCGCCCTGTTCGGCTCGGATCAGAGCATCAAGGAAGGCGACCTGGTTAAACGAACCGGCCGCATCGCTTCGGTGCCGGTGGGCGAGGTCATGGTGGGGCGCGTGGTGACTCCCCTGGGCGAACCTATCGACGGCAAGGGGCCGATCGTGGCGAAGGAATTCCGTAACCTCGAACACCGCGCTCCCGGCGTCGTTCGCCGTCAGCCGGTGAAAGAGCCCCTGATGACGGGACTAAAAGCCATCGACTCCATGATCCCCATCGGACGCGGACAGCGCGAACTGATCATCGGCGACCGGGGAACCGGCAAGACCGCTATCGCCGTGGACGCCATCATCAACCAGCGCGAAACCGACGTATTCTGTATCTACGTCGCCATCGGGCAGAAAGCCTCCAGCGTCGCGGCCGTGGTCGATATTCTCGAAAAGAACGGGGCGATGGAATATACCACCGTGGTCTCTGCCACGGCGGAACAGCCCGCCACCCTGCAATACATCGCGCCTTACGCGGGCGCGGCGATGGGCGAATACTTCCTGTTCAATAAAAAACACGTTCTGGTCATTTACGACGATCTTTCCAAACACGCTTCCTCATATCGCCAGTTGTCGTTGCTGCTGCGTCGTCCTCCGGGACGCGAAGCGTATCCGGGCGACGTTTTCTATCTCCACAGCCGCCTGCTCGAACGCGCCGCCAAAATGAACGACGAGGAAGGCGGCGGATCGCTGACCGCCCTCCCGATCATCGAAACGCAGGCTGGCGACGTGTCCGCCTTCGTGCCCACGAACGTGATCTCGATCACTGACGGCCAGATCTTCCTGG
>JAKQOH010000138.1 GCA_029565415.1 Candidatus Rifleibacteriota bacterium | reverse complement strand
CCGGGGAGCTGGGCCGCAAGATACTCAAATCGGCAGGCAATCTGACGCTGGTGATCGACAATCTCGTGCGAGACGGTCTGGTCGAACGACGCACGGGGGAATACGACCGGCGCATGAAGAGCGTCGTTCTGACACCCCGCGGTCACGAGCTGGTCGAATCGCTCCTTCCCGCCCACGTCGCCCTCATTGCCGACGAGATGGCCGCGCTGACGGCCGCCGAGCAGACCGAGCTCGCCCGTCTCTGCAAAAAGCTGGGTCTCCGGAGAGTGCCCCCTGCCTGATCTCTCACCCGGTGATCTGGAACAACCACATTTATATCAAGGAGTATTCAATATGAAAACCCTTCTGCACATCATTGCCAGCCCACGAGGCGAAGCCTCGACCTCGCTGCGTGTCTCAAATACCGTCGTGGAGCAGTTCCGGCGCCAGCACCCCGACGGGAAGGTCGACACGCTCGATCTGTTCGCCGAGGAGCTGCCGCGCCTGACCCTGAACGCCGTGAACGGGAAATACCGTCTGCTGAGCGGCAAAGAGCTCGATGACGAGACCCGCGAGGCCTGGAAGCCGATCGAGGCGCACATCAGCCGGTTCAAGGCCGCCGATGTCGTCGTGATCAGCAGCCCGATGTGGAACTTCGGCATGCCCTACGTGCTGAAGCACTATTTCGACGTCATCCTCCAGCCCCGATATCTCTTCCGGTATACGGCAACCGGGGTCGAGGGTCTGGCCGGCGACAAGAAGGTCGTCGTCGTCACGGCGCGGGGCGGGGACTACAGCCCCGGCAGCGGGGCCGAAGCCATGGATCTGCTGATGCCGCCCCTCAAAACGATGCTCGGCTTCATCGGCCTGAACGAGCCCGTGTTCATCAATGTCCAGCCGACCCTCGCCAGCGCCGAGCTGACCGAACCCCGACTGGCCGAAGCGCTCGAGACCGCGAAGAAGATGACGTTCTGATCCCGCACGGCCCGGTGGCCCGTCGGGGGCGTATGTCGCAGCTCCCGTATACGGGCGCCGGGCGGGTCGGGTGTGCTATTCTGCCCCCATGCATCCGATTCTCTTCGAATATGGTCCGATCCGCATCGGCTCCTACGGCGTTCTTCTGGCTCTGGCCTTCCTTGCAGCCATCTTCTTCACCAACCGCGAGTTCCGAAAAAATGCAGCCGATCCGGCGCTGGCATGGGACATCTACCTGCTCGCCATCATCGGGGGGCTGGTCGGCTCACGCCTGCTGTTCATTCTCGAACTGCCCGACCAGTTCCTGAAGGCCCCGCTCGCCACCCTGTTCGGCTCGACGGGCTTCTCGGTGATCGGCGGGTATATTCTTGCCTTTCTTTTCTGCTGGCTCCGGGTCCGGGCCTCCGGCGAGCCGTTCTTCCGGATAGCCGATCTGACGGCGCCGGGCATGTCCGTCGGGTATGCCGTCGGGAGGCTTGGCTGCATCGCGGCCGGTGACGGCTGTTACGGCATTCCGACGCTGTCCGGCTGTGCGATGCATTTTCCGAACGGTCTGGTATCGACGCTGAGCGCCAAAAACCCTCTCCTGGCCAAAATGTTCGCCGAACGGTTCCCCGGCATCCCGATCCCCACGGATATCGGTGTTCACCCGACACCTCTGTACGAGTCGGTCTCTCATTTTATTCTTCTTGCTATTCTTCTTCTCCCGATCTGGAATATCGGCCCGGGCCGACGTCTGGCGTTTTTCCTGTGCTGGTTCGGGACTTCCCGGTTTCTCGTCGAGTTCATCCGCCTCAATCCGCCCTCCTGGCTCGGGTTGACGAGCGACCACTGGCTCAGCATCGTGATCGTCATGATCGGGCTTGGCCTGTTTCTTCGTGCCCGGCCCGCCCCGATGACAGAACCATCGGCATGAAGCCGGCCATCGATCCGCGTCGCCGCCATCTGGTTCACGAAGGCCGTCCCGGAAACGGCCCCGTCGTCTACTGGATGTCCCGCGACCAGAGGATCGAGGACAACTGGGCTCTGCTGGCAGCCCGCGAAGACGCCTTCTGGCGGGAACGCGGCCTCTGTGTCGCGTTCTGTCTCGCCCCGGGCTTTCTGGGCGCAACGAGGCGGGCATACGATGCGCTGCTCCGAGGTCTCCGCGAGATCGAGGCGGAGCTGCGGCAACGACGCATTTCCTTCCGGCTGCTCCAGGGAAACCCGGCAGAAATCCTTCCCCGCTTTCTTCGGGAGATCGACGCCGCGGAGCTCGTCATGGACTTCGATCCCCTCCGGCCGAAACGGGAATGGCGCCGGCGCGTCTGCGAGGCCGTCCCGATCCCCTGCATCGAGGTCGATGCCCACAATATCGTGCCCTGCCGTCAGGCCTCGGACAAACGGGAATGGTCGGCGGCAACCCTGCGAAGAAAGCTGATGCGCCTCCTGCCGGCCTTCCTGACGGAGTTTCCGGCCCTCGAGCCGATGACGGGGCACACGCCGACGGACCCGGCCACCGACTGGGAACAGGTTGCCGCCTCCCTCGTCTGCGATGAAACCGTTCCGCCCGTGCGCTCCTTCGAGGCCGGTCCATCGGCGGCGAAGAAGCATCTGGAGGCGTTCCTTCGACATCGTCTTACGGGCTACGACACCGCGCGCAACGATCCGAATCTGGATGGCCAGTCCCGTCTCTCTCCCTGGCTGCATTTCGGCCACCTGTCGGCGCAGCGGGTTGCCCTGGCGGTCTCCCGGGCCGATGCCCCCGAGCAGGATCGCGCGGCGTTCCTCGAGCAGCTCGTCGTGCGCCGGGAACTGGCGGATAATTTTTGTTATCACGAACCCGCCTATGACACGTTTGCCGCGACACCGGCCTGGGCCGTGAAAACGTTGAACCAGCACCGGAGCGATCCCCGCGAACACCTCTACGGGTTCGAGACGTTCGACCGGGCCGAAACACACGATCAGCTCTGGAACGCCGCCCAGATGGAGATGCTGCAGACCGGCTCGATGCACAACTACATGCGCATGTACTGGTGCAAGAAGATCCTGGAATGGAGCCCGTCTCCCGAAGAGGCCTGGGAAACGGCGATCCGGCTCAACGACCGGTATGAGCTGGACGGCCGCGATCCCAACGGCTACACGGGCATCGCCTGGAGCATCGCCGGGGTGCACGACCGCCCGTGGCAGACCCGGCCGGTGTTCGGTTCGATCCGGTATATGAACGACCGCGGCTGCCGGAACAAGTTCAATGTCGATGACTATAGAGCGAAGTGGATTCCTGGCAGCCCCGCGATGGTCAGAACAACTCCGAAATCACGCGGTTCGCGAACGCGATCCCCTTCGGCGAAAGCCTGATCACCGGCCCGTTTCTGATCAGCATTCCCGCCGACACCCGGCTATCGACGGCCAGGTGAAACGCTTCGGGCAGCGGGCCATACCGGTACTCGAGCCAGGAAAGATCCAGGCCGTCCGAGACGAGGCGCAGGCGGAGCATGACTGTTTCCCGAAACCGGTCTTCCGGCGAGAGCTGTTCGATCCCGGGAGCCCGCCCATCGAGCCAGTCCCGGAGGGATGCCGGATTCGACCGACGCACATCGTTCTGTGTGCCGACGGCGGCCGGCCCGAGGCCGATATACTCCCCCCCCAGCCAGTAGTTCATGTTATGGAGGCACCGGCCGGCCGGCCGGGCGAAGTTCGAGATTTCGTAGTGCTCGAAGCCGGCCTGCCCGAGCACGTCTGCGACCTCGAACAACTCTTCCGGCCCCACTTCCGACGGGTCGGGGAACCGGCCCTCCCGCACCCGGTCCGACAGGGGGGTGCCCTCCTCGACCGAGAGGAAATACGCCGAGACGTGTTGGACGGGGAATTCCCCGATCAATCGAGCAAGTTCCGCCGCAAGAGAGGGGCAGCCCGGCACGCCGAGGATCAGATCCACCCCGACGCGGGGAGTCAGCAACAGGGCGAGGGTGATCGCCGCCCTGCCGGCGGCGGCCGTCCCACGGCGGTCCAGGAGGCGCAGTTCGTCATCATGGAGTCGCTGGAGGCCCATACTGAGCCGCAGGCCAGGCAGTTCCTCGAGAACGGCCGCCGCTTCGGGCGTCAGGGTCTCGGGATTTGTTTCGACGGTCCATTCCTCGATCTTCGCCTGTTCGAGGGGGTGTTGCAGCAGCGCCAGAACGCGGGCAAGAGGCTTCGCGCCGATCGCCGTCGGGTTCCCGCCGCCGATGAACACCGTGCGCACAGCCTGCCCGACAGACGCGGGGAGCGCGCGGGTGATTTCCCCGGCAAGCCGGTCCAGCCAGGCATCGATCGACCCAGGGGACGGCACGACCGAGGAGAAGGCGCAGTATCCGCACTTGGAAAGGCAGAACGGAACGTGCAGGTAGAGTCCGAGACCGGCCGGGTCCTTCATTCGGCGAGAGGGAATCGGGCGCGCAGGGCCGCCACGAAAGCGGCGTCGGCACGTTCCGAAACCAGGCCGAGCGGCGAGAATCCGACGTCACGCACCTGCCGGAAAAACAGGATGAGTATTATTATTGTTATTGATATATTTTGCCAGGCGTTTATCTCCCATTGCCCAGACCAGGAGAGCGTCAAGTCGCTCCTGAACGGGTATAACCAGGGGATCGGCCATGTTTCGCCGTCCGGCCCCCGCGATCCGACGAGATCGCACAGAAGGTGCAGGGCAAAAAGGAATGCGGCGGTCGCGGCCACGCGGAGACGGCGCGCGGCAAAAGCCGTCAGAATCGCGATGGTGAGGGCTCCGGCAGCCAGGTTGTGGCCGAGGGTGTGATGCCATGCCGAAAACCAGACGGCCTCCCCGCCCCGCGCCAGGTCGGCGAGGGCGCCGATCCCGTCGAGATCCGGCAACAGACCGGCGGAAGCGGCCAGGGCGGTGTCCCGGCGCGTCCGGCAGAGGGGCTGAGCCACGCACCAGCTCACGAGCCCATGGGTGATGATGTTCATTCCGGCTCCTTCCGCCCCGGCCGGGACAGCCGCTCGAGAAAGACGGTCAGATCCGGATCGATCGCCAGTTCGATGGGGGTGCAGCCGGTGGCGTCGGGCCGGCGCGGGTCGGCCCCGTTCACGGCCAGCAGGCGGGCCACGGCGTTCCGCCCCTTCTCGGCGGCAAGATGCAGCGGGGTCCGGCCCTGCAGGTCCGGGGCGTCGATGCGGGCACCGAACTGGAGCAGGAGAGCCGCCGCCGTCGCGTTGTTCCGTTCGACGGCCACATGCAGCGGCGAGAGGCCGTTCGTCGAGCTGCCGCCGATCTGCGGCACGTTCGCAACGAGGGGCTCGTCATCGAGGGTCTGGCGCAGGGCCGTCAGATCGTGCACGCGCAGAGCTTCGAACAGGCGCCGCGACTTGTTCAGGGTCGCATCGGAAAGGGTGATGCGCGAAACGTTGTCGCTCACGCGCAGCGTGACACGCTGTTTCGTCTTCGGGTGCCGGATCTGCACCTCGTCACCGGCCCGCAGGATGAGCACGCGCCCTGTCGGGACGGCGCGCCGACCTCCATGGCGCCGGATCACGGCGGCCGCCGACGCCTGGCCGTATGCTTCGGCGACATCGAGGGGGGTCTGCTCGAATTCATTTATTGCATTCACTATTTTTGAATCCGAGGCAAGCCGGTCGGCTGTTCGCACGAGTCCCGCGGCGGCGCACAGGTGCAGGGCATTGTCGCCATTGGCCGTCATCCGTGCAGGATCGGCGCCGGCATCGAGAAGCAGGCGGCAGGCCGCCTCGTTGCCGAGCAGAACCGCAACATGGAGCGGAGGCAGGCCGTCGCGAACGGGGGCATTGGCCAGGAGCGGGGCTTTTGTGAGAACAGCTCCGAGAGCGGCAGTGCCGGTGGCGCTCAGAAGCGACTCGAGATCCACGGGGGTATCGAGGCCGCCGGCCTGGCGAAGAACCGTTGCCAGCTCCCGACAGCCGGCGGCATCGGCAAGCGCCAGCGGCGTCTTCCCTGCCGCATCTCCGGGATTGACCACAGCGCCGTGGGAGGTCAGCCAGCGCGCCATGGCAAGAGCCCCCGGAGCCTTGGAGGGCGGCTTCGCTCCGGAAGGCGCGGGAATCGTCCAGTGGAGCGGGGTTCGGCCGTGCACATCCCGGGCGTTGAGATCGGCACCCGCGCGCCACAACTCTTCTGCCGCGGCCGTCTGGTCCCAGGCAGCCGCGAGGTGGAGAGGGGTGGCCCGTTTCACGGGATCGACACCCCGGGCATCGGCGCCATGGCCGAGAAGGAACCGGACCACTTCGGCGGAGCCCGTCATGGCAGCGATATCCAGGGCCGACATTCCCTGACCCCGATGGTTGCGGAGCCGGATATCTGCCCCGCGCGAGACGAGAAGCTCGACGATCTCCTGGTTTCCGGCCCAGGCCGCGAGATGCAGCGGGGTGATGTCCTGGGGATTCTTCGCATTCACGTCGGCGCCGGCATCGAGCAGTGCCCGGACGATGTCGGCCCGCCCGGACTGGGCGGCGAAATGCAGCGGTGTTGCCTGCTGGAGCATCGGCAGGGCTTCGGAAACCGGCCGCATCGTGTCCCGCTCCTCGATCGTCCGGGGCCGCAGCCGGATGATCTCGCGCAGCCGGTCCAGATCGCCACGCCGCACGGCCTCATGAATATCCCCCGCCCACACCCCCTGGGCGCCGAGCACCAGCAGCCCGGCGATAACCGCGCCGCGGCCGACGACCGCCCACGTTCTCCCGTAGAATTTCACGCGCACCGCCCCCTGTCCCCGGAATCGATCATGACCTGCGACCGGTCCCATTGTATGCGCAACCCCGGGGCAGGGCAAATCCCCGGGGCAGGGTGTTTCGTGCTATCGTGGGGAGGGTTCTGAAGTTCACCGGGAACGGAGGGTGCGAAGATGTTTCTCGAACCGCTGCGGGTCGGCTCGATCGGGAATTTCTGCTATCTCCTCGGCGATGCCGAAGGGGGAACGGGGCTCATCGTCGATCCGGCTTTCGATCCGGATCTGATCCTCGCCGCCATCAGGAAGCACCGCCTCGACGTGACGAGGATCGTCCTCACCCATCACCATTTCGACCACATCAACGCCGCGACGGCGCTGAAAGCCCGCACGGGGGCGGCAATCACGGCGCACCGGGCCTGCGAGCCGCTGGTCCGCGGCAATGTGCATATCGACTCATATTTATCCGACGGCGCCGAGCTGGACTGGAAAGGCAACGGCCGGATCGAGATCCTCCACACGCCCGGCCACTCCCCCGGAGGAATCTGCCTGATCGCCGACGGCCGGTGGCTGATCACCGGCGACACGCTGTTCATCGGCAACTGCGGCCGGACCGATCTCGAGGGCGGCGATGCGCAGGCGCTCTATCAGAGCCTGGCTCGACTGAAGCGGCTTCCCGACGGGTTGATCGTCTGCCCCGGCCACGATTACGGCCCGGTCCCCTCCCGAACCCTCGGCGAGGAAAAGCGGCTCAACCCGGCTCTTGCGGCCGCCACCTTCGAGGAGTTTCAGGCCGTTCCCTGAGACGCGACGCTACCACTCGTAGGGAACGCCCTGTCTCAGGCTCCAGAACGCCGACTCCTTCCAGCCAGAGTCGAACTGGGCTCGCTGCATCTGAAACACGTCGGGAATGGCCGCGTCGAGTTTTTTCCCCGCCCCGAGCCGCTCGAATAATTGAATAGCCGATGCTATCCCAGAGGGGAAATCGGCCTTCTTCTTGACGAGGAAGGCGGCCATCAGATAGGCCTGCGCCCGCGCCGTGTCGCGGGCGGCAATGGTCGCAGCCGGATCGGCGAGGATGCCGTCGACCTTTTCGAGCGTGACGAGCTGCGCTTCATCGCTTGCGATGCGCGCCTGAACCGATTGGAGCAAGTGCTTCACGACGTCATCGCTGCCGCCGAGAATCTCGGCCACACCGGCCTGGAGCCACAATCCCTGGTTTTCCGGCTCGAACGCCTTCGGGGCACGGCGATGCAGCAGGGCCCGCGTCAGCTCCCGGGCGAGCTCGTGGCCGGGCAGGGCCTGGGAAAGCAGGACCGAGGTCTCCTCGCCCGCGTCGGGATACTCCGTCGCGATCCAGCTGCGCACGGCGCCGATATCGGCGTACAGGGCGGAAACCGCCAATATATCCTGGTCGGGATAGTATCGGGCCACCGCCGATCCCATGGCGGAAACCGGCACGAGATGGACGGTGACCGGCTCCTTCGGATTTCCCAGGCGCGGCTCGAGGCGGTTCATCGTCGTTTCGAGGCTCTGCATGATCACGCCCGGCAGGGTGGGGGCGGTTCCGTCTGCCGATTTCAGGGCAAACCGGGCGGAGGAGGCGGCCGGACCGTTCATCGGGAACGAGGGCGGCACGAAACCCGCGGCACCGGCCGGGATTACGGGCTTCGGAGCAGGCGCAGCCGCGGCAGGGGCCGGTTCCGCGGAAGCCGGCGGCGGCGTTCCCGGCTCTGCCGACGGAACCTCCTGCCCGGGCTCGGCGGATCTGGTGGGGTCCGGCGGCAGGGGCGTGGGGCGGCTTTCATCCTGTTCGGGGGCGATCTTCTGCGGCAATGCGGGGTTCTGTTGCGCCGCCTGTTCGGCGTTCGAGAGCCGGGTCATGATCTGCTGGGCGAGCGCGGGGTCGCGGCTGAGGGCCGGCACCGCGGTGAGAGCGTTGAGGACGGTCACATGATCGCCGTTCATGGCGAAGCCCTTTCTCAGCCAGTCCAGCCCCTTGTCGAGCTCCCCGACCTTGAACCAGTACAGCGCCTCCATGTAGCAGGCGAGGCTGCGCCGGGGCAGCCGGGCGGCCCACAGATCGAGCGCGCGCCGGGCATCCTTCGCCCGGTTGCCGATGATGGCAAGCTGGACATACAGGGGCCAGGCGTCGCGATCGAGGAACGGCAGGCCGTTTCCGGCATCGTCGAGAATCGTCTTCGCCTCGTCGGGACGGGCATTCGCCGCGGCGAGCAGGCCGGCTTTCAGGTTCACCGACGGCAGGTTGTAGCCCCGCCGGAACGCGCGCCGCAGGATCTCGCTTCCCTTTTCGGGCTCGCCCGTCATGAGCGCGAGATCGAGCCGAAGCAGGTCGAGCATCGGGTGGTCCGGGTCGCGCTGGGCGACCTGGTCGAGAAACACCTGGGCATTCCGGGGCTGCATGCGGTCGAGGGCAATCCGGGCCCGCACCAGCAGTCCTTCGGCGCTTCTGGAAAACGTCTGCGTCAGTTGATCCGCGGACTCTTCCGCTTCCTTCCAGCGGTCGAGGTCATACAGGGCCCGCGCCCGCGAGGTCGCCGAGGTCTCGGGGTGGACATCGACGATCATCGCCCGGATGAACAGCAGCAGGGCGTGGCAGGGCTCTTTCGCAAGCCCCTGATCGCACAGGAGCGTCGCATCCTTGATGCGGCCCAGATACAGGGCGCAGAGAGCGGTCAGGGCGCCCCCGTCGACTCCCGGATACCGCTTCTCATACTCCTCGGCAAGCGCGAGGGCCTTGTAGAACTGGCCGCGCGCGATCTCGTCGAGAACACTGTCGTAGTGCAGCTTCGACGTCTTGAGCCGGTTCAGGAGCTGCGGCAGGCGGCTCGTGATCTGCCCGAAATGGTCCTGGAGCGCCGACGGATCGACGGGAATCGGCCTCGGAGGCGGGGGAAGCCGCGCGAGCAGCTTCCGGGCCGTCGGGTCGTCCTGGTTGAGGCAAAGGGCCTTGCGCAGCCATTCCCCGGCGAGCAGGGGTTGACCGGCCTTGATCTCGATGCCGCCCAGCAGGTCCAGAAGGTTGGTGCTGCGGAACCCGTCGAAGTAGATGCGAAGCGCATACAGCCGCGCCTCGTCGAGGCGGTTCGCCGTGAACGCCTCGTGCGCGAGCTTGTACAGGTCGCGCGGCACCATCACCTGCTTTTTCAGGAAGACGCCGCGGGCGCCTTCGATATCCGTCAACTCGACGGGTCCGGCAGCCGCACGAAGCGGTACGGCGCAGGGCACGCCGGCCATCACCGCAATCACGGCCAGAACCCGCAGAAAAGCCTTCCCTTCTCGCATTTCATTCATATCGATCATCCTCGCATCGGCGACAGGGTTTTCTCATTATAGACTGCCGCCCCGACAACGGCAACGCATCCAGACTCCGGGCAGTATCACGCATTTCCCCGGCCTATTCTCGTGCATTCCGTCACGCCCCGTTCATCCTGCCATTCCAGGCGCTCGTCTATGGTCATTTAGAATATGTATTTATATATATTTTTATCTGTGTCATCTGCGACATCTGCGGATCGTCCTCTCCCGTGCGGTTGACTCTTCGTGCCGGATGGGTGAGAATGGCCCGTGGCCCGGCCACAGGATGCCTCGAGAGGCCCCAGCGGGATGAACCACCTCAGGAGAGACACCCATGAATCCGCCCACCCCCTTCGACCCCTCGAACATCCAGGGGCTTTCCTCCCCGCAAGTCCTCGAAGCCCGCGCCACCTGGGGCCTGAACGAGCTTCCCACCGGCAAGAAGCGCGGCATCCTCGATATCGCGGCGGAAGTGGTCCGTGAGCCGATGTTCCTGCTGCTGATCTTCTGCGGCCTCCTGTATCTCCTGCTCGGAGACCACGAGGAAGCCCTGATGCTGCTCGGCTTCGTCTTCGTCATCATGGGCATCACGTTCTACCAGGAGCAACGCACCGAGAACGCTCTCGAAGCCCTGCGCAACCTCTCCAGCCCGCGCGCCCTCGTGATCCGCGACTGCGTCCAGCAGCGCATCGCGGGGCGGGATGTCGTTCCCGGCGACATCGTGCTGCTGGTCGAGGGCGACCGCGTTCCCGCCGACGGCATCGTGCTGCACGCCGTGAGTCTCACGACGGATGAATCCCTGCTGACGGGCGAATCCGTTCCCGTCCGGAAAAAAGCCGACCCGGCCATCACGGAAATGGGCCAGCCGGGCGGCGATGGAACCCCGTTCGTCTTTTCCGGCTCGATGGTCGTCAAGGGGCAGGGCATCGTGCGCATGATCCACACCGGCATCCGCACCTCGATGGGCAAGATCGGCAAGGCCCTGGAAAGTCTCGCCCCGGAGCAGACGCGGCTTCAGCGGGAAACGGGCCGCATCGTCCGGAACTTCGGCATCGTCGGGGCAGTCTCCTGCCTCATCGTGGTCGTCGTCTACGGCCTGACCCGGCACGACTGGATCCAGGGCTTTCTGGCCGGCCTCACCCTGGCGATGGCGACCCTGCCCGAAGAGTTTCCCGTGGTCCTCACGATCTTCCTCGCCCTCGGCGCCTGGCGCATGTCGCATCGCAACGTGCTGACGCGGCGCGTCCCCGCCGTCGAGATCCTGGGGTCGGCGACGGTGCTCTGCACCGACAAGACCGGCACGCTGACCCAGAACCGGATGACGGTCACCCATCTTTCGACCGACAGCCTCGTGCATGTCGTCGAACAGGGCGCCGCCTCGCTTCCCGAGGAGGTCCACGAGCTCGTCGAGTTCGCCATCCTGGCCAGCCCCGTCGATCCGTTCGACCCGATGGAAAAAGCGATGTGTGACCTCGGCAAGGTCACCCTCGACCGGACGGAACACCTGCACCGCGACTGGACGCTCGTCCGCGAGTATCCCCTGTCCGAGGAGCTGCTCGCGATGTCGCGGGTCTGGCGTTCCCCCACGGGAGACTCCCTGACGCTGGCCGCAAAAGGCGCTCCCGAAGCGATTGCAGACCTCTGCCATCTGCCGGATTCCGACCTCGTCGCGCTTCGGAAGCAGATCAACACGCTGGCCGACCAGGGGCTGCGGGTCATCGGCGTTGCGCACGGCACGTTCGCCGAGCAGGAACTGCCGGACGGCCAGCACGACCTGACATTCGAGTTCCTCGGCCTGCTCGGCCTCGCCGACCCGGTTCGTCCCGAGGTGCCGGCGGCCGTCGCCGAGTGTCTCACCGCCGGCGTGCGCGTCATCATGATCACGGGCGACTACCCCGGCACGGCCCGCAGCATCGCCCGCCAGATCGGACTACCCAACGCCGAGGAAGTGATCTCGGGCCCCGAGCTGGATGCGATGGATGACGAGACGCTGCGGAAACGGATCCGGACAGTCTCGATCTTCGCCCGGGCCGTTCCCGAGCAGAAGCTGCGGCTCGTCCAGGCGCTGAAAGCCAACGGGGAAGTCGTCGCAATGACGGGAGACGGGGTCAACGACGCCCCGGCCCTGAAGGCAGCAAATATAGGCGTAGCTATGGGCGGCCGCGGCACGGATGTCGCCCGCGAAGCCGCTTCCCTGGTGCTTCTCGACGACAACTTCACCTCGATTGTCCAGGCCGTCCGACTCGGCCGCCGCATCTTCGACAACCTGCGCAAGGCGATGTCGTTCATCGTTGCGGTCCACATCCCGATCGCCGGCCTTTCCCTGCTGCCCGTGCTGCTGCGCTGGCCGCTGCTGCTGCTTCCCGTGCACGTCGTCTTCCTGGAACTGTTCATCGACCCGGCCTGCTCGGTCGTGTTCGAAGCCGAAGCCGAGGAGCCGGACATCATGAGCCGGCCGCCGCGCACCGAGAACGAACCCCTGTTCGACCGCAACACCGTGATCCACAGCATTCTCCAGGGCGCCTGTATCCTGATTCTGTCCCTCGTTGCCTACATCGCGGTCACCGGGGTGAGCCGGTCCGCCGAGGAGGCGCGCACGGCCTGTTTCATCACCCTCGTCATCGGGAATTTCGGCCTGATCCTGAGCAACCGCAGCATGAAGAAGAACTTCATCTCCGCCCTGCGCACCCCCAACGCGGCCCTGTGGTGGGTGATCGGCGGCACCGGTCTCGCCCTGGTCCTGTGTCTCACCGTCCCCGTCCTCGCAAGCCTGTTCAAATTCGGCTCTCTCCACGGCCAGGATCTGATCGTCGCATTCGGCGCAGGCGGGCTTGCCATCGCTCTCAGCGAGCTGATCAAGCTGTTTTTCCACTCGGGCCGGCTCCGCACGGCATCATGATCATCCTTTCCCGCCGTTTCCTGATCTCCTGGCTGGTCTTCGCCGCCTGGGCCGTGTTCATGCTGTCTACCGGAAACGGCCCCCTGTTCCGGCAACACTGGCCGGTTTCTCTGACCATGACCCTGGGCTCGTTCGTGGCGGGGGCGACAGCGGAAGGCGGTGGCGCAGTCGCCTTCCCCGTATTCACCAAACTGCTCCACATCCCCTCGGAAACGGCCCGCGACTTCGCGCTCGCGATCCAGTCCGTCGGGATGACCTGCGGCGCGCTCATCATCATCCGGAGCGGGTATGCGTGGCTTCCGGGCGTCTACGCCTGGACGCTGGCCGGGGCGGCCGCCACCCTCGTTCCCGGCCTCCTGTGGCTGGCGCCCCTCGTTCCGGCCCCCTACCCCAAGATCATCTTCACCCTGTTCACGCTCTGTTTCGGTTTCTTCCTCTGGCATCTCAACCGCGCACCGAGAAAAATAGCTGAAACAATAGATATTTCGCCGCCGCACCGGTGGTTCGCCTTTCTGATGACCGGGGCGCTGGGCGGGCTGATCTCTGCCCTGGTCGGAAGCGGCGCCGATGTCGTGCTGTTCGTGGTGCTGTGCCTGCGGTACGGCATCGACGAAAAGATCGGCACCCGGACGACGGTCGTGCTGATGGGAAGCGTCTCGATGATCGGCTTCCTGTTCCGGCTGCTCTCGGGCACCCTCGCCCCCGACGTCCTGCCGATGTGGCTGTGCGCCGCCCCGATCGTCGCGTTCGGGGCGCCCCTCGGCGCGGCATTCTGCTCGTGGCAGCCGCGTCAACACGTCGTTTGGTTCCTGCTCGTGCTGATCGCCATCGAGTTCGTGACGACCCTGCTGCTGGTGCCGTTCGACCGGCAGGCCGTCCTGTTCAGCCTCGCCTTCACCGTCGTCGCGCTGACAGCCATGCGGCTGCTCCGGAAACGGACCGCCTGAGACTTCTCAGCCGGAGGAACGCCTGGCCCCGGGAGCCCCGAGCACGCGGCCCAGCAGGAGCAGCGGCGAGGTTGCCGCAAGCAGGAGCGCCCATTCCCCGAGCGAAAGGGGGATGGTACGGAACACCTCGCCCCCCATCTGGACGATGAGCACCTGGGCGACGAGCGTCACCAGGAACATGGCCCCGAACCAGGGGTTCTCGCCGATGCCGAGCCAGGGCGGACGGCGCGCCCCGAAGCCTCGCGCGTTCACCAGATTCCAGAGCTGGACGAACACGAACAGGCAGAAAAACCAGGTCAGGTGACGGGCGTCGATTTCCCCGTCGGGCCGCTGCCAGGAGCGCAGGATGACGACGAAGGCGGACATGCACACGGCCGACGTCGTCAGGATGGCTTTCAGCATCGGTCTCGTGACGATGAAGGCCCGGCTCGACCGCGGCGGATCATCCAGGATGCCCGGGTGGGGCGGCTCGGTCGCCAGGGCAAGCGCCGCAAATATATCCATGATGATATTCACCCACAGCATCTGGAGAATCGTCAGCGGGAGGCGCACGCCGATGAACGGGCCGATCAGGTTGATGCCGAGGGCCATCACGTTCACCGAGAGCTGGAACACGAGGAACCGCTGGATGTTCAGAAACAGCGACCGGCCCCAGCGGACGGCGGCGAGAAGGGCGTGGAGCCCCTCGTCGAGCAGCACGAGATCTCCGGAGGCGCGAACCCTGTCGGATGCGCCGTTTCCCATGACCAGACCGATGTCGGCCTGTCGGAGCACGGAGGCATCGGCCTCCCGTTCGCCGATGGCGGCGACGACCTCCCCCCGACGCCGGAGCAGATCGACCAGGGACGAGCGGTCGCCTGTCCCGGCGCGTGCCAGCACCCTGGGCAGCTCGGCAAGGTG
Source organism: Candidatus Rifleibacteriota bacterium (assembly GCA_029565415.1). The sequence goes on along the minus strand of JAKQOH010000138.1, from coordinate 5,701 downwards.
CGTGCCGGAAGCCCCGATCACGCGCCGGAGAGCCTCACCGGTCATGACCTGGCACGGCGCGGCCGGCCCTCCGACGAGCCCGGCTTTCCGGGCGATCTTCTCGGCGTGTTCGGGGGTCTCGGATGTCACGAGCGTCACCCGGATTCCGGCGCGGAGACACTGGTCGAGGGCGGCGGCCGTCTCGGGGGAGATCGTCCCGGATATCAGGACGGCACCCAGCCAGACGAGGTCCTCGAGGGGATCTGCCGGCTCGCTTCCGGTCGTTGCGCGCATGGCGAACCCGATCACCCGGCCATCCGCTGCGAGGCTTCGCAGGCTCGTCTCCAGGTCTCTCCGCGCCGCGGCATCGGCTGCGAGGGGGCGTGTGACACCGCCCTCCAGGATCCTGCGGCACCGTTTCAGCAGGAGCTCGGCAGGCCCCTTCACATGGAGCCTCCTGCCGTCGGCCGGATTTTCGTCGCCTCCCGGCCGGCCGAGAGTGGCCATGAACCAGGTGTCGGGCCCCGCATGCCATTGTCTGACCAGCTCGAAGCCGGTGCGGTGACCGAGATAGGAAATGCCCCGGTCCCGCAGCCAGAACAGCAGAGCACCCTCGAGCGGATCGCCGATCGTCACGGGGGGGTCGTCGCACCGGCGCGCCAGATGGGCTGTCGCATTCACGGAGATGGCCTCGGCAAGAAGCGGATGGGGCGCCAGAGCAGCATCCCGGGAGATGGTCCCTTCCAGGTAAGAGCCGACGGAGAGACGCGGCTCCATCATGGCTCCCGTGTCTCCGGTGCAGATGACCGTCACGGCACCGATCGTCTCGCAGGCATGCAGCCGGCGAACGATCGTCCGGCCGGCCAGAAGCCGGCGCATGCCCCAGGCCAGACACAGCGTGATGCTCATGCTCAGCCCGTCCGGGACGGCGACGACGATGAGGGCGATGGCCTGGAGAAGATCCTGGAGCAACGCGGCCTCCAGGGGGCGGCTTCCCCACGCCGCAAGGCTGAAGGGAAGAATGCCGGCAGCCCAACCGAACAGGAGGCCGATTCCGGCAACCGTGCATCCCCAACGTATTCCGAGCAACCAGGGCGGCAGGCCGGCACCGGCGAACAGGTCCCGTCCCGTGATCTCGAACCCCGCCAGACCGAGAATGTCGAGGGCCGTCGGAAGCCAGAACGGAAGCAGAGCGGCCGCGACACCGGCGCCCAGACACAGATGGGCCCACGCCTGGCCGGGCGGAATCACGATGCTGCCGGTCGTCACGCGGCCGGCCACCAGAACGGCGAAGATGACGGCCGCCGCGGTGACGCCGAAGAAGGCGATGGCCCGGCCGAGGCCGTCGAGCTGTTTCCGGAGCGGGGAAGGCTCCTCCCGTTCGGCAGACGCCTGTCCCCCGGCGCGGCCGAGCTCCGTCGCGTCGCCAACGGCCGTCACCCGCATCAGCCCGCGCCCCTGGCGGACGGCCGAGCCCCGAAGCAGCCGGTCGGGGCTGGCCGTTCCGACCCCGATGACAGCCACGGAAAGCCGGTCGGAAGGCCATTTCAATACCGGCCGGAGGTCGCCAGTGAGCCTCGACTCATCGATCTCCACGGCCTGGCCGCGGATCAGCAGGCCGTCGGCGGGCACCTCGTCGCCCGCTTCCAGCCAGACGATGTCATCGACGACGATCTCGGAGCGCGAAACGGAAGCCAGGGCCCCGTTCCGGACGACCCGCACCGGCACGCACTCCCGGGCCACCGCGAGGAGATCGAACTCCCGGTCGGCCCGTTCCTCGCTGATGAAGCCGATCAGGGTGGCAAGCGTGACAATGAGGCAGATGACGGCCGTCTCGATCATGCTTCCTTCGGATACGCCGATCAGGGCCATGATGACGGCGGTTCCCAGCAGAAGGCGGATGATCGGATCGTCGAACTGACGGAGCCATCCCAGCCACCAGGGTGGACGGGGCGGGAGAGACAGCCTGTTCAGGCCAAACCGGCGTCGGCGGTCTTCGACATCCGGTTCGGAAAGCCCACCGATCTGGTCGGGGGAAGGGATCACCGTTTCTCTGCGCGGATCCGGCGTCGGAAGGCGCGGGGCCTCCTCCTCGGACGGAGGCCGGCGCGGACGTGCCTTGCGATCGTTTCTGACACCACCCTCCACGGTCACTTGGTCCCGGATTCGGAATCGGGCGGGGGTTCCTGCGGAGGAGGCGGGGTGATGATGACGGCCGGCGTTGCCTCGAGATCGGCTTCGGTGTAGGTCTGAGGATCCCTGGTTGCATCCCCCTCGTCGGGCGCCGTGAGAGCCTTGACCTTCTCGTAGAACAGCTTCGGCGTCTCGAAGTCGAGGGCCTTCGCATGGCGCCGGCAGTAGGGGCTGCCCGGCATGGCCAGCCGCGAACAGGGCGTGTTCAGGTTGTCGACGAAGGCACAGCGGCGGCGCTCGATGCGGATCTTTTCGAGGTCCGTCCAGGAGGCCAGATCGAACCGGTAGATCTTCCGGAGGATGAGGCCGGAATTCATGTGATACGTGTTCGATGCGGCATCATAGATGAACAGCGAGCCCGTCCGATACCACCCGGGATGCACCGGCTCCCCGTTTTCCTCGACCGACCATCCGCGCAAGAAGCCGAGCTCCTTGAGCCGCCCGAGATCCTGATGAAGCTGTTCGAGCAGGCTTTCGTCATGGCCGTCGCTCATCTCGAGACAGGCTCGCTCGATCAACGACATCAGCGAAAGCTCCACCGCACTCGAGGTGCTGCCGGCTTCGGGGCCGGCCGAGGCGAGATCGATCCGGTTCCGCTCTACCAACAGTTCCCAGAGGGTCAGGTAGATCCGGAACGCGAAGGGGTGGCGCCGGTCGTCGAGCGCATAAGCTACGGGATGCGGCAGCTTCGGATACCGGTTCCGCAGATGCTCCTCATACAGCGGCGGCGAAAACCGGAATCGCCCCGCCGTGAACGTTTCGACTTCGCGGCCGGCGGAATCGCGCACCCATTCGCGTTTCACCTGCTCCTCGAACGGAATCAGGGGGCAATAGGTGCGGATCGCGACGCCTCTCGGTCCCGAAATCTGGAAGTAGAAAAACTCGTCGCACAGCTCGGTGAAGGCAATCGAGAGCATGCCGCGCCGGCGGTCTGTGAGCGTCTCCTCGCCTGGCCAGAGCTGGGAGGCCATCTTGCCGAGATCGAACTCGAGGCTGCCATCCGGATGCCCCTTCGAGGCGGCGAAGGCCATTTCGAACACCTTCCGCTGGAAGGGGGTCATCGAACGGACCAGGCCGTACGGCTGCCGGGCGACCCCGTCCTTGTTGAACTGGCCGTACAGCCAGTGGAACAGCTTCCAGCGACGTTCGGCGCCGCCGTAGATCACCCGAAGGACGATGAACAGGAGGATGAAGAGGGCCAGGAAAAGCGCCCCGACGGACCGGACCATCAGCCGCAGCACCATCAGCCGCATGCGGATCAGCTCGATCGCCTGGTTGTTCGGCGACAACCGCTCGGCATACTCGGGAAACTTCGTGATTCCGGCCCGGTCCTTCTCCATTTCGTGCATGACCCGCGTGAGCAGGGATTGCTCCGACATGCCGAGCTTCGTCACTTCCTTGCCGGCGAGATCGGCGATCTCGTCCTGGAGCCGCGGCCAGAACACGGCGTCGATGAAGAGGTCGGTGCGCAGCAGCATCAGCCAGGCGGAAACGGCGGCGAACAACGCCAGGGCGACAACCGCCAGACGCAAGAAAGCGTCTGATATATGTCGATCATAATAATATACCCGGTTTCGCGATCGGATGACCATGGCTCAGCTCTTTCGTCCGGCCCGACTGGTCGGCGCCTGGCCGGCGAGATCGATGAACACCAGGAAGCCGCAGTAGGGGCAGCGCACGGCGTTGGGTTTGGCGTTGCAGCCCGGGCAGGTCTTGGTCACGGCACCGACGATCCGGTCCCCGCAGACATGGCAGGTGACGGTCCCCTCGCCCCACTCGATCCGGGCGCGGCAGTTCACGCACCTCACCAGGTTCATGCGGGCGACAAGGTGATACGCGGTGCGCACCATCAGGTTCACGGTGAGGAAAAACAGGGAGAGCACCAGGTAGATGGGCAGAAACACCAGCTTGAACACGAACCGCACCTCGATCTTCTCCTCGAAGATCACGTAGAAATCCGAATTCACATACCAGTTGTAAATTTTGACGTAGTCTTCGAGAATGCGCGGCATGACCAGCAGGACCAGGATCGCAACCGTCAGGCCGGCAAGCATCGCCACGGCAAGCCAGAAAAAGGCGCCGAGGACACCCGTTCCGATGACAACCTGGCCCAGATGGGCAAAAAAGTAGCCGAGGGCACGCAGCTCGAAAAACGCCGTCACATCATTCATCCGTCTTTCCCATCCTCCCCTGCCGGCCCCATTTTATCACGCCTCCGTTCCCCGGTGGCGACATCCGTCGTCGAGAGAAGCGGCGAGAGACATCGCGAGACGAGGGCGGTGCACGCCGTTCCCAGCAGAGCCAGTTTGACGATGGCCACGACGATCCCCATACCGCCAGCGGAGGCGCCTCCCCATGCCGTGACCGTTGCCGCCAGCGTCCCCAGCAGCGTGAACACCGCGTCTTTCCGGTGGTGCCAGGCGAACAGGTTGCACAGGGGGGAATCGAGCCGTTCGTCGGTCCGGAACAGGCCGCGGGCGATCGTTTCCTTCGCGATACCGAGCGCGAGCGCGAACATCCAGAGACCTGCCAGGCCGACGCCGGAACCCACGAGATCGGCGTTCAGGGGGGGCGCAAAAGCGGCCGCCCAGGCCGGAACCAGTCCCGGAATGATGCCGGCAGCCAGGTTGACGGCCACCCCCAGAAGAACCCGCCACAGGATCAGGCTCGCGATCAGCGCCAGCAGCGCCTCGCCGGCACGGCTTCGCCAGCAGGGGCGGCGCCACGCACGCAGCACGAGGAAGGCGCTTCCCAGATCCCAGGCGGCGATCGCGGCAAGCCGTTCGACGAGCACGGGCTCGCGGACGGCGAGGCTCCAGGAGAGGCCGCTTCCGACGAGGCCGAGGTGGCCGGCACCGACCAGCCCGGCCGTCACGAGAAACGCCAGCGCCACGGCGCGGTCCAGGGCTTCGCGGATTCCGCCCGCGACCGCCTCTTCCCGACCCTCGTCGAATCTCATGGTTCTCCGTGCTCCGGCGAAAGCAAAGCCCCGGCGGTCACCTGCCGGGGCTTTGTATTCGCAGCATTATTTTACGACGAAGCTGGCCATGCGCTTCGGCACATGGATGAACTTCACGATCGTCTTGCCCTCGAGGAACTTCGCGACTTTCTCGCTCTTCATGCAGGCCTCGCGCACCTGGTCGTCGGAGAGGCCGATCGCCACGCGCACCTGGTCGCGCAGCTTGCCGTTCACCTGGACGGGGAGGTTCACCGCATCCTCGACCAGCGCCGCCTCATCCCACTTCGGCCAGGCCTGCAGATGGACCAGACCCCGCGCGCCGCGGCCGGTGCGGTCCCACAGCTCCTCGGCGAGGTAGGGCATGATCGGGGCCAGCAGGAGCAGCAGGGCATCGACCGCCTCGTCCCACAGCGCCGTGCCCGCCAGTTCGGTGTTGCGGGCGAAGTCGGAGAGCGCGTTCACGAATTCCATCAGCTTCGCCACGGCCGTGTTGAAGCTGAACGTCTCGATGTCGCCCGTGACCCCCTTGATCGTCTTGTGGATCCACCGCTTCAGCTCGACGGCCTTCTC
>JAKQOH010000112.1 GCA_029565415.1 Candidatus Rifleibacteriota bacterium | reverse complement strand
AGATGAGATGATCGGCACTGACCGCCCCCACCTCGACAGCGAGATCGATCCCGCCGATCACCGTGATCTCGTCGGCATGGATCTTCGGTTTGAGGCCATGTTCGAGGCCGGCCATCAGGATGCGTCTCGACTGGCCGACGTCGAACGCCTTCTTCTCGCAGAAGACGTCGTTGAACTCGGCCAGGCGATACTTCGCGACCTGCGGGATCCACTCGCGGCAGATCAGGTCGACGAACTTGTCCGTCTTGTTTTTGAACTCCGGCGGAACCGCGTGCGCCCCCATAAAGGTCGGCACGATGCGGACCGGGAACTCGGCCTGGAGCATCTTGATGACGTTGAGCTGCTTGAGCTCGCTCTCGAGATCAAGGCCGTAGCCGCTCTTGATCTCGATCGTCGTGGCGCCCCACTCGATCGCCTCCATCAGGCGCTCCGAGGCCTCGTCGAACAGCTCGTCCTCGTCCATCTCGCGCACGGTTCCGACCGTGTTCATGATGCCCCCGCCCGCCGCCATGATCTCGAGATAACTCCTGCCGGCGACCCGCATCTCGAACTCCTGGCTCCGGTCGCCCCCGTAGACGAGATGGGTGTGGGAATCGACGAACCCGGGAATCGCGGTCAGCCCTTCGCCTTCCACGAACCGGCACTCGGGCAGGATCGTCACTTCCTCGGAAAGCCGGTCGGAAGGGCCGATCCAGACGATCATCCCGTCGCACCCGGCGATCGAGACGTGGTGATCCTCGCGGATCTCCCAGCCGACCGGCGTCCCCTTGCCGCAATAGGGCCGTGGGAACCGGACAGCGCAGTCGAGATGATGGACGACGAGATCGGCAGCCGGCTTCCCGGCTTTGGCAGCGGCGGTGCGGGTTTTCATCGGCGTCAGGCCTTCGGAAGCATCGCGTGGAGCACGCCGTTGATCTTGTTCTCGAGCACGCAGGTCGGGGCATAGTTCTCGCAGCGCAGATAGAACTCGGCCGTCTCGAACAGGGCATCCTGCGGCACGAGGCCGATGATCTCGGAGCCGACGATCGGCACGCCCCACCGCTCGGCCTCGGATTTGATCATCTCGAACACCCGGAACAGCGGCGATTTTTTATAGTTTACCATATTCATAGAGATCTGGACGATGTTGCGCTCCTTCAGCTCCACGCCCATCGCCTTGACGGACGAAAGGCCGCCGGAGATGCCGCGGACGGCCTTGGCGATCCGGTCGGCGATCTTGATGTCGGAGGTGCCGATGTTCACGTTGAACGCGATCAGGGGCATGCGGGCCCCGACGACCGAGGCGCCGGCGCTGGAATGCGGCGCGCACTCGCCGAAATCCGGCTTCCATTCGGGCTTCTTCATCTTTTCGGGAAGCCCCTCGAACTCACCCTTCCGGATCGCGGCGAGGTTCTTACGGTCGGCCTGCTTCTGGCTTTCCTCGTAGAGGTAGACCGGCACCTTGTAGGTCTCGTGGATCATCTTCGCGACCTCGACGCTGAAGGCGATCGTCTCCTCCATCGTGATCTCCTGGATCGGGACGAACGGCACGACGTCGACGGCGCCCATGCGCGGATGCTCGCCCTTGTGGCTGCGCAGGTCGATCTTCTCGATGGCGCGCTTGTACAGCTCCTTCACCGCGGGCATCAGGCTCTGCCGATTGCCGATGAAGGTGATGACCGTGCGGTTGTGATCCGCATCCGACGAGTAGTCGAGCAGGAAACAGCCGGGCGTCTGTTTGATGGAATCGACGATGTAATCGACGTTTTCCTTGTTCTGGCCCTCGCTGATATTGATGATGCTTTCGATGATTTCCATTTTATATTCCCCTATGTAATATATTGTCCGTCACGCATTTCATCCGGTCCCGCAGGGCGCATCGCGATGCGCCCCTACACGGGATACGAGAATATCCCCGTCACAGGCAGGGCATGTCGACGCCGCGGCTCTTCGCGCACTCGACCGCCAGCTCGTAGCCGGCATCGGCATGGCGGACGACGCCCATACCCGGATCGCTGGTCAGAACGCGCCGGATGCGCACCTCGGCAGCCGGCGTCCCGTCGGCGACGATGACCATGCCGGCATGGATCGAGTTGCCCATGCCTACGCCTCCGCCATGATGGACGCTGACCCAGGTCGCTCCGTTCACGGCATTGATCAGCGCATTCAGGATCGGCCAGTCGGCAACGGCATCCGATCCGTCCTTCATCGACTCCGTCTCGCGGAACGGCGAAGCGACCGAGCCGGCGTCGAGATGGTCGCGGCCGATGACGATCGGGGCCTTGACCCTGCCGGTGCGGACCAGCTCGTTGAACAGCACGCCGGCCTTTTCCCGGTCGCCGTAGCCGAGCCAGCAGATGCGGGACGGCAGGCCCTGGAAATGCACCTGTTTTCCGGCCTTCTCGATCCAGCGTTTCAGGGCCGCATTTTCGGGGAACAGCTTGAGCAGCTCGCGGTCCGTCGTGTAGATGTCCTCGGGATCCCCCGAGAGGGCCACCCACCGGAACGGCCCCTTGCCCTCGCAGAACAGCGGCCGGATGTAGGCCGGCACGAAGCCGGGGAAGTCGAACGCGCGCTTCAGGCCGCGGTCGAGCGCGACGGTGCGGATGTTGTTGCCGTAGTCGAACGTGACGGCGCCCTTGTCCATCAGGGCCAGCATCGCCTCGACATGCGTGCGGATCGAATCCTTCGACCGCTCGACGTAGGCGGCCGGATCGCTCTTGCGCAGTTTCGCGGCCTCTTCCAGAGACATACCTGCAGGTATATATCCATTCAGCGGATCGTGGGCCGAGGTCTGGTCGGTGAGCACGTCGGGCACGAAGCCCATCTTCACCATCTGCGGCAGCACCTCGGCGCAGTTGCCGAGCAGGCCGATCGAAAGGGGCTTCTTCGCCGCCTTCGCTTCCTTCGCCTTCGCGATGGCCTCCTCGACCGAGGTGACCATGATGTCGCAATACCGGTGATCGATGCGGCGCTGGATGCGGGTCGGGTCGACCTCCACCGTGATGCAGACGCCGTCGTTCATCGTGACGGCGAGGGGCTGGGCGCCGCCCATGCCGCCGAGGCCGCCGGTGAGCGTGATGGTGCCGGCGAGCGTGCCGCCGAAATGCTTCGTCCCGACCGCCGCGAGCGTCTCGTAGGTGCCCTGCAGGATGCCCTGGGTGCCGATGTAGATCCAGGAGCCGGCCGTCATCTGGCCGTACATCATCAGCCCCTTGCGGTCGAGCTCGTGGAAATACTCCCAGTTCGCGAACCGCGGCACGATCATCGAGTTGACGAGCAGCACGCGCGGGGCGTCGGCATGCGAACGGAACACGGCGACGGGCTTCCCGGACTGGACGAGCAGCGTTTCGTCCTCCTTCAGCCGTTTCAGGGTCGCGAGAATCGTGTCGAAGGCGCCCCAGGTGCGGGCAGCCTTGCCGATGCCGCCGTAGACGATGAGCTCTTCGGGCTTCTCGGCGACCTCCGGGTCCAGGTTGTGCTGGATCATCCGGTAGGCGGCCTCGGTGAGCCAGTTCCGGCAAGAGAGCTGCGTGCCGGTCGGCGGATGGACGGTGCGGGGTTTAGACGAGCTGGACGCGCTTTGCGACATGGTTGACGAGGTCTCCTTTCCACAGAAGCTCCCGGGCCTTCTCCAGATCGGGGGCCTGGAAGCGGTCTTCCTTGAGGGGCGGGATGGCGGTGCGCAGCAGGTCATACGCCGCGGCGGTGCCTTTCCCGAGAGCGAGGGGCTTGATGAACTCGTAGGCCTGGCAGGCGCACAGCCACTCGATGCCGAGCACCTGCGCGGTGTTCGAGAGGATCCGGGCCCCCTTGCGGGCCGCGACGGTTCCCATGCTGACGTGGTCTTCCTGATACGCCGAGGTGGGAATCGAGTCGACCGAGGCCGGGTGCGCGAGCACCTTGTTCTCGCTGACGATCGATGCCGCCGTGTACTGCACGATCATGAGCCCCGAGTTCACGCCGGCGTCCCCGGCGAGGAACGGCGGAAGCCCGCTGACGAGCGGGTTCACGAGGCGGTCGACGCGCCGTTCGCTGATGTTCGCAAGCTCGGCGATGGCGATGCCGAAGAAGTCGGCCGCCAGCGCCATCGGCTGACCGTGGAAATGGCCGCCCGAAATGACGTTGTCGGCGCTGAGCAGGATCGGGTTGTCGGTCACCGAGTTCAGCTCGATCTCGACCTGCGAGGCAAGGTAATTGAGCGATTCGCGCGTGGCCCCGTGAACCTGCGGCACGCACCGGAGGCTGTAGGCATCCTGCACCTTCGTGCAGTTCGCATGGCTCTGCCGCACCTCGCTGCCTTCGACGCAGGCCAGCACGTTTGCGGCCGCCTGACGCAGCCCGGCATACGGGCGCAGGGCGATGAACTCCGGGTTGTAGGGGCTCGTCGAGCCCTTGAGCACCTCGAGGGAAAGCGCCGCGACGATGTCGGCCGCCCGCGAGACATCGAGGCCGCGCTGCACGGCGAGGCCCAGCACGCCGGTCATGACCGAGGTGCCGTTGATGAGGGCGAGGCCTTCCTTGGCCTGAAGGGCGATCGGACGCAGCCCGGCCCGGTCGAGCGCGGGGGCGGAGGGCTGGCGGGTGCCGTCATCGGCGAGGATCCAACCTTCGCCCATCAGAACGAGCATGATGTGGGAAAGCGGGGCGAGGTCGCCCGAGCTGCCGACCGAGCCCTGGCGCGGCACCCAGGGGGTCACCTTCTCGTTGAGCAGCCCGACGAGCGCATCGACGGCCTCGGGCCGGATGCCGCTGACCCCGTGCAGGAGCGAGTTGATGCGGATCGCGATCATCGCCCGCACTTCTTCGCGGGAAAAGGGCTCGCCTACCCCGGTCGCATGGCTGCGGATCAGGTTCGTCTGGAGCTTGCCGAGATCCTCTTTGCTGATGCGGGTGTTGCAGAGATGGCCGAAGCCGGTGGTGATGCCGTAGACGACACGGTCTTCGGCGATCAGGCGTTCGACGACGGCCCGCGAGGCGCGGACCTTCGCCACCGCGTCGGCGGCGATCGCCACCCGCTCGCCATCGGCGATCCGGCGGAGCGTATCGAGATTGAGGGTTGTACCGGTGAGTTCGATCATGACCTTTCCTTCAGTCGTTCAGTCGTTTTGTTCGAGCAGTTGTGGACGTGCGGCATGCAGGGCCGCTCCGAGAGCCCCGAAGAAGGAGCCCGCCGGATGCAGTCCCACGGGAAAACCGAGAAGGTCGGCCAGCTCCCGCGCCAGGGCGGGATTGGCCCCGCCGCCGACCAGCAGGGCCGGCGCGCCGTAGCCGGTGCGCTGCAGCATGGCGTGGAGGCGCTCGGCAACGGCATGGAAAACGCCCCGGGCGAGTTCGGCCCGGCCGGCACCGTCGGCCAGACGGCCGATGATTTCGGATTCGGCGAAAACGGCGCAGGTGCTGGTGAGCGACGCGGGCTGCGCCGCCGACGCCGCAAGCTCCGAAAGGCCGTCGAGCGGCACGCCGAGGCTGTTCGCCACCAGTTCGAAAAACTTTCCCGTCCCGGCGGCGCACCGGTCGTTCATCTCGAAATCATCGACCTTGCCGGTCTCGTCGAGGTGCATCGCCTTGGCATCCTGGCCGCCGATATCGATCAGGGTCCGCAGGCCGGGAGCGAGACGTGAGGCACCGAGCGCGAAGGCGCGGATTTCGGTCAGGGCCGAGCCCCCGCAGGCATCGGCAGCGGGCCGGCGGCCATACCCCGTCGTGCCGATCGGGATATCCGGCATGCCGCACTCGGCACGCACCTGCCCGACCCACGCGAGAACCGCGGTCCGGTTCAGGGCCCAGGATTCGAAGATCGCGTCCCGACGGATCCCGGAATCGTCGACCAGCACCGCCTTGGTGCGCCGCGAACCGAGATCGAGACCGATGACGGGCCTCATGTGAGGGCCTCCGCGGGCAGACAGCGAAGCGCGCCATCCTTGCACATGCGCTCACAGACGGTGCAGCCCCAGCACAGATCGAGACGGAGTCCGGGAACTGCACGCCCGGCAGGCAACGGCTCAAAAACGCCAGCCGGGCACACCTTCAGGCAGAAACCGCAGCCGGTACAGCGGGCGGCATCAAGAGCGGCCAGGAACCGCGGTTCCCAGACTTCGCCCCCGCGCGTCGGATTCTGCCGATGCCCCGTTTTCATGGGCCGGATTATACCACAGTCGGCTCGCTCCGGCTCGTTTCGGAACCGCGTCCGGGATCCCGGTCAGGCGCCTTCGCCGAACTCGGCGGTCAGCTTCGCATAGGCATCCTCGAGCAGCTTCAGGGACAGCTTGCACACATCCCCGATCATCGGGAACCACCGCCGCATCATGCGGATCGCCTGCAGCTTCACGCGCTTTTCATCCTCGCAGAGGGAACGCAGCTCGTTGAAATCCATCTCGAACTTGACGATGATCATCTGGACGATGTGCATGAGATAGAGGTTGAAATATTTCCCGAACGTGATGATGCTCCCGCGGGCCTGGGTCAGCTCAACGTGGATCTGATCGAGCCGTTCCTGGGGAAACCGCGCGAGAAAGTCTTCGAGCTGCCGGAACCCGCCCTCTTCGAGCTCTTTCTCGAAATTCTGGACTTTCTTTTCGCCGTTTTCGCAGAAATCGATCACCTGCCGAACGGCGCTGCGCGTCTCATCCATCGTGTGCCGAAACCGCTTCCAGAGGCCATGGATCTCGCCATGCGTCGGAACATGCATATTCCGGAAGGTATTCACCGCATCGACCGGCTTCGTACAGTAGCGCTCGATCGCCTCCTTCAGGCGCATGATATTCGTCCCTTCGATCAGGGCACCGCCTTCGGTTGCATTGATGCAGGTTCCCTTGAACTGGGCGACATCCGTGACAAACGATTTTCTGAACAGGTTGAAAATCTCGTCGGTATACACCCACTCGTCGTAATTGCCTTTCACCTTGAACAGCTGGTCTTCCTTCACCGTGATTTTCGTGATACCGCTCGCGCCCTCGGCATGCGTCTGGGTGGCATTCGGAAACGAGCAGTCCTGGCCCACGAGAATGATCGGATTGCATCCCATCGCCTCGAGCACCTTGAAGGCCAGGTTCGAGCAGGAAGGGCCGGAAGCCAGAGTTCCCTTCGGCATCTCGAGCCAGTCGAAATGCGCAAAGGCACGATAAACGATCACGGTCGGCCCCTTCCAGGTTTCATACACCTGGGGCATGATCACGGGTGTTCCTGCCAGCCAGATATCCTTCACCTGCTCCTCGGAGAACTCCTCGAGCAGCTTTGCGACTTCGATGATGCGTTCGACCGTGGCGACGGCATGCGGCCGAATCCCGCGTTTCAGCAGAACACGCAGGGCCGAATCTGCGCACACCATGACGCATTTCCCTTCGGCGGCTTTCAGATCCTCGATGTTCTTGTTGAGAGACGGGCCGGTCGAAACCAGGATGCCAGGCACGTTTCTGAATTTTCCGAACAACTCCTTCACGCCCGGGTTACGCATGATGATGCTGAGGTTGGCCATGATGTTCTCGACACCGATCATCGAGTCCTTCGGGCAGTTCCCGTAATTGAAGATCGTCGTATGAGCCGCTTCCCGAAAGCCTTTGAGCGCCTCAAGATGATAGGCGCCGTCCACTTTCGCCAGAGCCGGGTGGTCGAAGACGACCAGCGTCTTCAGAAACAGCTGGAATGCGATGCCGGCCTGTTTGACCATGTCGCTCATCACGGCAAACAGCTCGCTCTGCGGCACGCCGATCACCCAACGGATCTTGTCCGACTCGAAAAGATCCGACAGATCGGCATGACGAACCGCCTGTGTCAGTGCCTGCATGTCCTTCTCGACGACAACGATGAAGTAGTTTTCCTTCAGGTGCTCGAGGGCCGCCCGAATGTGGTAGCCGAGGCCGAGGCCGAGGATCAGCAGAATCCTGGGATTGCGGTAATTCTGGCTCGTGATCTGCTGTTCAGCCTCACGAACAGGGTCATACCGGCTGTGAATCTGGATCGTCGTCTCACCCGACTTGATAGCAAGCGTCGGCACCTTCGCCTTTGAGGGCTCGATGAGATATCGAACCGGGCTCGGCTGGTCAAGCTCGACGACCTTTGCCAGAACGGGCTGCCGCCGTCGCAGGATCTTCATGTTTTTCGCGTAAAAGGTGGGTGACGACATGATCTTCTCCCGTTGCTTCCGGTATTTCTACCGGTTGGTTCTTCGTTCGCCGGACACCGCGAAGCGGCGCACCGGCACACCTCGTGCGGCCAGATACTCCTTGGCCTCGAGGGGCGTCTGCTGGGTGAAATGGAACATGCTGGACGCGGCAACGGCGCTTGCCCCGCCGCATACGAGGGCATCATGAAGATGCTCGAACGTGCCGGCGCCGCCGCCGGCGATGACAGGGATGCGAACGGCGTCGGAAACCGCTTTCACCAGCTCGAGATCATACCCGGTCATGGTGCCATCGCGCTCGATCGAAGTGAGGAGCAGTTCCCCGGCACCCCGCCGTTCCGCTTCGATGGCCCATTCGACGGGCCCAATGCCGGTCGCGAGGCTGCCGGAATGACGGAAACATTCGTATCCGTCTGCCGTCCGACGCACGTCGACACTCACGACAACACACTGGGAACCATACCGCCGAGCAATCGCCGTGATCAGGCCGGGATTTGAATACACCTCACTATTTATTGAAATCTTGTCTGCCCCGGCGAGGAGCAGCCGCCCGACCTGTTCGAGGGTCCGGATGCCGCCGCCGACCGTGAGCGGGACGAAACACTCTGGCGCCACGTCGCGGATCGTCTCGTAATCTGGCTCCCGGCCTTCGGCGGTCGCGCCAATATCGAGAAGGATGAGCTCGTCGACACACCGGAGATTGTAGACCCTGATCTGTGGAAGAATCGTCCCCGTCCTGCGCCAACTGTCGAAGCCGACACCCTTCACGAGCCCGATATCCTTCCACAACATCACGGGAATCACGCGTCTTTTCAACATCGTTTGCGTTATCCGATCATCACACGGCCAGGAAGTTCCGCAGCAGAGTGAATCCGGCCGGAACGCTTTTCTCGGGGTGGAATTGGACGCCGTGGGCACTCCCCGACCTCACGGCCGAGACAAAGCCCCCCGCATGAGGGGTCATCCCGATGACGACCGACGCATCGGCCGGCCGCACCGCGTAACTGTGAACGAAGTAAAAATCCGTCTCGTCGGGAATGCCCGTGAACAGGGCATCGGGACGCACCTGGCGCACCGCGTTCCAGCCGACATGCGGAATCCGTTCTTCGGCGCCGGCGGGCCGGAGCCGCTCGACGACACCGGGGATGAGCCCCAGCCCATCGCTCTCTCCGCCTTCGTCTCCGCGGTCGGCAAGAAGCTGCATGCCGAGGCAGATCCCCAGGAGGGGGATCCGGTCATCGCGCACGGCGGCCTTCAACGGTTCCACCCAGCCCCGTTCCCGCAACAGGGACATGCCGTCCGCGAAGGCCCCGACCCCCGGCAGGATCAGATGGGAAGACCGGGCGATATCCGCCGGCAGCGCGGAAACGAGGGGATCCCCCCCGCACTCCTCGACCGCCCGCCGCACCGAGGCGAGATTCCCCAGCCCGTAATCGATGATCAGGATCTTCACACGGCTCCGCTCTCAGGATGGATTGTCACACACCAGCTTCGTCAGGTTGCCCTCGCGATCCTTGACGAGGTTGCCGTTCCGGTCGCACTGGAACAGCTTCTTGTTCGTGAACCGGTCGCAGATCTTCACGAACTCGTCGACCGAGAGGCCGAGAGGCTGAAGAATGTCGGCGAGAGGCTTCCCGAGATACTCCCATGGGAACTTGCCGTCGTGCAGTTTCACGAGCTCCAGGGCATCCTGGCGCGTCAGACGGCCGCGGCGCAGATGCAGGCAGGCGAGGTCCGTCGCCCGCCCGAATCCGAACTTGAGGAATTTGAAGTAATCGTGAATGCCCGTCTGGTGGTTGTCGAGATTTTCGTAATTCACCATCGACCCCTCGACGGTCCGGTGATACGTCGTGAAGCCGAACCCCTGGGAGATCAACACGTTGCTGAATCCATCCCAGGGCAGATAATAGCCGAGGAATATGCCCGTCACGCCGACGCGGGCGAGATCCGCATCCGGTGGATATGTATAGGGGATAAGATGTTTTGACTCGATTCCCTCCATGCCCACCAGATCCGACACCCGCAATCCCAGCAGGCCACCGAACTCCTCCAGCCAGCGCCGGGTCAGCACATTGTTGTCGGCGGCGCCCGCCGGCCCGCCATACTCGTTCTGGGAATTCTCGCCCCAGACGATCAGCGGCACCCCATACTGTACGGCGGCCCGCACCGGGATCGTGAAGATACTCGCATGTTCGGGCCACGAAATATCGCCCACCTGTGTCAGGCCAATCCGGTTCATGACGGCCCGGATCTTCCGGTTCGTCGTGAACTCGACGTAATCGACCCCCAGCCGCTTGATATTTTCGATGTTTTTCCGGCCGATCTCGGACAGGTCGCACGTCGTGGCCGTCACGCAGAGCGGGTTCATGCCGAGTTGCAGCATCCGGATCACCTGGTAGGTGCTGTCCTTTCCGCCGCTGACGGGAACGATACAGTCCCAGTTGCTGCCATCGCGGCACCGGTATCGATCCAGCACGGCATCCAGCTCGCGGCGCCGCGCTTCCCAGTCGACCTCGCGCCGCTTCTCGTAGCTGCGACAGGCATTGCAGACGCCCTGCTCGTCGAGCTTGAGATCCGGCTTGGTATCGGGCATGACACAGCGCGTACAGTATCTCATGGCAACCTCTTCGCGGCAGGCAGATTCAGTGTTCCCGTCAGATGCGCTCAAACAGCCACCAGGTCGTGTCATCCCAGGCCGGCTCGACCCGCTTCCAGAGAAAGCCGTAATCCACGAGCCGCACCCGGTCGCGATGGAGGTCCCAGAACTCCCCTCCGAAATCGCGCTTGAACAGACGCCCCTGATGGCCCCGGTATGCCACCTCGACGGAAACCGGATTGAAATACTCGTTGATCAGGATATACCGGCCCGACGTTTCGTACAACTGCCGGTACGCAGCCGGCAGATCATCGGGGTTCAGATGGATGAGCACCCCGCAGACGAACGTCAGATCGAACGGCCGCTCCGGCCGGTATTCGAGCAGCGAGGCATGGACCGCGCGCACGTGCGCCAGTCTGGCCATCGCGGCGCAGGCCTTTTCGTTCAGCTCGACGCCTGTCAGATCGAAGTTCGGGCTGAGACGGGAAATGGCCTCCAGGTTGTGCCCCTTGTTCGCGCCATATTCACAGATGCGGGCGACGCCGAACGTACGGCTCAGCAGCCGCGCAAAAAACGCCTGCCGGTCATCGGCCGCTATTTTATTTCTATCGGTGTATTCATCCCCGAAATCCCCCTGCCAGAACTTCGTCTGTTCGGAAACGCCCATCGTCGGTTCTCCTGTTCACCGGATATTCCGGTCGCGTCCTGCAAGCCATGCCAACAGGCAGACGGCCCGCTCGGCCAGTGCCCCCCCGGCAGCGGCAAGCTCTTCCGGTATATTTTGACATATTCTATTCTGATCGAGGATCACCGGCTCCCCGACCGGAAGAAGAAAACATCCGTTTTCGCACCCATCAGCCGGGATAGCCGCCCCGCTTCCGGCGGCAACGCACAGAAGCGGGCTGCGCTGGTCAGGCGCATCCGGCGGAAGCCCGCTCCTGGAAAGCAACTGCGCAAGCTCCGCACAAGCCGCATCGGCTCCCGCAGAAATGAGCCGGTAGCGGATGCCGTTCCGCCCTTCGCCGACAACGCGGATCCACTCGATGTACCGGTGTCCGTCACGGTCATGCTCACCCAGCGAAGCAAAGCCGGCTTTTTCGAAGATGCGACGGGACGGGAGGTTCTCGGGAAACGTCTCGGCACGCACCAGCAAACCACGCCCGGCCACCTCCGGACGCCCGACCGCTTCGCTCAGGAGCCGCGTTCCGATCCCCTGGCCCAGATGGTCGGGGGAGATGCCGATCGACACGCGAAGCATGCCCGGTGAGGCGGGATCGAACCGCACCTGGCCGAGCGGCAGCCCCGCATCGTCCTCGAGGATGAACCCGATGCGCCGGGGATCCTCCAGAAACCGGCCGAACCAGCGCCGGTGCTCGTCGGGATCGATCGGCCGGTCCGAAAACGACCACCGCCGGTGCTCCGCGCTGTTGCGCCATTCCAGGAGAAGCCCGGCGTCGGCCGCGCGAAAAGGCCGCAGGCTGGTCACACCATGTCCCAGGTCAGGATGTCGTCCTCGTCGATGTCGCGACGCGCCGTCCGGCCCACGATGAGATCGAGAAACCGCGTCGGAATGCCGAACCCGGGCCGTTTCACCTCGATCATCTCGCGGGTGAGCACCGTTCCCCGAGGGATCGCGCAGGCCGCCACCAGACTGCGACGGGCAATGCGATACAGCTCCTGTTCGGCGGCGGTGTGGTGCTTGACCGGGCTGCCGAGCGCCGCTTCGGTCTGGCGGATCGCGGTCACCATGGCTTTCAGCTCATCGGGCTCGAGCGAGAACGGGTGATCCGGTCCTTCCTGGTTCCGGCTCAGCGTGTAATGCTTCTCGATGATGCACGCCCCGCGCGCGACGGCGGCGACATCGGTGATATATCCCATCGTATGGTCGGAAAAGCCGACCGGCATCTGGAACGCCTGCCGCATCGTGTCCATCGCCCGCAGATGCAGGTTTTCCCAGGCGGGGGGATAGGCGATCGCGCAATGCAGCAGCGCAACATCGCGCCCTCCGGCCTGCCGGAACGTGCTCAGGGCGACCTCGATGTCCTCGAGATTCGCCATCCCGGTCGAAAGGATCAGCGGCTTTCCCGTCTTCGCGACCCGCTCGATGAGCGGCAGATGGGTGATCTCGAAACTCGCGATCTTGTAGGCCTCGACCCCCGCGGCCTCGAGCTCCTCGACGGCCGGGATATCGAAGGGGGTGCAGAGGAAAAGGATGCCCCTCTTGCGGCAGTGGGCCATCAGCTCCGTCGTCCAGCCGCGCGGGATCTCGAGCCGTTTGATGATGTCCCACAGGGTCTCGCCGTCCCGGGCGAGCTTCTTGTCTTTCAGATAGCTCGCCATCGGGGTCTTCTTCGAGTAGATCTTCTCGGCCGCGAAGATCTGGAACTTGACGGCATCCGCGCCGGCTTCCGCCGCAACGTCGATCAGGCGCACCGCCGTGTCGAAGTCACGGTTGTGGTTGCTGCCGGCCTCGGCGATGATGAAGCACGGCCTGTCGTCACCGATCTCGCGTTTCCCGATGCTGATATGCATGTGTTCTCCTCAACCTGACTTCCCGTGCGATACGAGAGCCTCTGCAACGCGCACGGCCCCCTTCCCATCGATGAGTTTCCGCTGCCGGCGCACCATTTCCTCCCGGAGGCGGGCGTCACCGGCGATCGTCCGGAAGGCTTCGACAACGAATTCTATCGGCACCCCGGACCGGGCGTCAATGGCGATGCCGGTGCGATGCTCCTCCACGATCCCGAGCGTGCGGCGCTGGTTCTCGACCCACGCGACGGCGAGCCCGGGCCGGCCAATGCAGTATGTCTCCCACAACGTCGTGCCGCCCCCCGTGATCGTCAGCACCGCACCCCGCATCAGTTCCGGCAGGGCTGCGGTTTCCCGGACGAGCCGGCGGCCATTCCTCCCGCGTTCCCAGGCGGCGAGACGGTCGACCGGGCAGGCTGGACCGACGCAGACGACGATGGGACGGGCACAAACATCATCCCCGAGGGCCGAGACCACTTCGAGGGTGATCTCCTGGACATCGCCGCCGCCCAGCGTGACGAGCACGTGACCGTCATCCGGAAGGGGCGCTCCGGCAAGCCGGCCCACTTCGGGCCTGACGAGCGTGTATGGAGCGCCGCAGAGACACAGGGGAACCCCGCGTTTCGCATATGGGGCCGCCTCGGCGCCCGGGTTGGGATTGATCACGGCATCCACCGGAAGCACCCGTTCGCCCAGGTCGTCGATGACGGCCAGCCGCGGCCCCGTCGCCCAGAGCGCGGTGAAGTCCTCCGTCGCGAAGCCATACTGGTCGATGAGCACCAGATCGGCCCCATGCATCTTCGCCGCCATCGCCGTCTTGAAACCCTGGGCCGTCCCGCCGTCGATCTGCTCCCAGGGGAGCGGAGCACGTTGTAAATCACTCCATATATCACCTGGATCCGATGTCGTGAGGAGGAGGATCTCCCAGCCCCGCTCGCGCATCGCCAAGGCGAGGGTTCGGCACCGCATCAGATGGCCCAGTCCGATTTCCGGACCGCCGTCAGCACGGATCAGCAGCTTCGGCATCGGCAGACACTCACAGGTTCAGCGGCCGGCCTTCGGCCGCGGCCGAACGCCGCGCCCCCTCATACCGGTCCTGTCCGCCGTTGATGGCGACAATCTCGGGATGCGTCTCGAGGAGCCTCAGCACTTCGTAGACCGACGGCAGCTCGATCCCCTCGGGAATCAGCCCCAGAAAGGCCTTCATGAAGGCGTAATCCTCCGGCCGGTCGACGGTGACGCGATAGCGCGACGCGTCGCGCCCGAACGAGACGTTGCCGAACCGGAACCGATCACGGTTTTCCCGGATGAAGAGAGTCACGTGTTCGCGATGGGAGGGCAGGCTCGCCTCCCTCCACACCCGGGCAAGCAGCTCCGCCGAAACGGCCTCGACATCGAGACCGTGCGGGAATGTGGGCGGATGCAGATTCGACACGTAGTCGTATTCCCCCGTCTGGTGGAGGGCCACGACCTCATCGATCACTCCCGGGTCGATCAGCGGACAGTCTGCCGTGATCCGGACGATACGGCGGCAGGGCCAGACCTCGGCGCACCGCGCATACCGGTCCAGCACGTCGCCGGGCGAGCCGCGAAACACCGGGATCTGCGCCCGGTCACACCAATCCGCGATGGCCTCGTCCGCTGAATCCGTCGTCGTCGCGACGACGACCCGGCCGATCCGGGATGCCGCGCGGGCACGACGGACGACATGGCCGAGAATCGGCATCCCTCGCAGGTCGAGCAGCACCTTTCCCGGCAGACGGGTCGATCCCAGCCGGGCCTGGATGATGGCCTCGGTTTCGACGGTCGGGCGGCTCATGCAAGAAGCTCCCGCAAGGCGTCCACGACCCGGTCCACCTCGTCATCGAGAAGCTCGGGGAAACACGGCAGAGACAGGGCTTCGCGGTAATACGCCACCGTGTGCGGCAGCTCGCTCATCCGCGACGTCCCGGCATGGAACGGCATCATCGGAACCGGCACGTAATGCACCTGGGACCCGATGTTCCGCTCGCGCAACTCCCGCATGACCCGGGCGCGGGTCGTTCCGAGACCGGTGTAATCGATCCGGATCACGGCCAGATGATAGGCATGCCTGACCCCGTGCCGGACGGCGGGCAGACGCACACCGCTGATCCCAGCCAGGCCGGCCCGGTACCGATCCGCGATGGCGTTCCGTCGCGCGATTCCCGCCGCGAGCCGTCCGAGCTGGGATGAGCCAAGGGCCGCCTGCAGATCTGTCAGACGATAGTTGAAGCCCAGCGACTGCATCTCGTAATACCAGGGATTCGGCTGGCCATCGGTATCGAACCCCTCATCCCGGAAGACGAACGTCGCCGGCTCCTTCGTGATCCCATGGGTCCGGAGAAGGCGCAGCCGGTCCGCGACCGGATCTGAGAACGTCGTGACCATCCCGCCCTCGCCGGTCGTGATGTGCTTGACCGGATGGAAACTCCAGGCAACGGCATCCGGCGCGGGGTATTCCCCCACCCGCCAGACACGCCCCGTGCTGTCCGTCCAGCCCCCGCCGAGCGAATGGCAGGCGTCATGAATCCATATCAAATTATATTTATTTTTCAGCCGGGCGAACGCTTCCATGTCGCACGGATGGCCCGCCAGATCCACCGTGACGATGGCCCGGAACGGCCGGCCCGCCGCGGCCGCAGCCTCGAGAGTGCGTTCGGCGGCCGCCGGACACAGGGTGAGGGTTTCCCCATCGATATCCGCGAACCCCACCTCCCCGCCCGCATACCGGATGCAGTTGGCGCTGGCCACGAACGTGAGCGGCGTCACGAGGGCCCGGTCGCCCTTCCCGATCCCCGTTGCGAGAGCGGCCAGGTGCAGCGCCGCAGTGCCGTTCGAGCAGGCCACGGCATGCCCCGCCCCGGTCACCCGGCAGAAATCCGCCTCGAATTTTGGCACAGCCGGGCCCTGGGTGAGGAAATCCGATCGCAACGTTTCAATAACTGCAGATATATCTTCCGGCGTTATCGCCTGCCGCCCGTAGGGCAGAAACCGCCCCGTCACGGGAGGATCCCCTCGTTTCGCAACAGCTGCCGCAGATCATCGACGCCGAGCCACCGGTCGTTGGTGTTGCTGGCGTATTCGAATCCGTCCGCCACCTGTCGGCTGTCCTTGGGCTGTTTCACTTCCCAGAAGGGGAACTCGGGCAGCTTGATGTACCGCTCGGCCGTCTCGAACAGGTTCCGGGTGTCGTCGTGGGAGATCATCAGCTCGTGGAGTTTTTCGCCGGGCCGGATCCCGATCACCCTTCGCGGGCAGCCGGGGGCGATCGCCTCGGCCAGATCCGGAATCTTCATGCTGGGAATCTTCGGGATGTACAGCTCCCCGCCCGACATCATCTCGAACGAGTCGACGACGAATTTCACGGCCTGCGTCAGCGTGATCCAGAAGCGGGTCATCCGTTCGTCGGTGATCGGAATCTCGGCCTTTTTCGCCGCGAGGTCCCGGAAGAAGGGAACGACACTGCCGCGGCTGCCGACGACGTTGCCATACCGCACCACGGCGAACCGGGTGTTCCGGGTACTGCCGGCATACGCATTGGCGGCGATGAACAGCTTGTCGGAACACAGTTTCGTCGCGCCGTACAGGTTGACGGGGTTGCAGGCCTTGTCGGTGCTGAGGGCGATGACGCGGCGCACTCCCGTCTCGAGAGCCGCGTTGACGACGTTCTGGGCTCCGATGATGTTCGTCTGGACCGCCTCGAAGGGGTTGTATTCCGCCGCCGGAACCTGTTTGAGGGCCGCCGCGTGCACGACGTAATCGACCCCCGCGAAAGCCCGGATCAGCCGGTCGCGGTCGCGCACGTCTCCGATGAAGAACCGGAGCTTGTCGGACGAGAACTTCCGCTCCATTTCATACTGTTTGAACTCGTCGCGCGAGTATACGATGACCTTGCGCGGCTGAAGGTTCTCGAGGGCGTGCCGAATGAAGGCGTGGCCAAACGAGCCGGTGCCACCGGTGACGAGAAGGGTTTTGCCTTTCTGCATCGTTTCTCCTCCGCGCGTTCCCTTAGGGAAGGCGCTGCCTGAATGCCCACGCATGGGCGACGATGACCTCCAGATCCGCAAACACGGGATTCCAGCCGAGCTCGCCTTTCGCCAGACGGGCGTCCCCGACCAGCCGGGGTGGATCCCCCGCGCGACGGGCTCCGATCACGACGGGAATGCGCCGCCCGGTGACCCGCTCTGCCGCGGTGATCACTTCCCGCACCGAGTATCCCCGGCCATTTCCGAGATTGAACGCGTGAAGCGTACCGTCCGCCCGCATATAATCGAGCGCTCGCAGATGCGCGTCGGCCAGATCGTTCACGTGAATATAGTCACGGATACAGGTGCCGTCGGGCGTGTCGTAATCCTCGCCGAACACCGTGATATGCGGCCTCGTTCCCCGGGCCGCGTCGAGAATCAGCGGAATCAGATGGGATTCGGGATCGTGCCGTTCGCCGATCTCGGCCTCAGGATCCCCGCCCGCCGCGTTGAAATATCGCAACGCGACGAACCGCAGCCCGTGGGCGGCCGAAAAATCCGCCATCATGCGTTCCATCATCAGCTTCGAAGCGCCGTAGGGGTTGATGGGCTGCTGGGAATGGGTCTCGGGAATCGGGATCGTCCCGGGAATGCCGTAGGTCGCGCAGGTCGAGCTGAACACCAGATCCCGGACCCCGCCGTCACGCATCGCTTCGAGCAGATTCAGGCTCCCGACGACGTTGTTCCGGTAGTATTTCCCGGGGTCGGTCACGGACTCGCCGACCTGGGCGAAAGCGGCAAAATGCATCACCGCCGATGGGCGGTGTTCCCGGATCGCCCGGTCGATGGC
>JAKQOH010000109.1 GCA_029565415.1 Candidatus Rifleibacteriota bacterium | reverse complement strand
CGGATCACGGCGGCGCCGACGACGGCGTGGGACTCGACCTGGCGGCGTTCGGCCGCGGAGAGCGGGCGGCGTTCTTCCAGGAGGGCCGGGGGCAGGGAGACCTTGCCGATGTCGTGCAGCAGGCCCGCCAGCTCGATATCGATGAGTTCGCGGTGGGAGAGGCCCATGTTTCGGCCGATCGCGACGCAGTAGTTGCGCACGCGGTCCCAGTGGCCGAACTCTTCACTGGCCCGGTTTTCGAGCACCTTGAGGAAGAGGCCGAGAAGCGATTCGAGCCTCACGAACTCGCCCAGGAGAGCGAGTGCCGAGACGACTTCCGGTCCCGGCTGCCAGGCCGCCAGAGAGTTCTCGGCATTCCCGGCGGGGGTGAAACTGATCAGCCAGGTCATCCCGGCGGCGGAGATGGGCCTCCACCAGCGGCTGGCGAAGTGCATGCCCGACGGCGAGGCGGCCAGTTCCGGGGGCAGTTCGGTCGGGGGCAGGGAGCCTCGGCTGTCCTGGCCGCGCCAGGTGCGCCCCCAGGGGAACCAGACCTGGAGATTGCTGCCGGTCGCTTCGAGGGCCTTTTTGAGATCCGTCAGAACGGTTTTCCAGACTTCCGAGATCGAGCTGAGTTCGAGCGGCTTCATCTTCCTGTCCTCCCGGGGCGGGTCATCCAGTATCCCCATCGTGATGTCTTCCGGACAGCATACCCCTCCCCGGCCAGGGAAGGCAACCTTCTTTCCTGCCGGACTCTCATTTTATACTATAGCATATACTCTAACGTCCTGGACCCCGCTGCAAACGGAGGGCTGCGGGATGGACGGGCGATCCCGCTCTTCTCCCTATGGGAATTCCTTGACAGGCCGGAAAGCGGGTGCCTATACTGGGGGCTTGTCTGAAGACAATCGCCGCGCGCATCAGGAGAGGTGTTCATGAGCAGCAATTTCGAGAATCGGCTGGCCCTCAACCCCGCCCTCATCATCGGCCTGGGGGGCACCGGCAAGCGCGTCCTCATGAAGTTCAAGGAGGCGTTCCTCAACAGCCCGCAGATCCGCGAGGCGTTCCGCCACGCCGCCGACCCGCGGCCCACGCTTCCCGATTTCATCGACCTCTTCTGCATCGACACGGACCTCTTCGACTCCCGGGCGCACGAGAAGGTTGAAGGCGCCAAGCTGAAAGAGGAAGAGTATCACCAGATCAACATCCAGAACGCCAACCAGATCACCGGGAATCTCGACACCGACACCTACGGGTATCTCAACGAGTGGTTCCCGGCGAAGCTGAAGCATCACCTGGGCCAGATCAGCCAGGGCGCCCACCAGTTCCGGTTCACGGGCCGGTTCGGGCTGTTCGTCGACGCGCAGCGGATCTACCAGCAGCTCAAGGCGAAGATCAGCCGCATCATCTCCCGCAAGAACGTGAACCAGGACGACCAGATCGTGCCGCTGACGAACAAGCAGGGCCAGATCCTGACGCCGGAATTCTACGTCGTCGGCTCGCTGTGCGGCGGTTCGGGCGCCGGCATGTTCATGGATATCGCCTACCTGCTCAAGATGGCGTATTACCAGCTTTCGGGCGGCAAGGGCAAGCCGAGCATGGTCGGCATCCAGCTCACCCCCGAGGCGTTCACGCAGATCGCGATCGATCCGAATGTGAACGCGACGGGCCGGCTCGAGGCGAACGGCTACGCCTCGCTGGTCGAGGCGTTCTACTTCATGAACAAGGAGAAGTTCCCGCCCACCAAGAGCGCGAAGGACATCCTCACGCAGGACCGCCGGAACAAGCTGATGGTGAACTACGGCCCGATCGGCCGGAGTCACGATGCGACGACGTTCGGTTCGACCTGCGAGGAAGCGCCGTTCGACCAGCTGTATCTGCTCGGCACCAGCGGCCTCGACGATATCGCGACGTATGACACGATCGCCGCCGAGTTCGTCTTCACCAAGCTCGCGACGAACCTGCGCCAGGCGCAGAACTCGATGCTCGACAACGCGTCGCAGGTGCTCGGGCAGCTGAGCTCCGACCTCGAGGGCAAGCAGCTCAAATGCCTGAGCACGGCGGGGTACAAGAGCTTCTACTACCCCCTCGACGTGATCATGGATCTGTACACCTATAAATTGTCGATGGACGTGACGCGGTGGCTCAAGCTGTCGAGCGACAAGATCACGATCGACGGGATGGTTCACGAGTTCGCCGAGACGAACACCGACCGGTTCGACCTGACCCCCGACGGGGTGTTCGCGCTTTCCAAGAAGCTGATCCCGCGGGCCCAGTATTGGGACAACCCGATGTTCCACACGATGCGCACCGAGCCGCAGCAGCAGCCGGGCGAGTCGGCGAGCGCTTATATTCTTCGCAAAATAGATGAGATGGACCGGGTGAAGGTCAAGAAGGACGAGATCAAGGGCCGGGTGCGGGTCGATTTCGAGAAGGCCGCCATCGAAGGCGGGAAGGTGCTGAAGGAGAAGGTGATCGAGATCATCGACAACCCCGACCAGGGCGCCCTGATCGCGATCGATTTCCTCACGGCGTTCGAAAAGTATCTGTCGCGCTTCCCGCGGGACGTGCTGGGCCGCAAGGACGAGGAGCTGCGCAACCGCCAGCTGAAGGAGCAGCGCGAGTATGTCGCGGCCCGCGACGCCCTTTCCAGCCGCCTGAACTCGATGTTCGGGCTGGGCGGGAAGTTCCTCGAGCTGGGCACGCTGCTTTCGGTGTCGAACATCCGAGAGGAGTTCGCGAAGCTCGAGAAAGAGGCGCAGGAAGCGGTCGAGATGGAATACGAGCGGTTCTGCCTCGGCTGCGCGGCGGATTTCCTGAAGTATCTCGCCGGCCATGCCCAGAACCTGCGCAAGCAGGTCGAGGAGTTCGCCCGCAAGCTCGACGCCGTGACGAAGAACGGGATGATCGAGCGCAGCTACGAGTCGTGTCTCGACAAGATCAAGCCCTACTCGAAGGTTCAGGCCTACGTGCGCACGTTCATCTTCGAGGAGCGCGACGTGGAGCCGTTCTACAAGTATCTGCTGGGGGATCTCTCGAACAACGACATCGAGAAGGAGTTCCTGGTCACGATCGACCTCGCGAAGAACTGGGACGCCTACACGAACCCGCAGAGCGACTCGCTCGAGAACGATATCGTCCGCTATTGCCGCGGCCTGATCGGCAAGCGCATGCTGGGCGGGATCGAGGAGTTCATCCACTGGAAGGATTCGGCCAAGCCGGGCTTCAAGAAGAGCCTGATCGAGAGCCTGATGAACCAGTCGGCGCCGCTGATGACGATCAACGACCGCGGCAACAACCAGCCGGCCCGCATGAACATCGTCACGCTGGGCATCGCCGAGGAGAACAGCAAGCTGGCCGAGGAGATCCGGGAGAGCCTGCGGAAGGGCGAGATCGGCGTCACGATCGCCCCGACGAGGAACCGGTTCGAGATCAGCCTGCTCCAGACCCTGCACGGGATGTGCCCCTACAACCTCAGCGCGATCACCCAGTGGCAGGCCCTGTACCGGAAGAACACGGCGAAGATCAACTGCCACGCGATGCTGACGAACGATGCGTATCCCGTGCTCTGGTCCAGTTACGGCCTGATTCCGGCCAAGACGCTCGAGAATCTGTACATGGTCTATACCCTGCTGCGATACGAGATCCACGCCGATCCGGCGAAGACCGTGCACGGCATCGAATACAACCCCGAGCTGGTCCAGTTCGAGCTGCATTATCAGCAGGAAAAGCCGGTCCCGATGGGCCGCACCATCACCGAGCTGTTCGACTACCTGAAGAACAACACGATGGGCATCTACCTGATCAACACCGTCTACAAGGAAGGCTGGCTGACCCTGCCGCTTCCGCAGCAGAATGCAATCATCAAAAAATATCTTCCAATATTCACAGACAAGGTCAAGCAGCTCGAGGCCGGCATCGAACAGGAGATCCGCACGAACCACGAGGTGTCGGCGGCCAGCGACGAGCTGCTGTCGATCAAGCGCGGCATCCTGCGCGTGCTGACGGATATCCACGAGCAGCACGAAGCGATCTTCAGCCAGCGGCCGTCCGGCGTGGCCGCCCAGGCCGGCGCGCAGAACCCCTGACAAGGAGCCCCACCCATGGTCGAAGTGAACCCGGGTAAAACCGAGATCAAGATCCAGTCCGGCTGGATGGTCTTCACGGCCGTCGCGGCGATCATATTTGCCCTGATATTCAAATTCGCCGTCCCCACCGGGGTGACGGCCGGCGTCGTGTGGGGCCTCGTGGCTCTGGCTCTCGCCGCCGACTGGTGGTTTTTCCACGCCCCGGGACTGATGATCATCTTTTTGGGATGCCTGCTCGCCGGCCTGGGATTCTGGCTCCACTTGTACTGAACGCCGGCCCGCGGCACCGGATACCACACGAGAGGCTGAACGGTCATGGTCGAAGTAGCACCGCGAACGGGTGAGATAAAGATCAATTACTGGCGGTACATCGCGTTTCTGGTTCTGCTGGCCCTGCTCGGGCTCGGCACCGTCTGGACGATGTATTCCTCCTCGTGGGGGGCGAGCAATCCGTTCGCCGAGTGGCTGCGCAAGTATCTCTCCCTGGCGAACCGGTTCCGGCCGAACGCCAAGCCGGAAGACAACCTCGCGAACGCCCTGCGGCTGCACGGCATCGAGAAGCTGGGCGAGAAGCGGTATGCCGTATTGTTCACGGCTACCGATGCGAACGGCGATCCGTTGACGACGGTGCGGGTGGCGGATGTCGAGATCCAGCTCGGAGCCGACGCGGCGGCCAGGCAGCGGGCGCTCGTCGACCGGGTCGCCCCGCTCCACATGATGAACCAGCCGGACTCCGTCGCCTTCGCCGGGGTCATGGACTACTCGGGCAGCATGTTTCCCGAGGACATCTCGGCCATCGAATCGAACTACACGGCCTTCCTGAACGCGGTCGTGCTGCCCTTCTCGGGCAGCATCATCAAGTTCAACAACACCGTGAACACGATGAACCCGCTCACGACGAGCAAGAGCGAGATCGAGGCGGCAGTGAAAAAGCCGGTCCCCCTCGAAAACACGGCGTTCTACTCCGGCATCGACAAGGGCATCGCGGATATCCAGGCGCGGCGGTGGATGCGGTTTCTGCTGCTGACGACGGACGGCAACGACAACGCCTCGGGCCACACGCTGGAAGAAGTGATCACCCGGGCCCGGCAGCACTTCGTTTCGGGCTTCGTGCTCGGTTTCGGCTGGCTCAATGTCAACATCCTCAAGCAGATCTCCGAGGAGACGGACGGCTACTACGTCTATGTGCCCGACAGCAGCCAGCTCACGACCTGGTTTCCCAAGATCGCGAAGATCGTGAACAACGTCCAGGTCGCCGAAGTGTCCCTCCCGACAGACGTGAACCTGCCCCTTTCGGTCTCGATCACGCTGAACGCGAACGGAACCCGTCTGCAGCGCAGCCGGTGACGGACAGCGTCAGCGCGGCACGCGACACCAGAGACGAGGCGTTCGGATGAAGCGTCACGAGATCGACGGGGAAGCGACGGAATCCTGTTCCCCCGCGGTGAAGGCCCTGCTCGAGCACGCCGGCGCCCTGCTTCGCTGGTGCGAGACGACTCTCGAGGCAATCCGTGCCCATCGGAACCAGTTCGGGGATCTCGATGTAGCGGGGCTCGAGGTGGGCATCACCTTCCTGCGCCGACGGCTGATTCCGCACGTCAAGACCGGGGGGAGGCTTCCGCCCGTCGTCATCCTGTGCGGGGGCACCAACACGGGCAAATCTACACTTATCAATACAATATCAGAATGCATAGTTTCGCCTTCCGGCAGCACGGCGAGTTTTACCAAACGTCTCGTCGGAGCGGGCCGTGAGGAGGATCTGAAAGCGATTACGGCCGCCCACGCCGATTTCCATCTCGTTCCCACATCGGAACTCTCGGCCCATCGGCCGCGCCGGCGTGCGATCTACGCGGATCATCGCCCCGACTGGCCGGTCGGGCTGCCGGTGCTGCTCGACTCTCCCGACGTCGACAGTTCAGACCCGGCCTGCCGCGCCGCTGCCCGGCTTGGGCTCGGGCTGGCGGATCTGCTCGTCTGGGTGACGACCCAGCAGAAGTACAAGGATCTGGCGGGCATCAGCTTTCTCGACGAGGCAATGCTTCTTTTGCCGCGCCGCATCGACGTGTTCAACCAGTATCTGCCCCGCCACCAGGAAGCCCTCGAGGATCTGACCACGAGCTATGGGGAGCGGTGGCCAGACCATCGCCGCGCCGTCCTCGCGATCCCGGAACAGTCCCCCGCCGGGGAAGGCCGACTTCCCGTCTCGGCCGTCGCCGAGCTTCGCCGGCATCTCGTCGAGGCGGCCGCCGATGCCCGTGGCCGGCGCATCGAGGCGCTCTCGCACGGGCTGGCCGGCGCCGGAAACGCCCTTGCCGGCTCGGCGGGCATGATCCTGTCCCGGCAGGACGAGTGCGCCGGCATGATCCGAGAGTATCGGCTGCGGTTCGAGGCGGGACTGCAGCAACCTCTCCGGGATCTCCCCGGACACGAGGCGCCCTTCGAGCTCCAGAACGCGGTGATCCGGGTGCTCCAGCCCCGGCTCAAAACCTCCGTCGGCGATCTCGTCACCTCGATCACCCGCACCGCCGGCAATGCCCTGCGCAAGGGCGTTTCCCTCTTCGGCATCGGAAGCATGCTCGGCGCGCAGGCGCCCGGAGATCCCGTCGATCCTGTCTCGGAGCGGGACCGGCGCGATATCGAAGCGACGGCTCGGCTCCTGGAATCGGCCCGGGCCGATCTGCTCGACCGCAGTCGGGTCGCATCGGAGCAGGGCAGAGCCGTGGCGGCACGGTTTCATGAAGAACTCCGGCAGCTCGCGTGGCCGGAGCCGGAGGCGCTGCGCGAGCGGCTCCGTGAGCATTTCGACGCCGGCCGGATGGAGCGGATACGTCCCGTGATCGACCGATTCGAGCACGATCTGGAAGCGTTCTGCGACCGGAATCCCGAAATGATCCAGACGATGCGTGCCATGGTTCCCGGACTGTCGGCTCTTGCCGGGCTGGCCGCTGCCGTCATCGCGATCAAGACGACGGTCATCCTGCCCGGGGTGACCGAGTATCTGCTCGGAGGCATCGGTCTTCCGATCTACAAGCGCTTCGAAGAATGGCTTCCCGGCAATCTGCTGGGCCTGGTCGACCAGCTTTCCCGGGAGCCGTTCATCGCCCGCACCTACGATGCCTTCTCGAAGACCCGGCGGGCGGTGTTCCTCGAAACGACCGAATGGCTCTCGAAGCCGGTCGAAGCCCTGCTCCTGCCGGTCGATCTCGAGCGTCGCGACGTTCCGCTGCTGCTCGAGCAGCTCAGAACCGACTGGGATGCCGTCCGGGCCGAGTGGTGAGGCTCATTTCGCCCAGGTCGAGCGCAGCGCAAGCTCCTCTTCGGTGACCCAGCCGCGCTGGCTCTTTCCGTCAGGGCCGGGGACGGATTCGACGAGCAGCGTGTCGCCGACGATCTCGAGGATGCGCAGTTCCGAACCGGCCTTGATCTTGTACCGGCGGGGTTTGAACAGGAAGTTCTTTTTCAGGATATCGTGCTCGTCACCCCGGCGCTGGTAGACATACAGATCCGTTTTCACCCGGTACACCGACGTGCGGTCCGGCTCAGAGGCCTTCGGCTGTTCGGGTGAAGCCGGCTCGGGTTTCACCGGTTTTTTCGCCGGCTCGGGCACCTCGACCTTCGTCCCGCAGCTCGAGCAGAACCGGACATCGTCGAGCAGTTTCGCGCCGCACCCCGAGCAGTAGGCCGCCCAAGCGGACGCCGTACAGAACAGACAGAAGCAGACGAACAGCACCAGCTTTTTCATCTTGAGATCCTCCCTCGATGCATTCGGGGTATTCCCCTCTCTTCAAAGGTATACCCGGAAGCCCCGAAAATCAAAACCGCCTCTCAGCGGGCCGGCGACAGGCGGAACACGAGCGGCGGGGACGCCGTATCCTCCGCCAGGAACAGGTTGGGGTGGGCATTCACCCAGCCGTGTTCCGGGGGAAACGGCGGAAACAGGACGACGGTATCGATCCGCCGCTCTCGAAGCCGGCCCAGCCATGCATCGAAGCTGGCTTCACGGGCAAGGCGGGCCGGATCGTCGTATTCGATGACCGCGCCCGAAGCCGTGATCGGAAGATAGGTGACGTGGTTTTGGAGATTCCGCCCCAGCAGCGGGGCCCAGGACCAGTCATACCCGATCGGCCCCCAGCCCGCCGAGAAAGCGATGCGGCGCGGCCGGGCCGGATCGTCGCACACCACCCACGCGCGGGACGCTTCCCGGCCGAGTTCGTATCCTTCATGGGCGGCAAGAAGCTGACGCGGCCGCATGGCCGCCTTGGCCGGCTGGAGCAGGATCAGAAGGAGGAAAAGGCCGCAGGCGGCGACCGCCAGCAGCCTGGCAGATATATTTATAGATATCTTTCTGATGGGCAGCAGGGCGGCGAGCGGGGGCAGAAGGAGCAGAACCCCGTCGAGGGTGGGAAATCCGGTCGTCCAGGTCGAGACGAGGGAACCGGTTGCGGCGATGACCGACAACAGGACGAGCAGGCCCGTGACGAGGCGACGCGGCGCGGCTTCCCAGCGCTCGAGGGAAAGGAAGGCAAGCAGGATGAGAAGGGCGAACGGCAGGGTATTGAGGCGCGCGTTCACACTGGCGAAGATGACATGGAACTTCCACATCCCCGAGCCGAACAGCGCGGCGGCGGAGGCGGCAAGCACAAGCGAGAGGTAGATCGCGAAACCCCGGCTCACCCGTTTCCAGACGGTGACAAGTCCGGCCGGTGCCAGCACGAGGGCGACGAAGCCGGTCGGCCCGATCGAGACGGGTTTGAAACCGAAATACCAGGTGATATACCAGGCGATCTCCCGCCACAGGGAGCCGCCGGAGATCGTGGCATCCGTGGTTTCGGCGAGATGCCGGAGTTTTTCGGCCCAGGCTGCACTGCCGGCGAAGATCGGAAGTCCGGGCAGACCCAGGGGCAGAGGCCAGGTAGGCGAGCCGAACCGGGCATACAGCAGCCCGTAATGGCGGAATCCGAGAGCGGCCATCCCCGTCAGCAGCGCGGCCAGCGGCCAAAGGGGCCTGGGTCCCGGCCGGATCCATCGCAGCAGGAACACCACCGCTACGGCTCCGACACCGGCAAGGGCGAAGATCTTGATCGCGAGGCCGCAGCCGAGGGCAATCCCGCAGAGGAACGCCGGGGCGGCCGCGTCGGTGCGCCACGCATCGAGGAAGAACAGCGAGGCTGCGACGAGACAGGCGATCAGGGGGATATCGACGTAGACGGATGCGGCGAAGCCGAAGACGGCCGGCATGAACCCGGCCAGGCCCGCGGCAAGGGCGGCCCGGCGGGGAGCCAGACCAAGCTGCCGCCCGAGTTCATAGAGAGCGGCCAGCAGCAGACCCCAGGATGGTAGCGAGACAAGACCTGCCACCAGATCGCCGTGGAACGGCAGCATCAGCCACGCCGTGAGCATCTCCCCGCCGGTCGGATAGAACCGGTAGGTCACCCCCCAGGCGCCGGGCGTATCGATGTCGAACCAGCCTCCGGTCTGAACGAACATCCCCGCGTAATAGAGGTGATAGGTCAGCGAATCCGTCGTGACGGGGATGTTCAGAAAGCCCCGGGCCACGAGTATCAGGATCGTCGCGAGAACCGCCAACACCAGAGGCCGGGCCGGCGTGGCGAGGGCCTGGTCGAGCCGGGCAAGCGCATGCCTCAGATCCCGCAGCAGCAGCCCCGTCAGGGAATGATCGCCACGCGGAAGCCAGCGATGCAGTCCCGCGGCCGTCAGAGCGAACAGGCAGCTCAGCAGGACCGCGGGAAGGAGACGGAACGCGCCGAAACCGGCCAGGATCTGAAACGAGCCGATCTGGAACCCGTTCGCCACGACGACGGCCGCCGACCATCTTCGGGCCGCCGAACCCTGCGGCACGAGCCAGGCCGCCAGCGCCCAGGATGAAGCCCCGATCGTCGTCAGCAGAATCATAGCCCAGGAGGCGCAGGCCGTCCAGCCTATTATATCGCTAATGTTATAATTCATCATGGTTATCGTTCCGGAGCCACCGCGAGGTGGCGGAACACCATTGCCGGGGAAGCCGTTCCCTCGGGCCGGAACAGATCGGGGCGGGCGGTCACCCAGGCGTGTTCGGGAGGCTGGGGCGGGAACAGGACGACGGTGTCGATCCGTTCTTCCCTCAGCCGACGGAGCCAGGCTTCGGCATCGGCGGCGCGCGCGACCTGGTCGGGGTCACGGTATTCGATGATATCGCCCGTCTTGGTGATGGGAATATAGGTGACGTGATTCTGGAGATGACGCCCGAGAAGAGCCCCCCAGTACCAGGCATACCCGAGAACCCCGTCCCAACCGGTCGAAAAGGCGATCCGCCGCGGCCGACCGGGATCGTCGCAAAGCACCCAGGCGGGAGACGTGGAGCGGTCGAGTTCGTGGCCCTCATGAGCAGAGAGGAGCTGTCCTTCCCGGAGCCGGTCTTTGACGACGGGAAGAGCCGTGAGCGCGGCAACGAGCAGCAAGCCGAACAGGATGGCGCGGTTGCGGCCGCAGGAGAATCGGGGTAGTTCCCGGAGCGGCAGCAGAGCGGCAATCGGGGGGATCGCGGCCAGGAGAAGGTCGAGACGGGGATGGCCGGTCGTCCAGGTGACGAACAGAGAGTATCCCGAGGCGATGGCGGCCAGGCCCGCCATGAGGATGAGCCCCAGACGGCGGGGCGCTTCGGGCCAGCGTTCGAGCGCCAAGACCGCAAGCAGGATCAGCAGGGCCATGGGAAACGTGTAGAGACGGGCGTTCACACGGCAGAACAACAGATGGAAGTGCCACATATCCGGCCCCAGGAGCGAGGCGGCCGAGGCGGCAAGCACGAGGAGGGAAAAAGCGGCGAATCCGCGACTTCGCCCCCAGGCGAATCGGAAGCCGGCCGGTGCAAGGGCGAAAGCCAGAAGCCCGACGGGGCCGATCGAGACGGGAGTGATGCCGAACAGCCATTTGGCCATCCAGCCGAGTTCGAACCCCGGGGGACTTCCGGCGAACAGGATTTCGGTCAGGCCGCTCAGATACTGCATGTAGGCGGCACGCGCCGGGCTTCCCGGAAACAGCGGGATTCCCGGCAGATTCAGGGGAAACGGCCAGGACGGCGAACCCCAGGCGGCGAACGAAACGGCGTAGTGGCGCACTCCGACGGCGGCGAGGGCGGCGATACCGAGCAGCCAGAGAACGAGGTTCCGGCCCTTCCCGCCGCTCCAGAGAGCTCGGAGCCCCAGCAGCAGGAAGGCGGCACCGACGCCGGAGAGGCTGAGAATTTTGATCGCAAGCGCGTTTCCCATGGCCAATCCACACAGCAGGAAGGCGGGCGCCGACGGTCCCTGTGTCGCCGCCTGCGGATCGGCTCCCTCGAACGAGGTCCAGGCGGCGAGAAAGAACAGCGAGCCGCCCAGCAGATTGCCCAAGAGGTGGATGTCGACGTAGACCGAGGCGATGAACGCGAACACCGCCGGCATGAAGCCGACGATCAGGGCCGGAAGAGCCGCCCGGCGGGCCGGCAGTCCCAGCCGGCGGGCGAGCTCGTACACCGCCGCCATCGCAAGCCCCCAGCCGGGCAGTCCCGACAGGCCCGCCACCAGGTCCCCGTGGAACGGCAGCAGCCACCAGGCCGTCAGAATCTCGCCGCCATCGGCATAGAAGCGGCATAGGACGCCCCAGTCGCCCGGCGCGTCGAGCTCGAACCAGCCCCCGTTCCGGATGAACCCACCTATATATATCAAATGATATGTCAGAGAATCCGTCGTGACCGCGAGATTCACGATTCCCCGAAGCGCGCCGAGCGCGACGGCCCCGAGAAGGAACAGGACGAGACGCCGGGCTGGGGTGGCAAGCGCCTGGTTCACCCGGCTCCGGAGATGTTCGAGATCCCGGGCGGCCATCTCGGCGAGAGACGGCGTGCCGGCCGGCCGGCCGCGCCAGAGGAGAGCTGCCGCGCCCGCCGCAAGCGCCGTGCAGGCGAGAACCGCGGGAAGGCGGAAGAGGCCGAAGGGGGCGAGAACCTGGAAGATGAGGATCTGAAGGGCATGCGCCAGGATGACGGCGCCGGAAAGGCGGCATGCCGTCGTTGTCCCCGGCAGCAGGCGTGCGGCGGCTGCGAACGCCGAGACGGCGACGAGGACCAGCAGGGCCACCGCGGCAGCCGCGCCGGAGAGATGCGTCAGAAAAGCGGTCGAGACAGGCATGGTCGTTCGCCGGGGATCATAGCACGGGGGGCGGAGCGATTGCCATGAAGCGCGGGCGTGGGGTATGCTCTCGTCTGCATGGAATCCGCCACGTCATCCGCCCCGGCCGGCCAGGTCACGGCCGCCGGCCTTCGCAGCCTCATCGGCACCGCGCAGTCGCTGTGGGGCCGCCCGGCTGCGGCCGACGCAGCCGAGGCGCACCGCCTGCTCGCACTCCTGGAAAAGCGTGAGAAAAGCGTCTGCGACTGTCTGCTGACCGTTATCGCAGGCGGCACGAAGGTCGGCAAGACGACGCTCATCAACGCCCTGGCCGGCCGGGAGATCAGCTCCGCCTCAGCCCGGGCCTGTTCGACGCTGCGACCGTCGGTCTATGCGCACCAGCGGCGCGCCGGCATGGCCCGCCGGCTCCTGGAGGGCATCCTCGAGCCGTCGGATGCCTTCTTCAGCCACGATGAAGCCGCGCTCGAACATCTCATCCTCGTCGACACCCCGGACCTGGACGGGATCCGCGAGGAGAACCGGCAGGTGTTCGCCCGGCTTCTCGAGCGGGCCGACCTGGTTCTCTGCGTCGTCACGACCCAGAAATACGACTCGCTCGATCTGTATGCCGTGCTGGGCTCCTCGATGGGCTTCCGGCGGGCCGTTTTCGTTTTGAACCGCATCGACGAGGGCATGCTGACGCCCCGCGAGCAGGACGATGTGATCGCGGATCTGCGCAAGAAGATCGGCGCCCTGCCACTCCGCACGCCGCTCGGCGAGGAGCTGCCCGTTTTCCGGATCTCGGCCCACAACGCCTTTCTCGCGAAAACCGGCCAGGGAGGCGGCCCCCGCTGGGATTTCCCGAAACTGGAGGAGTATCTCCGCGCCCGGCTCGACCAGACAGTCGCCGCCCGTATCAATGCCGAAAACCAGGCTGAACGCGCCTCGGAAACGGCCGCCTGGATCGAGCGCGTTTGCCGGCTGGAGCCCGCCCGCGGGGTGACTGCCGAGCTGCGGAGCTGGAGCGAGGCGTTCGCCCGCCAGAGCCGCGACACCCTCCGGAATGCCGCGGCATCGGCCGTCGGAACGATGTCGGCCGACCTGGTGCGCCGACGCGAATCCGAGGCGGCCGCGCGGCTGGGCGGGCCATTCGGCGCCTACGTCCGCACTTCGCTCGCCATCTCGACCCTCGCCACCCGGCTGCAGAGCCTCGTCATTTCCCCGTTCTCGGATCCGGTGACTCCGCTTGCCGAGCGGCTTTCCGCCGACGCCGGCACGGCCGCCGACGCCCTGCTGCTCCAGGGACGCCGGCACCTCACCGAGCTCCTCGACCGCGCGGGGCTCGACCCGGCCCCGCTGAACGCACGGCTCGAGGCAACCCCGCCGCGTGCCCTGACGACCGGCCGCATCGCAGAGCGGATCCGCGCCTTTCTCGAGGTCCCCGAACCCGGCCGGGCCGTGACGCTGCTGCTGAACGCCCTGCCGCTCCTGATCATCCTGCTGCTCGTCCGGTATTTCCTGACGGCTCTGATGGCCGCGCATGATCCTGCCGCGGGCATGTTCATCGGGGGCGGCCTGCTGTTCTGGCTGGTCTGCCATCTCCAGGCCGGTTTCTGGCTGTCGCGCC
This sequence comes from Candidatus Rifleibacteriota bacterium, assembly GCA_029565415.1. The sequence continues at coordinate 44,730 of JAKQOH010000109.1, read as the reverse complement.
AGAGCTGCGCCCTCGAGGGCCTCACCGGATCCGTCGAGGAACAGTTCTCTGCCGAACTGCGCCGCCGCCTGATCGATCCGGCGCTCACATGGGCCGACGAGGTCGATCAGGCCGGCCGCTGAACACCGCTATTTGCCCTCAGCCCTCATCCGGCCTATAATGCGTTCCAGAAACTGCTCCCGGAGGCCACATCCATGACATCCGCCATTTCCGCCCGACTCCGCCCGCTGGTGCCCGTTCTCGGCCTGCTGATCCTGACGGCAGCCCTGCTGCTTCCCGCCGGTTCCGCATGGGCAGCGGAGATCGATTTCGGCCTTCCCCTCTTCAACGTCGAGGAGCTCCGCCTCGAGAAGACCAAGGCGCCCGATTTCAACCTGTCCCTGTTGAAGAAATACCTGTCGGAGCAGCAGAAGAACACGCTCGCCCAGCTCCATGCGATGTCCCAGTGGGTCACGCTGATGAAGCTGTCGGACACCCCGCGCGCCGCCGAGCTCGAAAAGATCGCCATCGCCTTCCTCGAGACGAAATCGTTCACCGCCGACCGGAAGGCGGAAGCCCTGCGGTATCTCTATCTGCGCGGGCTGATGCTGGCCGCGAACCGCGAAGACGACCCGAAGAACGCCCGTGATCACGCCTTCGAGGAGCTGCTGCTGAAGGGCGAGGAGCCGTTCGAGCGCACCCCCGAGTATCATCTCGTGAAGGGTATTCTGTTCCAGCTGCTCCGCAACCGCCCCAACGGGTATTTCTCGCCGATGAAGCCGTTCGAGGATCTCAAGCGGGCCGCGGCGCTCGCCCCGGCCGAGGCCGGGTATTACTACGCTCTCGGCCAGGCGTTCCGGCTTCTGGGAAGCGAGGAGCCGGCCCTGTTTCTCGCCATCGCCTCGTTCGAGAAAGCCTCGTCGCTCGCCCCCGGGAACGGCAAGCTCCAGCACTCGCTGCTCGGGATCTATATGGGGTTGCATGAATCGTATCAGGCTCAGGCCAAGGAGGAGCCGTTCTGGCTGCAGGAGGCCGTCTACAAGAAGATCCTCACCCTTTCGCCCAACAACCCCCACGCCCTGAACAATCTCGGGTTCCTGTACGCCGAGTATGGCGTCCATCGCGAGCTCGCCCAGTCGCTTGTCCAGCGGGCGGTTGATCAGATCCCCGACAATCCCGGGTTCCGCGACAGTCTCGGCTGGGCGGCATTCAAGAACACCCAGTTCGACAAGGCCGTCCAGGAGCTGGAAAAGGCCGTCAACATGTCTCCCGACGTCTACGAGCCGCATTACCATCTCGGGACGGTGTATTACGTCACGAAGCGGCATGAGAAAGCGATTCGGATGTATGAAAAGGCCGTCGAGCTGCGGCCGACCTCTGCCGAGGCGTTGAATAATTACGCCTATCTTCTGACCGAGATCGAACGTGACATCGACAAAGCCGAGAAGATGGCCGTCCGCGCCGTCAAAATCGAGCCGAACAATGCTTCCTATATCGACACATATGGATGGGTTCTGTTCAAACAGGGCAAGGTCGAAGAGGCGATCCGCACGCTGCGCAAGGCCGCAAGCCTGGCTCCCGACGTCGGCGAGATCCTGATGCACCTGGGCAAGGCCTATCTGCACATCGCCCAGTTCGAGACGGCCCTCGAGTATTTCCGGCAGGCGCTCAAGGCGGATCCGGGCCTCGAGAACATGCAGCGGGAATTGTATCAGGCGATCGTGCTCCGGGCGCAGTATCGGGCCATCGCCGAGTATCACGGCGTGTTCGGTGCGAAGGCCGAGCCGGTGCATCTGAACCGCATCCTCCTCCAGCTCGTCCGCATCTTCCAGGAAGAGGGCATGTTCGAGCGGGCCATCGAGATGACGCGCCTGTGTGAGCGGCTCAAGAAGGGCGAGATCGACCTTTCGAAGCCCCTGTTCGACTATTACACGATCGAGACCGCCTCGGGAACGGCCACGGCAACGGCCGCCACGGCGCCCTCCGCCGATGCCGTCATTCCCGGAGAAACCGAGACTGCCGAAGAGCAGCTCCTGTTGCAGGACGCCGAGGAGCTCGACGAAACCGCATCGGCCACCTCCGAAACGGCTCCCGAAAGCGCAGCCGCCGGCGGCCTCGAGGAGCCGGTTTTCCCCGTCACGGCCTCGGTTCCGCTTGCCCTGCACATGGGACCGGCGGCGGCCACGATCGCGGCGGACCATCTGCTCGCCTTCCCTGAATTCGGCAGCCTGTCGATCACCCTGTTCGTCGAGCGGCTCGCGCGGCCGGCGCGCCACTCCACGCTGCTCGTGACGTTCCCGGGCCTCGCGACGCACGATGCCCTCGCCCCGCTTCGCCACCACCTCGGCCTGCTCGGCTGCCCCCCCATCGATGCCGCAACGACGATCGCTGGCTTCCCGGCATTTCGCGCCCGCATGGGCCGCTGGACCCTCTGGGCCCTCCAGGCGGACGACCGGCTGTTCCTGGGAACCGGCCGCGAGCCGTCGGCGGATGAGATCCGGGCGATGAGCGGCACCTTCCCGCCGCAAGCCACCACCCTCTTCGGCATCCTCCTCGACTGGAAGCGGTGGGAAAGCGAGATTCCGATCCTCTTCCGCCCCTGGATCGAAAGTCCGATCGCCCCCTACACCGCCCTCCACGCGCGCCATATCCTCGAAGGCAGCGATGTGACCGAGATCGTGCGGCTCGTTCCCCAGACCCCGGTCGATCAGAAGTTCATGAAACACCTGGCCGACTCCCTGTTCGGGTTCAAGCGCCGCATGCTCGAATGGGGCATCCCGGTCGAAGTGCGGGTCAGCGCCAACGATGCCTGCGTCGAACTCGAAGCCAGCTACCGGGGCTTCGGCCGCTGGCTCGGCCGGTGGCTCGAGTCCTGGAAGCCTTTTTCCTGGCTCATTCAGCCCCGCCTCGAGGCCCTGGAATGCGTGGCACGCCGGCTCCTGTTCAGCCGCGATCCCGCCGAACTGGCAACCCTCTGCCCGGGCAGCGGCACGGTCACGATCGACGGGCCCAGCGGCAGCCTGCGCTGCACGAAACACCCGGTCTACGGCCTCTTCCCGTTCATCACCTCGGGAGAAGACCGGTGCGCCTTCACCCGCGCCCGCCTGGAAGCCATTCTCGCCTCGTTCGGGTCGGCGGTCCGGAAGCATCTTCCGAAGGAGGGGTTGATAAATAGAGTGGTGTTGGATTACAATATGAGTCCCTGCCCCGCGAGTGGCAGTTACACGCTGAACCCGGACGGCACGGTCGGCTGCTCTGCGCATCCCCGGCCCGCCGCCCGAAAGAAATAACCAAGGCATCAGGAGGAACCCGCATGCCGGCGATCAACATCCAGGACACGATTCTGCAGGTTTTGAAGAAGCGGGCCGAGCCCGTGAAGATCTTCCTGATGAAGGGCTTCCAGATTCAGGGAACCGTCCTCGACTTCGACACCTTCGTCATTCTGCTCGAGGCGGAAGGCAAGCGGCAGCTGATCTACAAGCACGCCGTCTCCACCATCCAGTTGCCTGACGATTTCGTCATGCCCCACGCGAACGAGGCCTGAGAAGGTTCTTTCGCAGGGCATCCAACGTTGTGGTAAAAACACCCCGTCCCGATCCGAGGCGGGGTGTTTTTGCGTCACCACGCAGACCCGGCAATGATCAAGGATTGAGCAGAACCATAGCATTGGTGTTGATTTTTTTTGCAGACCCTGCGCAACACCGCCTCCAATGAGCATTTTTTTGGCATATTTCGCGGGAAACGGCCTGGCATGAATGTTGCATTATATCTTCTTGAGCACTGAACGATCATTCGTCAGTTGTCTTCAATCATTCCTTTCCTTGATTGAGCTGCATGAAAGTGCAGCTTTTTTTTTGCCCGGATTCCGCCGGCACCTCCACAGATTGATTCCAGAAGATGTGTTTCACAGAGAGACTCCGTTGAAATTTCCCTCGGGTTCAAGAACGCATCCGCACTTCATCTGCGCCATCAGCGTCATCTGCGGATGCGCTTCTCGTTCTGAATCGCCCATCCCCGGCACAGCGGCGCGGCTGGCCAAGGATATGGTAGAGTTTGGAATCATGACTGCGAAGAACCGACCGATCGTTCCATTCCTTCTCCTCCTCATCGCCCTCGTTCTTGCCGGGGGGCTTCCCGCTGCGGCCGTCACGATCACGGGCCTCTGTTACCATCAGGTACGGCCCGGCGCAAAGGGCCAGTTCGAGATCACCCCCGAGACATTCCGGGAGCAGCTCGGCATCCTCAAGGCCCAGGGCTACCGAAGCATCTCCTCGAAAGAGCTGCTCATGCTGCTGCGCGACGGCTCCCAGCCGACCGGCCGCCCCATCCTGATCACGTTCGACGACGGCTACGCCTCGGTCTACGATTACGCGTATCCGATCATGGAGGAGTTCGGCTTCACGGGCATCGCCTGCATCTATCCGAGTTTCATCGGCTCGAGCAATGCCCTCTCCTGGGACCAACTCCGCGAAATGGCCGAGACGGGCTGGTCGATCGAGTCGCACGCGATGAGCCACGCGAACCTGGCGCAGGGATACGGCACGCCCTCGTATGCGAAGATGCTCGAGCACGAGGTCGCGGGCTCGCGCCACCTGATCGAGAAGCAGATCGGTGCGCCCGTGTTGTTCATGGTGTGGCCCTACGGCATCTACACCGATGTCGCGGAACAGGCCGCGCGGGATGCCGGATATGCGGGCGCGATGACGGTCGACGGGGGCGGCAACTATCCCGGCCTCGATCCGTTCCGGGTCAAGCGCCAGGTGGTGTATCGCAGTGACTCGCGTGAAAAGTTCCTGATCCGTCTCGGCATGGCCGCCGTCGAGGTGACCGACCAGCATCCGCGGCCCGGCGAGGTGCTCGAAGAGCTCGCGACCGTCGGCTGCCGCCTTCCCGCGCTTGCCGACTACGCCCCCGACACGTATGTGCTGAACGCCAAGGTCACCGGCGGCTCGCTGGATTTCCGGTTCGATCCCGCGACCCGGGAGCTCCAGGCACGGCCGAAGGCCCCGCTTCCGGTCGGCCACCGGTTCATCGACATCTACCTGCGGAATCTGCGGACCGGCGTCACGGCGCAGCACGGCTGGCTCTTCACCGTCCGGTGACGGGGCGGCCGGTCAGAACTTGTCGAAAAACTCTTTGGGAACCGATGTTTCGGCATAGGTCAGCAGGTTGAAGGATTCGGGCATTTCAAGAGCCATATATTCTTCGGAATACAAACTCGTGTCCCACAGCCTGCGGCGCAGCACGGCATCGCCCGTGTATTTCCCGTCGATGAAGTAGCGGGGCTCGTTGGTCGCGAGTCGGATTTCCGAGCCGTAGACCCGCTGGATGACGAAGCGGGGGCGTTTCAGATACTGGACGACCCCGTCGCTCTCGCCGCCCGGGGCGTTGCCGATCTCGTCAAACACCTTGGGAAGGGCCATTCCGATCCGCCAGCGGGAGGCGCGCCGGGTCGAGCTGACGAGCATGCCGTTGATCGTGATCTCGGGGGGCCAGAGGCCGTCCGTCGGACTTTTCTTCGCCTCGTCGAACAGGAACGACATCATCGACATCACGCCCGCGTCGGCCGAAGGCTTTTCGGCCTCCTCCTTCGCGGACTGGAGCATCGCCAGATCGACGGCCTGGCTGATCTCGGACGGATCGAGGATGCCGTCGTCGCGGCAGTCGTCGACGAGCTGGGTGATCAGCGCGGTGCGCACATCCTCGCTGCGGATGCCGAAATGGGGCTTCCCGTCATCGCTGCCGCCGGGGGTGAACAGGGCGATCAGGTCGCTCATCTGGGTCTGGGCGAGCGGCCCGAACGGGTCGGCGCTCTCGTTCTGGCGGAGCCAGGAGATCGCGGCGAAGAGGGCGATCGGCACGCCGGTGGTCGGGTCGGCCGGGCCTTCGCCGATGATGCTCTTGGGCTTGCCGTCGGCCGGACAGAAGTTCTCCCGCACCAGCTTCTCCTGTTCGGCGTTCACGGGGTGCAGGGCGAGGCCGATCGCGAGGCGCAGGGCCGCCGCCGCCTCGTTCCGGACGAACAGGGACGGCCGGGAGATGTCGATCAAAACGCGCTCTCGCGACATGATGAGGGCGTTGACCTTGTGGAAATCGCCGCCCTGCGAGTTCTTGCCGTTCTTGAGCCTGGTCGTGTAGTCCTGGTAGCGCAGGTCCGGATAGTCGTGCGGGGTGGCCGGGTTCTGGTTGAAATCGCCCCCGATCACAATATCCTTTTCGCCGCAGATGGTGACGGTCCGGTCGGGGCAGCCCCAGATGCGCAGGGGCACCTTGGAGTAGATCAGGTACTCGCGGCCGCGCATTTTGGCGAGCGGCCCGGGGTCGTCGCAGCCCTTGGGCGGCGGCGCATTGGCATCGCTCGTGCCCGAGGCGATCAGCGCGACGTTGTATTCGCCGAAATCGACATCGTAGTAGGTCGAGCTCTTGTCGTAGGGGTTCTTCCAGGCGCTGACCGGGAACGTCTTCTCGTCGACGACGAGACCGCCGGACTTGAGGCCGGCCGCGGTCTCCCTGAGGCGCTCCATCTGGAGGTGGGAAAGCTTGATCGGATGGGCTCCGTGAGCCCCGTCGAGCAGGAACCCGTCGTGCGCCTTGAACTTCGCGAACGCCATCGAGTCGTTGGTGCGGTCGATCACGGCCTTTTTCTTGTCAATGAACGTGACATCGGTCGGGATGATCGCCCGGATCATGCCGGGCGTCTCGACCTTTTCTATTTCGTCTAGTATACTTCCCCGATCGGCGCCGCCCGTCGTGTTCAGCACGAGCCACTGGTAGCCGTAGAGACGGCCCCGCTTCAGGACGTTGGGGGCGTCGTTGTAGGGGCCGAACGCGGTGTCGAGCATCTCGCCGTCGAACAGCACGTGCTCGGCGGTCGGGAAGCGGCGTTCGATGAGGCCGGTGATGCGGCGGTACGAGTTGTTGTCGGCTTTGGAATCGGCACCCGCGCGGGCCACGACATCGTAGGCGACGTAGATGCTCTGTTCCTTGAGCGTGTCGGTGTCGCGGAAGCCCTTGGCGCCGCGGAACGGCGCGCACTTCACCTTGAACTCGCCCAGCGCGGAGCGACCGGTGTACACGCCGGTCTTCACACCATCGATGCCGAGCTCGCCGATGGTGCCGATGTTGCTGGGCTTGGACTTCACGGGGGACTGCCACGCATCGGGATTCTCGAATTTCTTCTTCCCGTCGAAATACCAGTGCGTATAGGCCGTGCGGTTGTAGTTCAGCTCGGCGATCATGCAGTTGAGACCCGCTTCGGCGATCGTCGTGGCGACGTAGTCCCGCGCGGATTTCGACCGGAGCGTCTCGGCCCCCGAGCGCAGGCGGCCGATGGTGACGAAGAACAGCGCCATCAGCACCATCAGCACGACGACGATCAGCAGCCCCGAGCCCCTCCGGGATGTTGCGTTCATGGATGCTTCCATATCTCCTTGCCGCGCTTGTAGAAACAGGTCTGCATCGGGAACCGGTAGACCTCCCCCCGCTCGCCGCCGGTCCGGAGACGTTCGAGCGTGACGCGCAGATGCACCACGTCGTTGCCGGTGCCCGAGATCGAGGCGGGCTGCGGCTGGAGCAGCCGGTCGCCCAGGGCATCGACGTTCCGGGGGGGAAGCGGCTTCCTGATCGTCCGGAACACGACGAGGTCGCGAACATCGTCGCAGATCACGTGGCGCTGCGAGGCCGAGTCACCCGGCCGGCCGCCGCCGTGCTCGTCGATCGTTTCGATCCGGACGAGGCGGTACCGCGGAATCGAGGGCTCCTGCGGGTTGGGATTGTCCTCGAGTTCGTAGGCGATCGTGCGCCGGACGGCAATCTGGCCGAGGCTGTCTTCGCGCTCCAGCGTGGGATCCTGTTCTTCCTTGGCGATCCGCAACAGCAGCCCCGGCTTCGTGGCGAGGCTGCGCGCGTCCTCGATCCGGACCGGGGCCGGCTCCTCGATGCGCGTCGATTCCCGGATATCGTTGCCCATGAAGGCGAGAATCTTGCGGAAATCATCGTTCACCTTGATCTCTTCGAGCGACTGGCGCACCATGCGCGTCTGCTGGAAGAACACCTTGTACGCGGCGAACACGATCAGGGTCACGAGGAACAGGACGATCAGCAGCTCCACGAACGTGAAGCCGACGGATGCGGGTTTTCGTTTCATGCGCATGGCCGGCTCAGTTCAGATCCGCGATCGCGGTCGAGATGACGTAGGGCTCGGGCTCGTCGCCATCGGGGGTTTTCCATTTCACCGAGACTTTCAGGAACTTGATCTTGAGGGGCGTTCCCAGGGGTCCGCCGGGGGCCGGGGCGCCGGTGATCTCCACCTTGCGCTCGTAGACGCTGCCTCCCGCCTTGAACGTCGGCTCGAACAGGTCGGCCGAGCCGCTGGCCGGGCTTCCCGACGTGTTGAAATCGGTTTCGGCGCTGAAATCGCCGGCATCCTCGTCGTCGAGCGTGTTGAAGGGGACGGCCCGCAGGGCATCGACCGCCTGCTGGGCAAGCCCGATCGCCGTCTCGTAATCGCGGACTTTCCGCGACTGGCGCATGCCCATCGAAAAGACGATGCCGAGCGAGAACAGGATCGAGATCAGCAGGATCGTGATCAGAATCTCGGGCAGCGTGAACGCCCGCCTTCCCGTCGTGATCCGCACCGTTCCTCCCGTTCTCATGCCCGTTCCCAAGACGCCCCTCTCGATCGCATCGCGATGGATGGAACCGCATGAACCAAGTTTACCACAGCCTCCTCCCCCCTGCCACAGCTCCGGCAAGCGGCCCGGCCACCACCCCCTCTCCGGAGGCCACCGGCGACTCCATCACCACCGAACCACAGAGACACCGAGGCACCGAGGCAGAATCTAAGACTTCTGTATTGCAGGGCACTCGCTCGTTGTGCGCCCGGTCGCGCATCTTGCTTTTTCATAGACAATTTGTTATATTGTTTATGACAATAATAAACACACAGGAGCTACAGATGGCTGACCTTTCGGAGTTGTTTTGGAAATCCTCGCTCGAGGAGATGAAACGCGGGTTCAGGCGGCTGCCCGACACGGGAACGTACGTTTGCCTGATCTGCGGCAAAGCGTTCGAGGACGGGGTCATTCACCGCATCGGGGAAATCCTGTATGAGGCGCGGAAGGCGGTCGAACGGCATATCGCGGAAGCGCACGGCCCGGTCTTCACGTTCCTGCTCTCGCTCGACCGGAAGCTGACGGGACTGACCGACCACCAGAAGAAGCTGCTGGAGCTGTTCCATGCGGGCCGGTCGGATGGAGAGGCGGCGGCAGCGCTGGGAACGGGCAGCACCTCGACGATCCGGAACCACCGTTTCCAACTGCGCGAGCGACAGAAGCAGGCGAAGATCCTGCTGGGAATCATGGAACTGCTCGAGGAGAAGATCCAGTCGAAGAGTGATTTCGTCGAGATTCCACGGACGGCGCGCCAGGTCGACGAGCGGTTCGCGATCACGCAACAGGAGAACGACGCGATTCTCGCGGCCTACTTCCCTCAGGGGCTCGAAGGGCCGCTCAAGACACTTCCCATCAAAGAGAAGCGGCGCATCGCGATCCTGCGCCACCTGATCACCTTCTTCGATGGCGACCGTACCTACACCGAGAAACAGGTCAACGGGATTCTCGAACGGTTCTATCACGATTACGCGATGCTGCGCCGGAATATGATCGAGTATGGTTTTCTCGAGCGCAAACCGGATGGCAGCTCCTACTGGATCAAGCTTCGCTGAACCGCCCGATCGGGCGTGACGAAAGGATGAACGGCAGATGGACACCACACGACGCAAGGAACTGAAAAGAGCCGCAAAGGAAGCGATTCCGTCGATGGGCGTGTTTCGCCTTCTCAACACGACGAACGGGCGGATCATGATCGGGAGCAGCATGAACCTGGCCGGCGCCGCCAACAGCTTTTCCCACAAGCTCGAGTTTTTCTGCCATCACAACGAGCTGCTGAAAGCCGATCTTGCGAAGAGCGGAACGGATGCCTTCGTTTTCGAGATTCTCGAGACGATCGATGCCGATGCGATCGACCGGACCGCCTGGGCGGATACCGTCAGGGAGCTCGAAAAGAAGTGGCTGGCCGAGCTGCGTCCTTACGGAGAACGCGGCTACAACGGCTCAGAGACATCGGGAAAAGGCTGAGCGGCTTTTTCCGGCAAGACTTCAGACAGGCCGTCCGACCGAGGTCATGTAGATGACGCTTTCGGCCTGCCCGTCGAGGCCGAGCAGAGCATTCACCTCGTCATCGAAGAGGGCGGCCATCTGGCAGGTTCCGAAGCCGAGAGATGCCGCGGAAAGGGCCACGGCGTGCGCGATATGCCCCGCATCGAGGTAGACATACCGCATGCCGCGCTGACCGTATTTCCACATGGTGCGGCCGAAAACGGCCGACCAGACGAAGACGACGGCGGCCGTGCGGCACTGGCTCTGTTCGAGGGCTGCGTGGGCCAGGGCATCGCCACGCTTGCCGTCGACGATGCGCTCGAGGGCATGGGTTCGCACCGCGTAGTGGTAGATCCCGGGTTCCAGTCCGTCGACGGTGTTCACGACGAGGTAGGTCTCGATCGGGTACAGCCCGCCGGCGGAAGGCACGGTGCGCTTGAGAAGGCCGCTTTCCCGGCACCGGGGGCCGCCCGCCGCCCAGAGCAGGAAGGAGAGCCGATCGAGCGAGAGAGGCTTGGCCTCGTAGGCCCGGACGCTGCACCGCCGGCCGAGCGCCTGGCGCAGCGAGGCAGGTTTGACGGTTGCGGGCTCGGGAAGCTGGATGACCGGCTTGTCCGGGTATTCCTTGAAGGGGGCCGGCCGTGCCGACGGATCGAACCGGCTCTGCATGGCTTCCCGCCGGTATTTGGTCAGCTCCTGAAACGCTTCGCCGATATGTTCGTGCATCTCATCCTCCCATTCCGTTCCTCAATAGACATCTTTATAACTCTATTTATATATGATGTGCCTTGTTACCACAGTCACATCCCGGGATCGGGATGTCGTTCTTCGCAGGATAGCGCCCGCGAGCCGTCCGTGTCAAAATCCGCCTTCGCGGCCGCGTGCGTCGAGGTCGGCGGCGGATAGAAGTCCGTCGGCACCGCCGTTTCCGCCGATCTTCCAGCCGGCGTAGAAGACGGCGCGCCGGAGAGCCTTCGAAGCATCGCCGAAGCGGAGCCAGCCGTCGAGGAAGCAGGCGAAGAGGGCATCACCGGCGCCGATCGTGTTCACCGTCGGCCGGGGCGTGACGGCCGGGAACCGCCGGGGCGGCGCGCCGCGTTCGAGAAGCAGCGCGCCGTCGCTTCCCAGGCCGATCACCGCGATACGGGCCGGGAACCGGGCGAGCAGCTCCCCACCGAACTCTTCAGGCTCGCAGGGCAGATGTTCATGGCTGAGGAATACGATATCGGCGTGCTCGAGCCAGTCGCGGTTATACGCATCGTCGAGTGAGGCGAGCGCATGGAGATCGGTGGCGATGAGCTTGCCGAGCCGTCGCGCCTCGGTCAGCAGCGGGCGGGCGAAGTTGATGTTGCACAGCACGGCCAGCCCGGCATCGCGCACCGCCGCCGCGAATCGCGCCGCCGGATACGCCGACTCCTGCATCTTCCGGAGATCGAGATGAATCTGGCGCCGGCCGTCGGGATCGTACAGGATTGCCGAATGAGCGGTTCCGCCGGGGATGTCGAGGAGATTGGCATCGTCGATACCCGCCGCCCGAATCGCGGCGCGACAGACGGCACCGGCAGCGTCATCGCCGACGATGGAGAGGAAGCTCACCTCGTTTCCGAGATGCGTAAGCGCCCGTGAGACATTGAATCCGACCCCCGAGGCCGTGGCCCGGACGCCGTTTTCGACATACCTGACCGGGAAGTAGCCCACCGGAAATCCATCCACGCGCACCGTCGTCTCGAGATTCGTCAATCCGCACACCAGGATACCGGCCATGTTCTCTCCCCTCTCGCGCTTCCTCGATTTCTCCGTTTGTACCACGTTTTTGGGGTGACGTCATCCCGCAACCGCAACGGCTTTCTTGTGAAAAAAAGATTTTACTTGCCAAACGAACCGTATGTTAGTATTATCTAATTAGGTTAGATGAGGCTAATATGTTTTGCATCATCAAAACCTCGTTCATTCAGAATGAGATCAGCCTTCACATAGGAGGTCATCACCATGAGAATCATTGTCGTTTGTCTCCTCGTCCTGGCCCTTGCGTTCGTGGGTGTGCCCACGATTGAGGCCGGGTGCGGAAGCTGCGGGCCGGAGAAATCGCCGGGGAAAACCGAAGCCCAGTGCCCCGACGGAGTCTGTTCGACAACTTCTTCAGAGAAGCCCGTGGAATCCCCCAAGCACATCCATGGCGGTTCCAATATCACCACCGCGGGGCTTCGGGCCCTGCTGCAGTCCAAGGTGCCCCTCACGATTCTCGACGCCCGGAGCGGCAAATACGATGACGGCCGCCGCATTCCCGGCGCGAAATCCCTGAACGCCGACAGCAAGGTCAGCGAAATTCTCAAGATTCTTCCCGAGAAGGAGTCGCTGATCATTACATACTGTTCCAATCTCAAATGTCCTGCAAGCCACAAGCTGTTCGAGCACCTCAAATCCCTGGGCTACAAGAACCTCCTCGAGTATCCCGAGGGCATTGCCGGCTGGATCGAAGCCGGGTATGAGGTCGAGAAACCTCCTGTGAAGCAGTGATCCCGATTCCGGTTCACTCCCATTCCTCCTGAACGACGAAACCGCTTTTCCTCCCGGGCGCCCTGCCCGGGAGTTTCTTTTTGGTCATGCCCTTCTCTCTTTCATCTGCGGATGAGGCGTGGAACCTCTGCATGGCCACGGGAACGGTATACATTTTCCCGGGAGTACTGGTATGATGGCGGAAAACGGGTCGGGTGACCCCCGACGGAGGAATGCATGATTCGACGCACGACTTCTCTGCTGGCCGGGGCCCTGTTTGCCGTCGTTCTCGGATGTTCGAACGCCGGAGCGGCCGAACCGGAGAGCCGCTGGGCGATCAGCCTGCCGGTGGAGACGGCGAAATCGGTGATCTCGAAAAGCGACGATGCGCAGCTCGCCTGGACCACGATCGGGGCGAACACCGTCGTCATCTGCCGGGGTCGTCTCGCCGAGAGTATCGTCCGGCGGCACCCCGAGGTTCCTGCCACGCCGTTCCGGCCGGGCGAAGAAGCCTGGCTGCTGGCGACCAAGGACCCGGCGCTGCGCGGGAAGGTGTTTCCCGGCGTCCGCACGCTGCTGAGGCGCCAGGGTTACCACGTGGTCCTGGCCAATGAAACGGCCCGGATGGGCATCTCCCGCTGGCTTTCCGACTTCACCCGCATCGACCCGCTTCCCGCCGATACCGTCGTTCTGACGCCGCCGAGCCGGCCCGGCCGGTCCCGACCATCAGCCGAGGATCCCATCGGAGCATTCGTCGACCGCATCGATCGTGAAGCGTTCGCCGCCGACCTGAAAGCCCTCGCTGACCTCCAGACCCGCTCCACCTACTCTGCGGGCGGGGCGAAAGCCCTCGCGTATGTCGAACGCTCCCTCACCGCGATGGGGTTGCAGGTGCGCCGACAGGCGTTCGGCAGCGCCGGAGCGCCCAGCGCGAACATCGAGGCGGTTCAGCCGGGCTTCGATCCGGCGAACGCCGGGGAAGTGATCATTCTCGGCCACCTCGACAGCACCTCGCCGAAAGCCTCGACCCTCGCTCCGGGAGCTGACGACAACGGTTCGGGGGCCGCCGGCGTGCTCGCCCTCGCGCGTCTGATGCAGGGCCGCAAGGGCCGGGCGAGCGTGCGGTATGTTCTTGTCATGGGCGAGGAGCAGGGCCTGCTCGGCTCGAAAGCCTACGTGGCGGCGCTGCCGCCGGCCGAACTGGCCAATCTGCGGGCCGTGATCAATATGGACATGATCGGATTCGACGCCAAGGCGCCGCTGTCGATGGTGCTCGAAACGGCCGCCTTCAACCGCGAGATGGCCGAGCGCATGGCCGAGCTCGCCGCGGCCCACACCACCCTCTCGACGCAGATCAGCACGAATCCCTGGGGCTCGGATCACGTACCGTTCCTGAAGAAGCAGGTTCCGACGGTGCTGACGATCGAATCCGAGTATGACGACAATCCGACGTATCACCAGGTCACCGACACATTCGAGAAGGTGAATCTGGATCTCGCCTGGCAGATTCTTCGGCTCAACGCCGCGATGCTGGCCGAAGCGGCCTCGGTCGAACGCCTTGCCCGCGAGTGACCCCGCGACCACCCACCCATGACCAGACGAGCCACGAGCGCCACCCCGACCCCCACCTCCCCGAAGCGCGCCGTCCGGGCGCAGACTCCCCCTTCTGAATCCCCGACAACCACGGGTACCGCAACCTTTTCGGATCACGTGACGACGGTCGAGGCGCTGAAGGATCTCGTCCGGGCATTCATCTCCGAACGGGAATGGTCTTCGTATCACACACCGAAGAATGTGGCGGCATCGGTCGCGATCGAAGCGGCCGAGCTGCTCGAGCATTTCCAATGGGAACACCCTTCGCCGGCCGAGCTTACGCATGCCAAGCGCGGCGAGATCGCCGACGAGATGGCCGATGTGCTTGCCTATCTGCTGAGTTTATCGAACATTCTCGAAATCGACCTGGCCGCGGCGCTTCAGCAGAAGATGGGGAAGAACCGGCGCAAATACCCGGCTGACCGCTTCCGCGGCACCTGGGAAAAAGTGCGGTCCTGAGGCCCTGCCATGAAAGAATTCCTCTGGGCATGGTTGTTCTGGGCCTCGGTCGTCTTCTGCTCGCTGCTCGTGATCAGTCTCGGCGCCTCGTGGCTGCTGTTTTCAGCCGCGCCGAACCACCAGCACACCTGGATCTTCGCCACGGGCTTCGGCTTTTCGTTCGGCTTCATCGGCCTGGGCGCGCTGACGGTGTTCGTCTTCGACAAGTTCTCCCGGAAATTCCGGCCCAAGGAGGAGGTCGAGGGCGAGTTTTTCCGCAAGATCGTGCGGGAAAGCCCGTTTTTCTTCTTCACCCTGCTGTTTTTCTTCTCGATGGCCCTGTATATCGGAATTCTTCTGCTGATGCTGCCCTACATCAAGACCGCCGTCGGCGGATGACCTTCAGTATTATATCTAATAATACATACTTTTCGTCATGGAGGAGCGTGGGATGAAACATGTCTTCGGTTTTCCCCAGCTCGTCGCCCTTCTGGTGATCGGCTCACTGATCTGGGCGGGCCTGGGGACCGGCGGGAACACGCTGAAGATCGGTGTCATCGCACCGCTTTCCGGCTCGACGGCCGTGTACGGGCTGGCGATGCGCAACGGGCTGAATCTCGCGGCCACGGCCATCAATGCGGCCGGCGGCATCGGCGGCCGAACCGTGGAGCTGGTGTATCTCGACGAGTCGAACGACAAGCTCGTCGCGGCCGAGGCGACGCGGGAGCTGATCTACCGGCAGAACGTCGCGCTCGTGATCGGCGCCGTGAGCTCGGATGCGACGATGAACGTGCAGCGGATCTGCGAGCGCGCCCGCGTGCCGCTGCTGACCTCGGTCAGCACGAATCCGTTCATCACGCGGGTCGGGTTCCGGTATACCTTCCGGTGTCTCAGCGATGACACGGTTCAGGCCGAATCCCTGGCCCGCACGGCCGTCCGGCGGCTGAATCTGCGCCGGGTGGCGATCATCCACGACAGCAACAAGTATGGCTCCATGGGGGCGCGCGTATATGCCGAGAAGGCAGCGGCGCTCGGCCAGGCGATTCCCGTCAGCGTCGCGTTCGATTCCGGCATGACCAACTTCTCGCCCCTGCTGGAATCGATCCGCCAGCAGAATCCCGACGGGCTGCTGGTCTGGGGCCTTGCCCGCGAATCCGCGCTCATCGTGCGCCAGGCGCGGGAGCTGGGGATGCGGATGCCGATCCTGGGCGGCGACGGGATGGCGACGACCGGCTTCCTCGATCTGGCGGGTCCGGCGGCCGAAGGGGCGCTCGTCACGATGCCGTTCAACCCGACCCGCGGGGGCGAGGTGACGCGCCGGTTCCTGGAAGACTACCAGCGGGCGTACGGCACCGAAGCCGACTCGTTCGCGGCGCACGGGTATGATGCGCTCCAGCTTGCCGCCACGGCGTTCCGGACTGCGGGCGAGCGGGGGATCCCGGTGCGGGAGGCGCTCGCCGGCATCTCCGCCTATCAGGGTGTGACCGGCCCGGGCGGTCTCGACGCGACCGGCAACGAAACGCGCCCGGTCGAACTGTCGGTCGTGAAGGCCGGCCGGTTCGTCCCCACGGAATCGTAAGGACGGGAGGGAACCGATGACACCGAAACACCCCCTTGCCCGAGACCCCAACGGCTCGAATCTGGCGTTCTGGGCCGGGCTGATCCTCGTCTTCACGCTTCTCTACAGCATGCGGTTCGGCCGACCGGAACAAGCCGCGACACCGCAGCTTCTTCCGCCCGTCGCGAACACCTCGCAGCCCATCGTCATGACGCCTCCACCGCTCCCGCCCAATGCCCCGATCCCCCGGAGCGAGGAGCGGATTCCCGTCGTGACTCCCGGAGACAAGCCGCCGGTCGTCACTCCGGCCCAGTTCGCCGGAACGGGCCCGTCGGTGATGCGCAGCATTCCGGCCTGGTGGCAGGTCGTCGCGCCGCTGCCCGCCGTCCGGGCGATCCTGCCGGCCCCCGACGGGCAGGTGTGGGTCGCGACCGAGGACGGCCTGGCGCGGATCGCGGCCGGCCAGGTGACGCAGATGACGCCCCGAGACGGGGGCTTTCCTGCGCGGCCGGCCACCTCGCTGGCGCACGACGGGGCGGCGCTCTGGATCGGCAGTTACGAGGGACTGTTCCGGACCACGGACGGGCGGCGGTTCGAGCGGTTCACGGCCGCCGACGGACTCGCTCACGACATGGTCTGGACGCTGGCCTGGGACGGAGCGATCCTGTGGATCGGCACCCAGAACGGCATCTCCTTCCGGCTTCCGGACGGCCGGTTCGAGACGGTCACGAAGCGGATCTCGAACGGCGGCCTGGCCGACCTGTGGATCGGCGCCGTCGCGCGGCTGGGTTTCTGGGCCTTGTGCGGGAATGACGACGGTCTGAGCATCTGGGACACGCGGCAGCCGGCGGCGAATCCCACGGCCTGGCACACGATCGACATGTTCGCGACGAATCTCGCCCACAACTGGATTCTATCGCTGGCGGTATCGAAAGCGGGGGCCGTCTGGGCGGCGACGCCCGCCGGGCTCTGCCGGCTCCGCACCCCGATCGAGCAGCTGTTCACCGGCACCCGGGCCGAGTGGGAGGTGTTCAACCGCTCCCGGAGCATGCCGACCGACCGGGTCGACGCGGTCGTTCCGGTGGGCGAGGACGTATGGGCGGGCTGTCCGGAGGGTCTGGTCCGGATCCGGGGCGGTCTGACACGCGTCCTCACACCTGCGGACGGGCTGCTCGCCTCGGACGTGACCTCGCTGGCGCTCTCTTCCGGCACGCTGTGGGTAGGCACCTCGGGCGGTGTCCAGGCGCTGGCGCTCGATGCCTTCGACCGCTGACCGGCCCGGGAAACCACGATGACCGAGCATCACGATCCGGCCGGGCGGGTGGAGCAGCTCCGGAGCCAGATCCGGCGCCACGAGTGGCTATATTACGTGAAACATGCGCCCGAGATCGGCGACGCCGAGTTCGACGCGCTGATGGCCGAACTGCGGCACCTGGAAGAGAAGCACCCGGAGCTCGCCACGCCCGACTCTCCCACCTGTCGGGTCGGGGGTGTTGCGACCTCGTTCGACACGGCGCGGCACCGCGTCCCGATGATGAGCCTCGACAACGCCTACAGCCGAGGGGATCTGGCCGACTGGATCGGCCGGATGCAGCGGATCGCGGGCGAACGGATCTTCCCGATCGTGGCGGAGCTGAAGATCGACGGGGTTTCGATCTCCCTCACCTATCGCGACGGCCGACTGGCGGCCGGCCTCACGCGCGGCGACGGCCAGACGGGCGACATCGTGACCGGCAACGCCCGCACCGTTCGTTCCCTGCCGCTGCGCATCGGGAGCGACTTCGACATGGACGTGCGGGGGGAGGTATGGGTACCCCGATCGCGGCTGACCGTCCTGAACCGGGAGCGGCTCGAGGCCGGCGAGGAGCCGTTCAAGAACTGCCGCAACCTGGCGGCCGGCACGCTGAAGAGCCTGGATCCGGCCGTCGCGGCGGCGCGCGGTCTGCGGGTCACGGTCTACGACATCGCCCAGGCCCGGGAACTGGGATTCGCCACCCACTGGGACTCCCTCGATTTCCTCCGGAGCCAGGGATTCACGGTGAACGAGCCGGCGCGGCGGTGCAACAGCCTGGAAGATATTGAAGAATATATTTACGAGGCCGACCGCCTCCGGCGGGAGCTGGACTTTGACATCGACGGGGTCGTGCTGAAGGTCGACGCGCTGGCCCTGCGGCGCGAGCTCGGCGAGACGGCCAAAGCCCCGCGCTGGGCGACCGCGTACAAGTTCGCCCAGGAGCAGGCCGTGACGCGGCTCTCCTCGGTTATCTGGCAGGTCGGCCGGATGCAGATCACGCCCGTCGCCGTGCTCGACCCGGTCGAACTGGGCGGCACCACGGTCTCGCGGGCCTCCCTGCACAACCTGGACCAGATCCGGGAGAAGGACATCCGGCTGGGGGACCGCGTCGTCGTCGAGAAGGCCGGGTTCATCATTCCCTACGTGGTCGAGGCGCGACGGGACGAGCGTACCGGCACCGAGACGCCGATCGAGCCCCCCGCCGCCTGTCCGGCCTGCGGAGAGGCGACCCGCATCAGCCGCGAGGTCGAGGAAAGCGAGCCCGAGGCGGGCGAGTCGACCGTCGTGCGGTGCGTGAATCCCGCCTGTCAAGGCATGCTGGCCCGGCGGATCATCTACTTCGTCTCGATGATGGAGATCGAAAACGTGGGGCCGCAGTTGATCGACCGGCTGATCGCGGCCGGCCTCGTCGGGGAAGCGACGGATCTGTTCCGCCTGAGCCGGGAGGATCTGCTGGGCGTCGACCGGATGGGGGAGAAGCTGGCGGATAAAATATTATTGAACATAGAAAAAGCGCGCACCCGGCCGCTCGGGAAGGTGATCGCCGCCCTGGGGATTCCGAACGTGGGCGCCGTCTCGGCGGAAGACCTGGCGCACCGGTTCCCGACGCTCGCCGCGTTCCGCGCCACATCGGCCGAGGAGCTCGTTTCGGTGCCGGGCATCGGGGAAAAGGTCGCCGGCTGCATCACCGCGTTTCTCGCGGCTCCGGAGAACCAGGCCTGGATCGACCGCCTCTCGGGCTGGTGGACCGGCGCCCCGGCCGGAGCGGCACCCGCGACCGCCGCCCCCACGCTGTCGGGAAAGACGTTCGTCATCACGGGCGAGGCGAGCGTGCCCCGCTCGGAGTTGGAGACACTCGTCAAGCGGCATGGCGGCCGCATCAGCGGTTCGGTGTCGGCGAAGACGAGTTACCTGGTGATCGGCTCGCTCGAAGGGGCGGGCTACACCTCGGGCAAGAAGACCAAGGCCGAATCGCTGGGAATCGCGATCATCGATGAGCACGCCCTGATGGCGATGGCGGCTTTTTCGGAAGACCAAGGAGGATCCCATGGCTGATTCCGCGGCTGAGCTGATCGAGGTGTTTCCCTCGATCCAGGGGGAGGGGATGCAGGTCGGCCTGATGCAGCTGTTCGTGCGGTTTGCCGGGTGCAACCTGCTGTGCAGAACCTGCGACACCCGGAAGTCCTGGGCAGCGGGTCCGGGCTTCGTGCTTGCCCCGTGGCCGGGCCGACGGTCGCAGCAGATCGCGAATCCCATCGGCGCAACGGCGCTCTTTGACCTCGTCTCGAGCGAGTATCCGCTCGGGGATTTTCACAGCGTCTCCCTGACCGGCGGCGAGCCCCTCTGCCAGGCGCGGTTCGTGCGCGAATTCGGGCGCTGCTGCCGCCGTGACGGGGTGAAAGTGTTTCTCGAGACGAACGGGACTCTGGTGGACGAAGCGGCCGAGGTCGCGGAGTTCATCGACTTCTGGAGCGTCGATCTGAAGCTGTCGAAAACGTGGGGGCTGAACGGCAGGACGGCCGAGCGGCACCGACGCTTTCTCGCCGCCGTTCCCCCGGACCGTTCGTATCTCAAGCTGGTCGTCGACGCCGTCGATGATCCGGATGAGATCGTCCGGGGACTCGAGAAAATAGATACGCATCGCTATACAGCAGTCGTCCAGCCGTTCTCGGCCAGCGCATCCTCGCTCGGGGACTGGGACAGCCGGCTCATCCTGGAGTGGCTCCAGGTGCTGCGCCCACATTTTTCCGAAGTCCGCTGGATTCCGCAGGTACACAAACTGTTGCGGATCCCCTGAGTCTGTTGTATCCTTGCGAAAATCAGCCCATCCATGGACGTATCACACAGGGGGAACGTCGTGGCATTAAATGACAAATTGTTCTTTCCGAAGCAGATCACCTGCCCGGTCTGCGAAAAGCCGTTCATGCGGTTTGCCCTGCGCAAGACCCAGTTCAGCATTTCCAAGCGGGACTTCGACTACCGGCCGTTGTATCTCGGCCAGATCAACCCGCGTCTGTTCGCGATCTGCGTCTGTCCGCACTGCTTCTATGCCGGCGAAGACAAGTTTTTCTGCCCGCGCATGAGCGAGGACGATCTGCGGCGCAAAGAGTATTTCCAGAGTCACAAGGCCCAGTGGGAGGCCCAGAACCGTGTCCGGGCCGCCAGCTCCGGCCAGCAAATCTGGAAGGACCAGGCGGCGGAGAAGCTGAAGGAGATCGCGGCGGATGAGCTCGCGATCCTGCGGCGCATTTCCCCCCTGCTGCAGAAGTCGGCGACGAACATCATCGCGAAAGGCAAGCCGTACAACGAGCTGCAGCGCGACGGCGACCTCGATGCGGCGGTCCGCTCCTACGAACTGGCCGCGATCTGCTACAAGGCCCGCCGCGCCAACCACCGGATCCTCGGCTACACGTATCTCAACGGGGCCTGGGCCAGCCGGGACGCCGCCGAACTGACGACCGACGAGGCGAAGAAAAAAGATTACCGCGACTTCGAGGCGGCCTATCTGCGCGAGGCGGTGAACTTCCTCACGATCACGAACAAGGCGACCAGCATCGAGGATCAGTATATGCCCGACGGATCGCGCATTCCGAAAGAGAACATGCCGGAGTCGCGCATCTTCGAGATCATGTATATCCTCGCGGGCGCACATAGGAAACTCGGCGATATAGAATCGAGCAACAAGTTTCTCGAGCAGATCATCTACGGGGCATCGGGGGCTCAGGGCATCATGCTCTGGTTCGTCAATCAGGCCCGCGAGATGCGCCAGTCCGAGAACGAGTTCGTATCCACCACCGAAGACAACGTCCCACAGGACGAGAATCCCGAGCCCTCGGACGACGAGGAACAATAGCTCTCAGAACGAGCAATCGGCGGGGTGGTGCCTCACGGGCATCACCCCGCCGTCGTTTCAGAGGGAAAACGCGTCCATGCGCTGCGCGGCCAGCATCTCGTCGAACGTGCGCGTCGAGCCCGTCAGGTGTTCGGGGCCGAACCGCACGACCGGGACGCCCGCGCGCGCCGCGAGCCATTCGGCCGGGCCACCGGCCGCCAGGTGGCTCTCGAGCATCACGACGCGCTTCGCCCCGCGGGCCAGGCGCTGCAGCTCGCCGTCGGGATCGGCGTAATCGATGAAGCCAACGACCTCGACCCTCTCTTCGCGCTCCGCTGCCGTGGCCGAGGCCGTGGCGAGAGCCCGGGAGACCAGGTGGGGATCCGAGCCGAAGATGCGCACGCAGCCGTGATCCGAACCGCCGTTACGGCCTTCGAAGGGCCAGAGCCTCCACCGCAGGGCGGCTTCCCGGGCGGCGGGCGGCAGAGGGGCGGCAAGCGGCGTGCGGTGCAGTCGGACATAAGCAGGGACCGAGCGGCGGCCTGCGGCGCGGTCGGCGGCGAACCGGTCGAGCAGCATCGCAAGCAGATTCCCGGCATCTTCGGGGGTGAGCGGTTCGTAGACGTCGATCACTCCCAGGGCCCGCATCAGGCCGATGTCGTTGAGGGCCTGGTGGGATTTTCCGTCGGTGAAGTAATCAAGGCCGGCGTAGTGACCGGCGATGACGAGCGGCAGCCCCTCGGCGGCAACAGCAAACACCTGATCAAGAGCGCGCTTGTGGAAGGCGGCATAGGTGTTCACGACCCCGACGCCCCCCCCGAGAGCGACTCCGGCCGCGACCGAGGTCATGTCCTGCTCGCTGATGCCGATCTCGAGGAACCGCTCGGGAAACCGGAGCGCGACCTCGGTGAGTTTGCAGGATTTTTCGAGATCCGCGTCGAGGACGAACAGCATCGGATGGCGCCCCAGTTGGTCCAGCAGGCCGTCGGTGAAGCCGGTGGCCGTGGGGCGCGCGGGGCGGACGGCCGGCTCCGGAACGATCGTGGCGCCGTTCCCCGCCTGTTCCAGGGCACGGCGCCAGGCGCCATGGGCGGTGACAATGTCGGGCTCTCCGGTACGTTCGACGAGTTCGGCCGTCATCGCCGCATACTCGGCGGAATCGGGGATCCGGCCGTGCCAGTCTCCTTTGCGGCGAGCCGTATCGGGGGACATCGAGGTGAGGGAGGTGCCGTAGCCCTTGAACGTCTCGGCCAGCACGATTGCCGGCCGGCCGCACCCGGCGGCATCCCGGAAGGCCTGGTCGAGCGCCTTGACGGAGTGGCCGTCGCAGGGGAAGACGCGCAGGCCGATTCCCGAGAGAAGCGCGTTCCAGTCGCGGGCGTCCTTGATGTCGGCACAGCGGCTGTCGGACTGGAGATGATTGCGGTCGATGATCGGGATGCAGTTCGTGAGCCCCATGCGCGCATGCGTCAGCAGGGACTCGAACACCTGGCCTTCCTGGAGCTCGCCGTCGCCGAGAAGCACCCAGCACCGGTGCGGGTTGGCGGCGCGGCGGCGGGCGGCGGCAATGCCAAGGGCTTTCGAGAGGCCCTGGCCGAGGGAGCCGCTGTCCGAATCGACGCCGGGGACCGTGCGGTCGCAGTGCGCCGGCAGGCCTCCCGCGGCCTTGTAGGAGAGCAGCCGCGCAACCGGGAAGAGGCCGCAGGCGGCGAGAACGGCATACTGGGCGGCGGCGGCGTGGCCCTTGGAAAGCAGCACCAGGTCGCGGGCGGCCGACGGGCGGTTCGGGTCGCCGACCTGCAGGTGGTAGAGCGTCGTGAGGATCTCGATCGCGGAGAAGCTCGCGCCGAGCCAGCCGTGACGGGCCGCGAACAGGGCCGCGAGGGTGTTGAGGCGATGGATGGCGCACAGCTTCTCGAGGAAGCCGAACCGGCTGTCGCCGCCGGCATACGTCATGCCGTCGATCAGCCGCCCCATCAGGGGGCGGTCGACAAGAAAGGGGGCGGAAGGGGCGGGGACGGTGGAAGGCTGTGTTGCGTTCATGTTCCAAGATGTACCGCCGTCGGGCCGGGAACGCAACCCCACGTCACAGTTGCGGGGCGTCGGGGATGCGGCTATAATGGCGCCGATGAATAGCCAAGACAGTCTCGTGAGGCGCCACCGCGGCTCCGCGGGGGTCGTCGTCGTGTTCGCCGTCGTTTTCCTCGTGCTGGCCGCCGTCGGCGGCTCGTTCTTTCTCGGCTCCCGGGCGCAGGAGCGGTTCAACGCCCACCTGGAAGAAGGCCGGCTGGCCGTCGAGCAGGACCGCGGCGACCTGGCCCTGACGGCTTTCACGAAAGCCGAAGCCGAGCAGAGTCTCCACCTGCGCCTGTACCGGCGGCTGATGGGGCTGAAAGGCGCGACCTTCACCACTCCCGAAGAGCTGGGCGAGCTGATCGTCAGCGCCGCGTTGATCCAGGCCTACGAAGAGGCGTTCCAGCTCCGGAGCGCCGCTGCGACCGTGAAGGTCGCCGAAGAGCGTGCCGCGAAGCTGACCGGCCCCGACGCCGCCGAGTTCCGGCGGCTCGTCGCGACCGCCCGCGAGGTGAACAGCCTGGTCGAACAGTTCGGGGCGAAACGGTATGAGGATGTCATGAAGGGTATCCTGGCCGCCGAGAAGAACGCCCAGCCGACGGATCAGGACTTTTTCGTGACCGAAGTGCGGCTGCTGGTCGCCTGCGGAAAAGCGATGAACGAGCAGGCGATCATCGATCACGCGCGGGAGATGCTGTTTTTCCTGGCCTACGAGGCGGGCATCAAGAACCGGCGGATCGACCAGCTCTGGGGCCTGATGGGCCGATGAGCGTCCGGTACAACCCGCACCGGATCGCCCGCGAAGCCCTCGACCGGCCACGCACCCACCCGCTTCCGTCCGGTTCCGCGCAGGAGCACGTTCGCCGGCGGGCCGAGGCGGCCTGGAGCGGCACGGAATACTGGACCGGCGTTTCCCCCGAGAGGTTCGGCGTTGAAGCCGCCGTCGCCGACGAGTATGGATATGATGCGTTATGTATCGCATCGATTACATCCGGCACCGTTCCTCCGGAGGCCGCGCTTCTGGAATCCGCCTTCCGGTGGCTGGCGCTCGTGCATGACGGCATGTGCGCGGCCCTGTCCCCCGCCGGAGCCCCGGATGGGTCTGCGCCGACGGAAGCCTGGGACTGCTCGGCCTGGCTGACGGCCGCGTTCGCCGCCCGGGACCACCTGCTCCTGCGGAACCACCCGTATCCGGCGCTCGCCGCCGTTCGGAAAGCCTGGAAACAGGCGCCACCGAAGCCGGGGATGCCCATCGACGGCCTGCGCCTGATCGGCGCCCTGCTGTTCCCGTTCGCGCCCCTGCTTGGGCGGTATCTCCTCGAGGGGTGTGGCGGCTGGCCGATCGCGACCATCGAGCGGCTTGCCGCCCCCTTCCTGCCGCGCAAGGCCGTGCGGATCGCGCTGGAACGCGGCGGCTGGAACTGGATAGCCGTCGACGCGGACCGGTTCGTCGCCGAGCCGGCCCGGGAGCTGGCCGGTGTTTCCTGGATATCACACGCTTTCGGCTCCCGTCCCTGGACGGTGCGGCCCGAGGGGGAAGGATGGAGGCTGTGTCAGAGCCGACCGCCGGCGAACGCCGCCAGTTCCTTATCCTGATTCTCGGCACGCTGCTGATCAATCTCGTCGCCGCCTGGCAGGCGCCGCGCGGCACGGCGCCGGCCGATGCCGTGCCCCTCGGGGAGCTCGTCATCGACGCCGCACCGGGGCCCGACGGGCGCATGTGGGGGAAGCCGATCGCCGAACCCGGCCCGCAGGCTGCTTCCCAGGTGCTTCTCAATCAGGCCGACCGGTCGGCCCTGCTTGCCTGCCCGGGCATCGGGCCGGTCACCGCCGATCGTCTGCTTGCCGCCCGTCGGGAAGGCCCCTTCCTGAGCTGGAATGACCTGAGCAAGCGGGTGCCGGGACTCGGCGCGGCCCGGATCGCCCAACTGCGCGCTGCCGGCGTGCGTCTCAACCCATGACCGCGATGCCGACCCCCGGCCGCCGCCCCCCCCTTGCGGCTGCTGCTTCCAGGCGCCATGAGGCGGATCGTCCGGGCCAGGCCATGGAGATCCTGCCGCTGTTCGTGGCCGGCTTCATCATCGGCCTGCAGCTCGCCGGCTTCCTGCCCCCCTGGAGCGCATGGCTGTCGCTCACCTTCGCCCTCGGCGGGGCGGCGATTTCTCTGCTCGTGCCGATCCGGGGAGCAGAAGCCTGGCTGCCGCTGCTGGGCTGTGCGATCGCTTGCGGCACCTTCGCGGGCGCGGCACGCCCCGTCTCGGACGTCGATCCCGCCGCGCTCGTCCCGTTCCATGGCGCCTCGGGCCGCCTCACGGGCGTGTGCGCGGGGGAGTTCCGGCCGCTTGCCCGCGGCGGGCTCTCGTTCACCCTCGAGACGGCCGTGTTCGAAACCGCCTCCCAAAGCATCGCTCTCCCGGGCGGCATCCGGATCGAAACGCGTCGCAACGCGCTCCTTCCCGAACCCGGCCAGCGGTACACCGCCACCGGCAGCCTCTCGGTCGGCGAAGACCGTCGGCGACCGGCGCGGTTCAGGACCCCGGAAATCGCGGAAGCCTCCGGGGCCGCGCTGCTCGCCCCCAATGTCGGCTACCTGCAGCGGCTGACGCGCGATGCCGTTTCCCGCCTGCTGCCCGAACGCCACCAGGGATTCGTCCAGGGGCTTCTTCTCGGCGATACGAGCCGGCTGAGCCGCGACGATCGCCGGCTGTTCCGCGACACGGGGGTTTCGCACCTGCTCGCGGTGTCGGGCCAGCATCTGCTCGTGCTGGCGCTCGTGCTGACCGCGATGCTTCGCTGGAGCGGCACGCCGCCGCTTTCCCGGGCCCTGCTCACGGTGGGTGTCCTGATGCTCTACGCGCTGCTGACGTCGGGCCAGCCCTCGGTCTGGCGGGCCGTCGTCATGTACGTGGCCGTCTCCGTCGCCTCGCTGTTCGAAGCAGACCCGGGACCGGTGCGCCCTCTGGCCGCCGCGGCCCTCGTGCTGCTGCTGTGGGAGCCCGCCTGGGTGCACCACGTCGGGTTCCAGCTCAGCTTTCTCGCGGTTCTCGGCATCGTGCTCGGAAGACCGCCCCTCGAGTCTCTGCTGATGCGGCTCCGCCTGCCCCGGCTCCTGGCGCGGTATCTCGCCGTTTCGACGGCCGCGAGCCTGGTCACGATGCCTCTCGCCGCCTGGCATTTCGGGATGGTTCCGCTCGCCGCCTTCATCGTCAATCCTCTGGTCGTCTGGTCCTTCGACTTCATCCTGCCCATCGCGCTTCTGACCGTGATCCTGAGCGCAGTCTCGTTCAAGGCCGCCCTGTTTCTCGCGGCCGGCCTCTCGCTGGCTCTCGACGGGTTCATGGCCATCGTCGAGACGGGCGCGGCACTGCCGATGGCGGTCATCGACGTGGGCGGGATCCCGGCCACCCTCGTTGCGGCAGTCTACGCGGGGCTTCTCGGCACTGCGGCCTGGTGGAACCGCCAGGCATCGCACGTCGGCGCCGGTCTGCCGGCATCGCAGCGATCCCAGGCTGACGCGGTGCAGGTTCCCGGCGCCCCGCCGCCCCCTTCCAGAAAACCAGCCCATCCGGAAGTCCCTGCCTGCAACCCCCTGAAATCCGACTCGCTGGTCGATGCCATCGACGCTCAGCTCGCGGTGTTCCCGAAACGAGCCCTCAAGCAGGCTTACGCTCAGATCGAAGCCGTGACGTTCCCCGTCCAGGCCCTGGGTCCCGAGAGCCAGAATATCTTCCACCGGATCGACGATCTCACCCTGGAAACCCTGCGCGGCCAGCCCGACCGCCTCATCGAGGCACAGGTCTACAGTCTGGCCCTGCTCGGCAACGAGCTTCTGACGCGCATCGCCGTCCGGCTCGAGCCGCCCCCGACCCCCGAGGACATCCGGGTGCGGAAAACCGTGAAGAACCGGTATCTGGCCCTGGCCATGGCGACCGAGGCCTTCTTCGATTCGCCGCTGCCCGGCCGCCCCACCCGGGCCGCGCTCGCCCCCCTGATCCAGCAGGCTTATGACCTCCACCGGAAAGGCTGCCGGCTGCTGGAGCTGTTCATCCGCGCCCGGGAGGAAGAAGGCCGCCTGAACCACATGGAGTATCGGCAGAACCTGTTCGGCTGGTGCCGGGGCCTGATCGACGCGATCGACGCCGACGAAAAACGGCGCAAAGCCTCCATCCGCCCCGGAGAACCTCATGAGCGCGAGTGATCCTGCCCCCCGCCCGCGTCGCTGGGCCGAAACGGCGGCCGTCGTCGCCATCCTGCTCGCGGTCGCCGTCGTGGCTCCCCAGCTCGCCGAGTCCAAACGGCAGTTTCTTGCAATACTTATTAGTATTATAGGAATTTTAATACTATTTCTCGATACATTCTCGTCAAGTCCTGGAGCCATTTTTCGGATCGGCCTCCGCGGGTTTGCCGCGATCGGCGTGGCGTTCGTGGTCCTGACGAATCTTCCGGTCGCCGGCCTGCTGTGCCGGCCCCTCCTCCTCCCGCCGTCGACGGAACGGGCCGATGCGATCTTCGTCCTCGCTTCGGGCGTTTCCGAAGAGGGGGAGTATACCTATGCGGGCCTGCAGCGGGTGATGCACGGGGCCACGCTGCTGAAAGAAGGCCGCGCCCCCCGCCTGTTTCTGAGCACCGGCGACCCGACCCCCGACCGGCCGATTCCTGAAGCGGGCTGGACGGCCTCGTTCGCCGCCCACCTGGGCCTGGCGAGCGGCGCGTTCGAAATCCTGACGGGAGGCATCACCACGACCCGCACCGAGGCGAGAAACGCGGCCCGGCTCCTCCTCCCCCGCGGATTCCGGCGGATCCTGCTGGTGACGAATGGGCCGCACATCCGTCGTGCCGCCGCGACGTTCCGCGCGGCGGGCTTCGAGGTTCTGCCCGCTCCGGTCCAGACCGCCCGAACGGTGCGGAATGCCTGCGACTCGGACCTGGGACTGTTCCGATACGCGATGCACGAGTGGCTCGGCCTGGTCCTGTACTGGCTGCGCGGCGATTTTTCCCCCGCCGGTTGAAGATTCCCGAAAATTTTTTCCCCGAACCTCCCGCCCGACCGATGACCGATCGGATGTGCAACCAGACATCCGATCGAACATCAATCGAGGAGGCATCCATGATTTCCCTGAACAAGGTCGTCATCGCCGGTCATCTCACGCGTGATCCGCAGGCACGCCAGTCGCGGGACGGCACGAATCGGGCCGGCCTTTCCGTCGCGGTGAACCACGCGTTCCGCAATCCCGAGGGCCAGACCAGCGTCGAGACCAGTTTCGTCAATGTGACGGTGTGGGCCGCGGCCGCGGAACGCTGTCTCGGCCACCTGCGCAAGGGCATGCCCGTGCTCGTCGAGGGGCGGCTGCGGATCTCGAAATTCGAGGCCGGGGAAGGGCGGCCCCGCTACTACACCGAAATCGTCGCCGAGAACGTCACCTTCCTCTCGCGCCCCGATGAACAGCAAGCAACGGCCCTTGCCGACGGAGGAGGCAGCCAGACCGGCCCCGTCGACGCCCCCTTCTGACTCTCGTGACCCGGGTTGCCCGCCGGTGTATGATGGTGGGCAACCCGACATGCCGACGACACTCGCAGCCCACCGGACCCCACGTCAAGGCGCAATCCCGACCTATCTGCCGGCCGTGATTCTCGCCGCACTGACGCTGTTCTCGATCTATATCGGCATTCATCGTTCGATGAGCCGGGAGAGCGCCTTTCACCGGCAACGCCAGTCGGAAGAGGCCCGCCGTGTCCTGGAAGCGATGTCGCTTCAGTGGCGGCTTCGGGACCAGCTCCTCTTCCACGGCGCCCGCCTGACGAACTGCCTCGAGGATCTGGGCATTGCCCGCGGCGCCCAGGCCCCCTGGGGATCCCTCTCGAGCCGCATCTGGCAACATTTTCCCGACACCAGAGTCTGGCTTTTCGAGTATTCCAAGGCCTCTCCGGACGCCCCTCCGCGCCTGCTCCACGCCCCGCCCGCCGGGGGACTCGGCCGTCAGGCCATGATCCAGGTGTTTCATCACCTCGCCTCGCGGCACCAGGGGAAAAGCCGGTCGGATGCGGACGAGCGTCGCGTCACAAAGCTTCTGGGAACCCTGTTCGGTGTCGGCATGGAGCCGGCGCCCGTCGCCCAGAGCCTCAGGGGCATTCCGATCAGGGTCACGTGTGAGAGGATCCAGCAGTATCTGATCTGGGACATGATCACGGACGGGACGCGGCCAGCCGCCGGGTTCATCGTTCTCGTTCCGGAAACAAAACATGCAAAATATATATCCATGAAAATATCAGCCGAGGCGGTGCGCAGCCGGGGAGTTCGCTGGAACGGTTTCGTCCGGGCGCATCCTTCCGGCATCGGCGACGTGTTTCCGAAGCGCATTCTCCGTTCCCGACTGTTTGCAGCCTGGCGGGAGGCCTATCGGCGCATTCCCTTCCGTGAGCGGGAACGAGCCCTCTCCCCCTGGGGTGAACCCATCGGCCGGTATCGGCTGTACACCCGCCCAGTCCTGAACTCCTCCCACCTTGCCGCGGTCCTGCTCCCGGCGGAGTCGCCTCCTGCGACTCCTCTTTCGTTCAAGCTTGCCGGCATGCTCCTCGCCGCCGGCGGTCTGCTCGTCTCGATGCGGGGCCTTCTTCTCGGACAATGGCCGTCCATTCCGCTTGCCTGGAGATTCCTCGGCCTCTACGGACTCGTTTGCGCCCTCCCGCTCTCCATCGCGATCCAGACGGTTTCCGGCTATGTCGATGAGCGCCGCAAAGCCATTCTGCACGGGCTCGAGCGAAGCCTGTCCTCGACCCTGGCTTCGATCGACCAGAGCAAGGACCAGTTCCAGAGCCGATATCTTGCGGCATTTTCCCGCGTCACCGCGAATCCCGCCTGGCAAAAAGCGGTGCGGGAACAGGGCACGCAGGCACCCGGGCTGGCGGACATGATGGTCCGCGAATTCTCGAACGCCTCTCCGGCGCTTCCTCTCTCTGCCGTTTTCCTCTTCGACATGTATGGCAACGAACTCGCGACGTACGGGGCACTCCTGACCCCCGAGCAGATCGAAGGCATTCATAAATATTTTAAAATATATCTCGTCAAGGCTCTTCGAAACCGGTATGAGATCACCCACAAATCCGCCCCTCCCCGCGAGAATCCTTTTTCCTCGCGCGATGACGTGTTCTGGGATGCCTTCAATCAGGTTTCCTATACGAACATGACCCAGCTGGCCGAGATGCACCGGGGAATTCCTGAGTTTATCCGCGCCGGCAGCCACTGGCTGGTCAAACTCCACGACTTCGTTCAGACCGGCAAGGGCGATCTGATCGCATTTCTGATCGCCTGGCACGACAAGCTCCTGGACAAGGAAGTCATCCGCACAGCCCTGATCGAGTTCGCACGCCTGCATCCCGGGGGCGAGTTCGTAGCCTGGCGCCAGGAGCGAAACCGTCTCGTGCCGCTCATGCCGGTCTCGGCCCGACAGCAGAAGTTGCTCGAACGGCCGGCACTGGAGGCCATGAGACAGGGCGGCGTGTTCGCAGACCGCCGGGTGGCACCGGACGACTGGCTCATCTTCGCCCGTCCCTCGAAAACGATGACGGATATCTGCTTCACCGCGGCGCTCCCGGTCGACCCCGCCTTTGCGGCCTTCGAGGCCCGGCGCCGGAAGCTGTTGACAATGCTCTGGTTCAGCCTCGCCATGGTCATCCTCCTCGGCGGGGTAACGGCCTGGCGGGTCGTGCCATCGATCGCATCGGTTCACGCCGGCGTGACGGCCGTGACGAACGGCGACCTCGACACCCGCGTTCTTCTCGACCGGTCGGACGAACTCGGCATTCTCAGCCGCGCATTCGACGAGATGACCGAAGGTCTGCGACAGCGGCAGCGGCTCTCGACGTTCGTCTCGGATGCGGCTCTCCAGGCCGTCACGGCAGGAACCGTCGCCCAGCCGCGACGCGGCCCCGGGATCGTCCTGGTGTCCGACATCCGTTCGTTCACGACCCTGTGCGAAAACCAGCCGGCCCCGGTCATCACCGGCCTGCTGAATCGCCATTTCGACGTCATGGCAGGGGTTATCCACCGCCACGGGGGCCGTATAGACCGGTTCATCGGCGATGCCATCCAGGCCGTGTTCGAGCCCCGCTCCCCGGTCGATACCGGTTTTCCCCTGCGGGCCGTTCACGCCGGAATCGCCATGCTCCGGGGCGTGGCATCGATCAACGAAGAACGGGCCCGATCCGGATTGGTCCCCTATGCAACCGGCATCGGCCTGTGTTCCGGCAATCTGCTGTTCGGCGGCATCGGTGATCCGGCGATCCGGTTCGAAATCGTCATGCTCGGCGAGGCCGTCGCGAAGGCCACGGCCCTCGAGGCCCTCTCAAAATCGGCTCCAGGCCTTCCTCTCATCCTTGCCCCGGACATCGCCCGGGAGTGCGGCCCGCTCACTCCCCTTCTCTCTCCCATGACCGGCCATGAGACCAAGGGATATGCGTTCAGAGCCGGTGTGACCCTCGATCACCTTGCCAGGGAAACGGAGGCATGATCGGGATGAGCGAAACGTCCACAATCCGTCCGCCGCTTTCTCTGAAACTCCTGGTCTTTCTTGCCGGGGCGCTGGTTCTCCTGCTCCCGGCCTGGCTGATTCGTGCTTCGCTGACAGAGACGGAAACCTACACCCTCGAGATGAGGCGCCAGAATGCCGCCAGGCTTCTCGACACCGCCATCCACCTCACCCGCCATCAGGACCTCACCCGCCTTCTGATCGCCGAGCAGTTCGAAGAGGAGTCCCTCCGCTTCGCCGAACGCCTTGCAGCTTCCGGATCGAGTCCTTCGACGGAGCTCGAAGCGCTGTCCATGCGGCTCCGATCTTCAAACCTGACACCCACCCTGATCCTGAGCCAGACCGGAACGCCCGCCCGATCGGACATCCTTGGGCCGCATTCCCCGGAGGAGCTGGTGTTTCTTCGTGATTTTCTCGGCCTGCTCACACAAAGCCTTGTCGGCTCGGTTTCGGCGACCGAATCCAGACGTATATCTGATGCTATTCCACACTATCTCGGCTCGGTCCAGACCGTCACGTATTACAATCACGAAATCCGGGGAACGGCGGCGCCGATCCTGTTCCGAGGCCAACCGTCGCTGCTGTTCTGGATGCCTCTTCTCGATCCGGTGCGTCTCCCCGTCGTTCTCCGCCCTCCCACGCGAGACGCGCTTTTCCGACCGAACCTGGGGCGGCTGCAGCCGGAAACCTGGAAACAGCTCATCTTCGGCGGGATTGTGTTCATCATTCCTCAGCCGGAACCGGGCGGTCACACGATCCATTCGACGATCCGCAGATATGCCGCCCGGGGCATCTCCCTTGCGTTCATCCCGGAAGGCAGCGGCCAGATCAGGGCTGATCGGGCCTGGACCAAGAAGCCTCTCAGGGATTGCCTTCGAGGAAAACCCGCACCGGAAGGCTGGCTCGTCTCCCGGGGAACAGCCTTTTTCGGGAAACCGTATACCGTCCTTGGCGCCCAGAAGTTCCCTGAATCCCCCCCAGGATCGGGATTCCGCACTCTGACGCTCCGGATCATCGTTTGGTCGGCCTCCATCCTCGGTCTTCTGATCTGGTACTCGACTCTTTTTTGCCAGGGCGGACTGGTCACGAGCCTCGGCCGTCAGTTGACAGCCGGTTTCTTCCTCGCCGCGCTGTTTCCGCTGACGGCGACGTTTCTGGTCATCGAGCCGTATGCTGCCGAGCGACACGAGATGCGGGTGCAGGAGGTGCGCTCGGACCTTCGGCGCACGATGCAACTGCTGGAGCTGCAAAGTCTCTCGCACCGGCCACGCATCTGGCATCTGATCGATCGGCTGTTCAGCACACCGGAGTTCCTGGCTGCGGCGCGGCGGGATGCCGCCGGGCTCCCCGGAGCCCGGGTCGACCTGGAATCAGAGTTGAGACGGAAATTCATGCGCCTCTATCAGAAGCCCGTCGACATCTCGCTCAGGAAGCTGATCCTCGCCGGCATGGGCAGCTATGTGAGGGATCAGGTGCGTCCCGAAGACCTTGGGGGCGAATCCAGCATGCTTCCGCAGCTCATGAACCAGGTGGCGAACCAGGCGATCGCCGCCCGGGGCGGGGCCCCTGCCGCTCCCTCGGGCAGCCAACTCATCGTGGACGGAGAGCGCGGCTCAGCCGCTGAAACCAGGCAGGAAATTGTCTGGGATGTCGGGCGAGAGATCTTCCAGTCGATCCTCGGTCCCGAGTCCTTCTTCGACTGGCTCAACGGCAAGAGTGAACCCGTCCTGATCGAGGCCGGCATCGGCATGATCATGATCTACGAACTCTTCCTTCCGGCGCCTTCCCATCCCGAGTTTCTTCTCACCGCCCTGCTCCGGGCGAAGCCCAACGAGAACAATGCCATGGCGCGCACGCTTTCCGGGCCCTGGCGTGACGGGCCGGTTTTCGCCTTCCAGAGGGATCTCATCGGGGAGCCGTGCTATCCCGAGACCGGCGAGCGGTTTCCCTTTCTCCGCAATGTCGCCCGCCAGGTGGACGCTTCCGCCAGCCCCCTCAGCCTTCGAATGGAAGCCGGAGGAACCAGCTGGCTGGTCGAAGGAACCCCCGGCGAGGCATCGCGGCAGTTCGTCTTCACCGCTCTTGCCGATGAAGCCCCGATCCGCGCCGAAACCGAGGCGCTCAGACACGACCTGAACGTGATGCTTCTTCTGACCGGGCTGATCATTCTTCTGCTCGCCGCCAGCGTCACCCGGGACATCACGGCCCCGCTCCGAAGCCTGATAGAGGGAATCCGCGCGATCGGCGCGGGCCGGTATGCCCATCGGGTCGAATCCGACCGGACCGACGAGCTCGGTGAACTGGCGGGCGCCTTCAACATGATGACGCGCGGCCTCGAGGAACGTGATATTCTCAGCCGTATGGTATCCGGGTCGGCCCTGACGGCTGCCACGACGCAGGACGGGGAGCTCCTGGCCCGCGAGGGCAGCCGGCGCGACTCGATCGTCTGCTTTGTCTCCTTTCCCGGCATCGAGTCCCGCATGGCCGAAATGCCTCCCGAAGAGGCTCTGCTCTTCCTGAACCGGCACGTCGTCGTCGCCGGCCGGATTCTTCATGCCGCAGGCGCGGATATCGACAAACTCCTGGGCCCGAAGCTCCTTGCCGTCTTCCCCACGAATCGTGGTTCCACAGCGGTTGCGGCTGCCCGGCAACTGCATCATGCCTTCCGTGAAGGGCGGCTGGCCATCGCTCCGGCAGTCGGCCTGACGATCGGCCCCGTCATCGCCGGCATACTCGGCTCGGGCGACCGGCGCGACCACACGATCATCGGGGACACCGTCAACCTCGCCGCGCGCGCCGCGTCCCTGGCGGAGAAGTTCGACCCGGCCGGCATCGTCCTCGACGACGCTCTCCGGCAGCACGTCAGGGACATCGGCAGCTTCGAGCAGCTCGGTGAAACGCAGGTCAAGGGGAAATCGCGCCCCGTGCGCCTCGTCCGACTGCTCGTCTCACGGCATGTCCCGGGACGCCGCCGACGCTGAGACGCCGGCCTCTTGGCGAATGAGGCCGGTCAGGGTATAGTAGGGGAAGCCCGTCCACGCAGGAGGATCGATGCGGCCGCTTCCGCTGATCAGCGGCAATCCGACGCTCATTTCCCAGATCGAGCGGCTTCTTCCCGCCGAGTGCCGGGAGAGCCTCCGTCTGACCGTCGTTCCCGATGTCCAGACGGCCCGGGAGTATCTCACCCTCGAAATGCCCGAGCTGATTCTGCTCGATTTTTCCTGCCCGGAGCTCAAGCCGTTCGAACTCCTCGAGTTCATTCTCGGCGATCCCTGGCTCGTTCCGGGCGGCATCATCGCGATCCACGACGACGACCGGGAGATCCGGCGCCTCGACTCGATCCGGGAGGCGAACCTGATCGTCACGCTTCACGAGCGGACCCTCGAGGATTACCTGCCGCGCATCATGAGCATCATCCATCGGAACCGCCGGCTCCTGTTCCAGCACAGCCTCGGCGGCGGGCTGATCACGAACATCTCGGGCTCGTTCAAGCTCGAGAACCACATCATTGAGGCGCGGTGTTACGCCAATCTGCTGTGCAATTTCCTGTATGCAGGCGGCCGGATCGATATCGAGGGGAAGAGCAACCTCGGGTTCGCGCTGTTCGAGCTGCTCGTGAACGCCATCGAGCACGGCAACTGCGGCATCACGTTCGACGAGAAGAACGCCTGGCTCGAAAAGGGCGGCTCGATGGTCGATCTGATCGAGCGCCGGTCGCGCGCGGGCGAGATCGCCGATCGCCACGTCACGTTCGAGTACGGCATCTGCAAGGCCGGCTCCCGGTTCACCATCACCGACGAAGGCCGTGGCTTCGACTGGAAGCGGTTTTTCGAGAGAACCGGCGAGGAGTCCGGGTTCCGGCTGCATGGCCGCGGCATCCTGCTCGCCAGCCGGTTCACCCGGAACATGACCTACAACGCCTCCGGCAACACCGTCAGCTTCGAGGTCGTCCATGCCCTCGATGCCGCCTCGCCGCCCCCGGCCCTGTTCACCGACATCGAGCCGCTCCAGATCGAGGCCGGCGAGTATCTGTACCACCAGGGCGATCCCAGCACCTACCTGTATTACATCGTCAAGGGCCGCTACGATGTGGTGATCAACGGCTTCCCCGTCACGACGCTGTCGGCCGACGACATCTTCCTCGGGGAGACGTCGTTCCTGCTCGGAAAAAGCCGCTCGGCTTCGATCCGCGCCCAGACCGACGGAACGCTGATCCGCATCTCGAAAAAAGAGTTCATCGAGGCCGTGCGACGGCGCCCCCATTATGCCCTGCTGCTCTCACGTCTGCTGGCCCAGCGTCTCCAGCGCTCCAACATGCGTTTTCTGCCGCCACGGGACTGAACCGTCATGAACGACCGCACCGAAATCAACCTGTTCGACTTCCTCAACTGCCTCTCCGACGTGATGGACTGGCTCAGCCCGGCGCTGACGAGCCATCATCTGCAGGTCTCCCTGCTGGCGTTCCGCATCGCCGAGCAGCTCGACTGGTCGCGTGACAAGCTCAACGACCTCGTCATGGCCGGCATGCTCCACGACGTCGGGGCGCTCTCGCTCTCGGAACGCATGGACACGCTGCGCTTCGAGGATCTGACCGGCCAGCGGCACGCCGTCACCGGGGCGGCGCTGCTGAGCCAGTTCGAGCCTCTCGCGAACGCGGCCTCGATCGTCCGGTTCCACCATGTCGCGTGGAACGGCGGCGCGGGCCGCCAGCAGGGCGGCGAGCTCGTCCCGCTGGGAAGCCACGTGATTCATATAGCAGACCGTATAAGTCTGCTGATCGATCGCGGCCGCGAGGTGCTCGGCCAGTCACGCGAAATCCTGGACCGGATCCGGGGCCACGCAGACACGATGTTCCACCCCGAGCTGGTCGAGATCGTGACCCGGCTCGCCGACAGCGAGTATTTCTGGCTCGATCTCACTTCCCCACTGCTGGGCAAGGTGCTCGCCCGGTCAAGCCGGCTCGGCACGATCATGCTCGACAATGACGAGCTGCTCTCGTTCGCCAACATCTTCCGGCGCATCATCGATTTCCGCAGCCCGTTCACGGCGACCCATTCGAGCGGCGTCGCGGCCAGCGCCGAGTGCCTCGGGCGTCTCCTCGGCCTCTCGGCAAACGAGTCGCTGCGGCTGCGCATCGCCGGCTTCGTGCATGATCTGGGCAAACTGGCCATCCCGACCGAGATCATCGAGAAGAAAGGCTGCCTGACCCCCGAGGAATACAACGTGATGCGCAGCCACACGTTCTGCACGTTCCGCACGCTCGAGCAGATCGACGGGCTGCAGGACATCAACCGCGCCGCCTCGTTCCATCACGAGCGGCTCGACGGCACCGGGTATCCCTTCCATCTCGACGGCCCCCGCCTCGAGATCGGGGCCCGGATCATGGCGGTCGCCGACGTGTTCACGGCCCTCACCGAAGACCGGCCGTACCGGCCGGGTATGAAAGCCGACAGCGTGCTGGCGATCCTGCTCGACCACGCATCGAACGGCAAGCTCGATGGCCGGCTGATCGAGATCGTCAAGGCACATTACGACGAGATGAACGCCGCCCGGGCAACAGCCCAGGCGGCTTCGGTCAGGGAATACCAGGCGTTTCTCGAGACGATCGGCTGAGCGGGTTCAGCCCCGCAGAAACGGCAGCAGTCCGTAGACGGCCAGAGCGTCGGCCAGCTCCACCTCGGTGATCCACTCGTCGACGACATGGCACACGTCTTCGCGCCCCGGCCCGTAGCCGAGCGTGGGGATCTTCTCCTCGCCGGCGCTGAGCACGCCGTCGGTCGAGAACGGCCAGATCTTGTCCGGGGGAACGACGCCCCGCACGGCCTGGGCAGCCGCGCGCAGCATCCGCGTGCAGGCATGGTCTCGCGGCGTTTCCCAGGCGAGGTGCATCGAGGGCCAGTCGGCGGTTTTCCCGGTGTAGGAGGGCTGGCGGTACACGATCGGCTCGATCTCGACGTCGGGCCAGTCGGGCCGGGCTTTCAACCGCGAGACGATCGTCGCATCGTTCTGCCCCGCAGCCAAGCGCACCGTGACGTCGGCCACGGCGCCTTCCGGCACGCTGCTGGTCGTGAACGGTTCGGTCCGGAACGTCGTCACGACCAGGGTCGACCGCTCGAGCACCCGGTCGGGCTCGGGACCGACCCGTGTATATTCTTCGGTATCGAACGCCCCGACCTCGATCGCGGCCCGGGCGAGCTTGTAGGCGGCGTTATCCCCGACTTCCGGCACAGAGGTGTGGGCCCGGCGACCTTTCGCGCGCATGACGAACTGGAACTTGCCGCGCTGGCCGCGCGCGATCTCGAGCTTCGACGGCTCCCCCAGCAGAACCCAGTCGGGCCGGATGCCGAGCGTGCGGATGATCTCGGCGAGCGAAAGGCCCTCGGCCCCCTCCTCTTCGGTCACGAAGCAGCCGAGCACCGCCTGACGGAGGGGCTGACGCGACGCGACACGGTTCGCCAGTTCGAGCGCGACCGTCATGGCGACGAGAGCGCCTTTCATGTCGCAGGTCCCGCGGCCGTACAGCCGGCCGTCCCGCCGCGTCAGCGCGAACGGCGGCACCGTCCAGGCCGCGTCCTCGCCCGCCTCGACGACGTCCATATGCGCATCATAGGCCATCAACGGCATCCCCGCCTTCCGGACGGCCGCCACCGCCTCCCGGATCGCGTCGAGCCGTGCCTGATCCCCCATGCCGGCAAATCCCCGGAGGTCGGGCGCGAACTCCTTCGGAGTCACCAGTGCCAGCACTCCGCCACGCGGCAGCCGGCACGCCGGAATCCCCCGTTCCCCGAGCCAGGCCAGCAGGAGATCCGCCTGCCCCCGCTCCCGCCCGGTGTAAGACTCGACCGCGATCGACGCTCCGAGCAGCTTCAGGCACTCCGGAAACAGATTCGCCGCTTCATTCATCACCGCATTCGCCAGCTCCGCCGACGGCATTTCCGAATACTTCTCGCTCATATGGCATTCTCCATGACTCTGCCGCTGATAGTGACCTTCTTCACCAGAGGGTTCGGCAACGTCTCGAAGTCAGATTGTAACTCATTCCAGGCAGACAGTGCCGCACATGGCGGAGATTAGATGCAATGCCGCCTGAAGAGAGCAAAAGAGAGTCAGGCCCGGGCCCGACTCTCTCGCGCAAGAAGGTTTTTGTGATCCTTATTTCTCGAACGGCCTCCGGGAAGCCAGGGCCTTGGCGTTGGCGATGTCGTATTTGAGGCTTTTCGTTTCGCCGTTGGCTTGGTAAGGGCATCGGGCCGTCAGAACCGTTCACCGTCGCCTCGTTTCGCGACAGGCGGAACATCTGCATCTGCAGCTGTCTCAGGCGGGACAAAACCTTCTCCATCACAACCCGCAACGGGTTTATACTGTCGCAAGGATGATTCCCATGAAGAGCCAGAACCGCGATCACGTCACCATCGAAACGCCCGAAGGGCCGCGGCAGGCAGTGGCGCCCGTCATCATCTCCGCGAGCCGGTCGACGGATCTGCCCGCCTTTTACGCGGAGTGGTTCGCCCGACGTTTCCGGGCCGGCTGGGTCCGGTGGGTCAACCCGTTCAACCAGCAGAGCCATTGGGTCTCATTCGAACGGGCCCGGGCCATCGTCTTCTGGTCGAAGAACCCCCGCCCCCTGCTCGCGCACCTCGACACCTTCGCCCAGATGAGTTGGTACCTGACCTTCACGCTCAACGATTACGTCGGGGAAGGCCTCGAGCCCGGCGTTCCCCCTCTTGCAGAGCGAATGGAGACATTTTCGAGATTCACCGACCTCGTCGGCCCCGACCGCGTTATCTGGCGCGCCGACCCGCTGCTGCTCCTCGACGGTCTTGGCATCGACGGTCTTCTTGCCCGCGTACATGCCGTCGGCGAACAACTCCGGGGCAAGACCCGCCGGCTCGTTTTCAGCTTCGCCGACATCGCCGAGTATAGGAAAGTCGGGGCCAATCTGAAGAAAGCGGGCATCTCTTTCCGCGAGTGGAGCGAAGGCGAGATGCTCACGGCAGCCGCCGGACTCGCGACGATCGGCAGAGAGCTCGGCATCGTCGTCGTTTCCTGCGCCGAAGCCCTGGATCTCTCATCCGTCGGAATCCGACACGGCAGATGCATCGATGATGAACTCCTGCATCGACTTTTTCCCGAAGACAAGGTGTTACAGCAACACCTCGGCTACATTCCCGCCCAGCCGACGCTCAACG
The DNA here is from genome assembly GCA_029565415.1 of Candidatus Rifleibacteriota bacterium. Next base: position 4,596 of record JAKQOH010000109.1, on the reverse strand, counting down.
GCTTCGAAAGCGACCGCCCTTCCCTGAAGGACAAAGGCCAGCGAAAAGCCTGCGGCTGCATCACCAGCAAAGATATCGGAAGTTATAACACATGCCCTCACGGCTGTTTGTACTGCTATGCCAATACTTCTCCCGACCACGCCCGCCGACTGGCCGCCAGCCACAATCCCGATTCCGATTCGATCGGGCCATGAAGCACACGCGGGGCAACAAAACCGAAGCCGCCGACCTTCTGGGCTTCAAGAACTATCAGACCCTGACCAACTGGCTCAAACGCTTCGGCATGGAAGGCGCCGTTCGAGGCGCCTGAATGTATTAATGGCAATCAGGGCGGGTTTCAAACTCGCCCCAACGGCAGCAGGAGTTCGGCCGTTGGCGCGCAGGAGCGCATCGCAACACACCCGAGATGTAGATTGAACGATATTTTTGCCTTCATCGGGGTGAACCACATCCCTCCGCGTGAGGCGGGCGGATCACGATCCGCCCCTACGATCTAGGGGATTCAGCCATTGGCATACAGGAATTTGGCTATCATCCTGCAAGAGCGCAGGGATTCATCGATTGTCGCGTAGGGGCGCATCGTGATGCGCCCGGAATATGCCGGAGTTCGTTATATATCGTATGCGATACATACTCTCCCGAAGTCTGCGATCACCAGTCGGTGTGGCAGCGGCGGCAGACGCTCTTGTCGCTGTGGCAGGCGGCGCACTTGTCGGGGTTGGTCTGGGCGGCCAGGCCGTGGCGGCGCGAGACCCAGGCGAGGGTGTGGTCGGCCGGTCGGCGGCTGTGGCAGGCGACGCAGCTCGACTCGGTGTGACACAGGCGGCAGCGGTCGGGGTCGGCACGGTAGGCGGGGCCGTGCTTCTTTTCGAAGTTGCGCACGTGGTCGGCCGGCCGGGGGGTCGGGGAATGGCACATCGTGCAGTTTTTCTTCGCCCGCAGCCCGTCATGGCACACGAGGCAGGACTCCATCGTGGTGGAGCAGTGGGCGCCATCGAGCGAGTCCCACCCCTCGACGAGCGGGTGGCAGGCAATGCAGTCGTGCGCCGCATGGGCCGTATGGGAAAACGTGACGCCGTGACCGATGCGCTTGCGGTCCCGCTCTGTCCGGGCCGGCTTCCCCAGGTGGCACAAGCCGCAGTCGCTCTTCTGGCGGGCGGCGAAATGACAGGTGAGACAGACCTTCTCGGGCGGCCGGCCGAACGTCGGGGAATCGGCAACCGGCTCGGGAACGGCCGGAGGCGAAGCGACCGCCGGCGGCGGAGCCCCGGGCACGATCCGCGATGGCCGCAGCGGCGCGAACCCCGACGGCACGTCGTCCGGCAGCGAGGCCCCCTCGACGACGCGGTGGCACCGCTCGCACCGGATGCGCTGCTCGCCGTGGGTCTTGTGGGAGAAGCGCAGGCTGGCTTTCGTCGGCGGCACATCGGATGCAGCCGATGCGACCGCCCCGCCGGGCCACGCGACGAACACCGGCACGAGCAGCATCATCGCCAGCCACAGGCCGGCGACGGCCGTTCCGAACGAGTCACGCATGCGCTTCATGGTGCCTCTACCATACGCGATTTCCCTTCATCGTACAAGACGGGGAAAAAGCTGAATCACAGAGAGCACAAAGGGCACGGAGATAACCACAGAGGGAAGACGTTATTGAGATCTGCTTTTCATCAGCAGATTACCAGGGCATTGGGCGTTGCATTGGGTGAGAACGCAACTTCATGTCTCTGTGAAATTCTCGGTGTTCTCTGTGACCTGGCATGCTGAATCAATCAGGTTTTCCATCCAGGGAATCTGCTTCATCTACGGATTGATTCTTCGTGTCTCGTTGGTGAATCGGCTATCCACGTTTTCTCCGTGAAAACTCCGTGTCCTCTGTGTCCTCTGTGCTTCAGCTTTCGCCCCACTTTTCGAGGGTCAGAAGATGATCTGGGTTTCGAGGAAGGGGGTGTTGTTCTCGTCGAACTGGCCGACCGGGCCGAGGGCGTCGGTGGATTTGCCGTTCACGTGGACGCCGGCGACGAACTTCAGGAAATCGCCCCGCTGGAGCGACATCTGCGGCGTCAGCACGTATTCGCCCGTCGTCATATTCCCGAGACTATTGAATTCGATGAAGAGCGTCTCGCTCCTGAACCCTTTTTTCAGCTGCAGCGAGGTCATGAACTCGGTCGGATGGAGCTGGTAGGGCGTCTTCGTCTGCATCTTCGAGATATGGGACAGGATGCCCTGGACGTTCAGATACAGGTTGTTGCGGTAGGTCTTGTCGGTGCCCAGCAGCATGCCGAAGAAGTTGCTCTGGAACCGCGGCCCGATGCGGCCGTCCTGCCACGACGCGAACGTCTTCGTCGGGGACCAGGCCATCTCGTACCGCATCAGGAACTCCTTGCCCAGCGTGACGTTGCCGTCGACCGCGAACGTCTCGTCGATCGGGTATTCCGAGCGCAGATACCCGCGCGGCGCCAGATCGATCACCGGCAGCCGCTCCTTCAGCCAGAGGTAGTGGTATCGGATCTCGTATTTTTTGAACGCGCTGTTGAAGCCGAGATGATACTGCTCGCGCACGCGGGTGTCGTCCTCGCGCATCATCGGGGTGCCGAGCAGCACCATGCGCGCCGCCTCTTTCTGGAACGCCGTCGCCCACCGGCCGTAGATGCTCGGCAGTTCGCTCGCCTGGAACACCGGCATGTAATGGAAGTCCCAGCTCATCTTTTTATTGATATAGTAGGTCGTTTTTATTGCCGGGACTTCCTTCTTGTCGCGGTTGTAATCGTTGGCAAGGCCGTTGTGATACCGGCGCGAGTTGATCTTGTCGATGAACGACACCTTGTCGCCGCTGCCGAGCGTGTCGACGAGCAGGCCGGCCTTGAAATCGAAGCTGCCGGCCTTGAACTTGTAGTAACTCTCGCCAAGATACGAGCTCCAGGACTTGTTGTCCTCCTCCTGGTAGTAGAGGCCGTTGAGGCTGAGCAGCAGCTTCTGGCCCTTCGCCCCTTCCTTTTCGAGGTTCACCCGGAGCTGGTCGTAAGAGGAGAACTCGTTGTATTTCCAGCTGTGCCAGCCCGTGATCACGGGCCGGTTCACCGGCCGCTCCTCCGGCTGATTCGCGGGTTTCGTCACCCCGGCCGGTGCCGAGGCGGGCGTTTCGTCACCCTTCTCGATCACGATGCGAGGCATCTGGAACACCTCGCGGGCCCCCGGGGTGCGCGCGGCAAGATCCGCTCCCGTGGCGGCTTCCGCAGCATGCTGGGCAGGGCCGCCGGGAAGCGGGGGCAGCAGAAGAAGCAGCAGCACGCCGAAAAGCACCGCGAGCCGGTTTCCCGACAGGCGGCGGCTGCTGGATACCCGGAACGGCCGTCTGCACCGGACTGCGGCGGCGGTTCCCGGAAGTGCCGTCAAGAGCGTGGTCTGCCTCCGAACGATGTCTCTCTTCTCTCATCGGCATTTCCCTTCCGGCACCGAAATCCGGCGGCCGAAGAAAAACCCCGGCCTGCCGACGGGGGCAGAACCGGGGTCGTCCGCGCGGAACCGGGATCAGCTCTTCTTCATGTTGCGCTCGCTGAACGTCTCGCCGTCGAGCTGCACGTCATACTGGATCGCGTTGATCCGGAGCTGGGTCGAGGTGTTCTTCCGCAGGTCCTTCATCTCGACCATCTTGGGGGTCCAGATATCCTGGACCTTCTCGAGCTCGGTCGCGGTCATCTCCTTGATCACCTTGTCGGGGCTCTTTTTGTCGTACATGACGGCTTTCAGCACCAGCATCTTTTCCTTCGAGACATACAGGGTGCTCTTCGCGTAGCTGGTCTTGCCGTCGCTCTTCACGGTGTCGATCACCCAGACCGGCTCCTCCCCCAGCTTCTCCTCGCGCAGGTTCGAGCAGGCATAGTCGGAGGCGTGGATGTCGTCCATGTCCTCGTAGGTGAAGTCGCTCGACACGAACGCCATGCCGTAGTCATCGGCGACGATGCGCCGCACGTTCTTCATCGCCGAGAGGTAGATGCGCTTTTCGCGCTGGCGGCTCTTCTCGTTCACCAGGTAGGTCGTGTCCTTGATGTCGGCCGGCGAGAGAAAATGGATGAAGTTGTCCTTGTTGTCGTTGTCGGCCTTCTGCCGGAAGATGTTCATCTTGCGGGTGCGCTTGCCGCCGTCGGCCGCGATCAGCACCATGTCGGTGTCGGCCTTCGAGGTCTTGCCGACGTAGCGGTCCTCGACGCCTTTCAACACCTCATCCGCCGTCATCGCCCAGGCGGCCTGCCCGACGAGAAGGGCCACCACGACCAGGATTCCAGAGACGAGCCACTTGTTCATACGCGCTCCTTTTCAGCATCGCCCGTTTCGACGGGTTTTCGCGGGAATGGGCCTCCGGGGAAAACGGACGTCTCCCGTTCCGGATTGCCCCCCGTCTTGGATTCTACCAGATTGCCCGACGCCGGAAAACGGACTAGAATGGCACGTCGAGAGGAGATGACCGATGCAAACGCCCATGAGTGACGAAGAACTCCAGCGCCTGCTGCCCCGAACCGTGAAAGTGGATCTCGACACGCCGCTCGAGTCGGCATGGAGCGCTCTGACGATGGTCTCGGTCGTAGCCTGCGTGTTCAT